>JAUIJZ010000011.1 GCA_030430715.1 Alphaproteobacteria bacterium
GTTTGCCGCCTTCCTAACCTGGATCATTGCCTATCAGCCTTTGGCGAAGGTCGGGCAGACGCTCAAGGTCCAGTATTGCGGCGCGCTGGCGGAGGCGATGGGCGCCTCATTCAATGTTGGCGGCTTTGAACCGCCAGCGTTCGCGCGGTTCCGCGAACTGAAATTACTGCCGAGTTTCAGCCGCTCGAAATTCGAGGACCTGTTTCACGGCGCCTATAAGCAATCCTTATTCGATCTTTATGAGGGACATCTCGAACAGCGGCACACCGACAGCAAAGGCCGCACCCGCTATTCAACTGTGTTTCGCGGTCAATTGATCCGCATGCATTTCCCGCGCGAGTTTCTCGGCGTGACCATCGTTCGGCGCGATGCCGGCATCTTCAACGTATTCGGCGGCGGCAAGAATAGCGGACGCAAGCTTGAGCGTGTGCGCCTCGTCGATTCCGGCTTTGAGAAAGCGTTTGAAGTCTGGGGCACCGATCAGGTCGAGGCGCGCTATCTCCTTCATCCCGTCATGATGGAGCGGCTGATCGCGTTGGAGCGCGGTCTGAAAGGCAAAAAATTACGCTGTGCTTTCGAAGACGGCGATCTGCTTGTCGCCGTGGAGGGCGGCAATCTGTTTGAGCCGGGCGATCTGTTCAAACCGTTGGTCGATCCAGCGCGCGCCAAGCGCATAGTCGATGAGATTTCAGGCGTGGTGCGCGTGATGGACCAGGTCCTGACGGCGCAGAGCACACGCCCTAGACCGCAATAATCGCCCCGCGCCCGGCTTCGTCTCCCAACGCGATCTGCTTGCCGTCCGCGCTCCAAGCGAGCGCCGTCACTGCGCCTTCGCCAGCTTCCTCCAACTCGACATAGGAATTATCGGCAAAGCGCGCCAGCACGGCAGCGCCGTCCGCATAGCCGATGGCCAGCGTTTCCTCGCTTGGATGAAACGCCACCGCGCTCACCAGCACGTCGCGCTCTCCGGGTTGAAGCGGCGCTTTGCCTTGCGGGCCGAGCTTGCCTTGGAATGGCCAGACGATTGCGGCGTTGGCGCCTGATGTGGCCAGCCAGCGGCCGCGCTTGTCCCAGGAGAAGCTGCGCGTCTTGGACGGATAGCCGTCCATGCGCAGATCGGTTTTATCCGGCAGGCGCCAGCCATGCAGCGCATTCTCCTGCATCGCGGTGATCACGTAATCCGCATCCGGCGCAAGGGTGACGGCAAGGTGTGAGCCGGCCCAGTTGAGCGCCGATCCCTTATCATCTGCGGCAAGCACGAGCCGCATGGTCACGCCGCCATAATGGGTGGCGGCAAGCCTCCGGCCTTTGGCGTCTAGCGCCAAGCCGCCGACGGTCGAGGCATAGTCGAAGCGGTGTGATTCCTGGCCGTCGCGAAAGACGATCGCCTGCTTGCCGACGCCCGCGACGATCACCTTGGTTGCGGCATTGGCGACCACATGGTCGATCCATTTGTTGCGGAAATCGGCCAGCACCTCGATGCCGCCCGCTGTATCGACAATGGCGAGCTTGCCGTCATCGCCGGCTGTGACGAGGCGGGCGCTGTCCGGGTGGATCGTGGCGTCGAGAATGGCGCCGTCATGTGCTTCGATGCGCCGTGTCTCGCCTTCGCGGCCGGCGACGAGCACGGCGCCGTCGCCAAGCGCGAAGAGGGCTTCGCCGCCGATCCAGTGCGCGGAGGTGACGCTCGCGCCGAGAGCCAGCCTGCGCCCGTTTTCATAAACAAGCGCTGTCACGCCGCGCACGCCGCGAATGCGCTTTCGAGTTCGGCGCGGTTGAGATTGCGGCCAATGAAGACGAGGCGCGATGTACGCGGCTCGCCATCCTTCCAGTCACGCTGGGTGTCGCCCTCAACGATCATGTGCACGCCTTGCACAACGAACCGCTTAGGTTCGTCGGGGAATGCGAAAATGCCCTTGAGACGCAAGATGTCGGGGCCGCGCTCCTGGGTGATCTCGTTCAGCCAGGGCAACAGCTTCTGGGGGTCAACCGGCTTATCGCTGGACAGCGAGACGCTGCTGATGCCTGACGCGGATACGTGATCGTCGTGATGATGGTGATCGTGGCCGTGGCCGTGGTGATCGTGCTCATGATCATGGTGGGCGCAGCTTTCGTCGCAATCGTGATCAGGCAGAAAGTGCGGATCGATTTCCACGATGCGGTCGAGATCGAATGCGCCCAAGCCCAGGATCGCATCGAGCGGCACATCGCCCCGGCTCATGCGCTTCACGCGTGCAGTCGGGTTCAATGCATGGAGTTGACGCTCCAATGCGGTGAGTTCGTCCTTGCCGGCCAGGTCGGTTTTGTTGAGCAATATGATGTCGGCGAAAGCGACCTGTTCGGCGGCTTCCTCGCTCGTTTCCAATTGTTGTGGCGCATGCTTGGCGTCGACCACGGTGACGATGGCGTCGAGTTTTGTTCGCGCTCTCACATCTGCATCGACGAAGAATGTCTGCGCCACCGGCGCCGGCTTGGCGAGGCCAGTCGTCTCCACCAGGATGGCGTCGAAACGGCCTTTGCGCTTCATCAGCCCTTCGATGATGCGAATGAGATCGCCGCGCACGGTGCAGCACACGCAGCCATTGTTCATCTCGAACACTTCCTCGTCGGCGTCGACGATGAGGTCGTTGTCGATGCCGATCTCGCCAAACTCATTGACGATGACGGCATAGCGTTTGCCGTGCTGCTCGGTGAGGATGCGGTTCAGCAGCGTGGTCTTGCCGGCGCCCAGGAAGCCGGTGAGCACGGTGACGGGGATTGGATCGGTCATGGGCCCTTAGATAGCCATTCCACACCGAAGCGCCAGCGGAAGGCCCGTGCTGGGGCCGATTCTGGGCGGGGGGTGGTGCCTGGGGACGGAATTGAACCGCCGACACGCGGATTTTCAATCCGCTGCTCTACCGACTGAGCTACCCAGGCATTCCGACGCCTGCCGGTCGGCTGGCGCGGAGCGAGCGTCTATAGCGAGGCGGCTCGTTCATGTCCACGCCGGTTCGCTTCTCGCCTCTCGGGGGTTGCTTTGGCGCGGACGCGACAGAAAATAGCAGCCTACCACCCGCCGTGATGGAGAATAGGCATGTGCGAGCATCATCCCGTGAGCGCTGAGGGCGCAAAATTGGTCGACGTGTCGAAAATGGACCGCCGGGACCTGCTGCGCGGGCTGGCTTCGGGCAGCATCGTCCTGCTCGCCAGTTGCGCCACCTATCAGAACCCTGAGACCGGACGCGGCCAGTTCATCATCGTTGATGAGGCCCAGCTACAGCAGGCTTCGCTGAGCGCCTGGCAGCAAATGCGCCAGCAGACGCCTACTTGGAATAATGCCGCGGCTCAGCGGCGGCTGGAGACGGTCGGGCGCCGCATCGTCAATGCGGCCGGCCGCGGCAATCAGAGCTGGGAATTTGTGCTGTTCAACAGCGACGAAAAGAACGCCTTTGTGCTGCCCGGCGGGCAAGTCGGCTTCTATCGCGGCCTGTTCGAGATTTGCGCGACGGACGATTACATGGCGACGGTGCTCGGCCACGAAGTTGGGCACGTGACAGGCCGCCACGCCGCCGAGCGGTATAGCCGCGAGACGGCAACGCAAACCGCGTTGCAGGTTGCCGGTGCGGCGGTAAGCAGCGACATGGCGATGGCAGCGCTTGGCCTCGGTGCGCAGGTGGGGCTCAGCCTGCCATTCTCGCGCGAGCAGGAAGCGGAGGCCGATATTCTCGGTCTGAATTACATGCGCGCCGCGAGCTACGACGTGCGTCAGTCCATTCCATTTTGGGCGGCCATGCAATCGGGCGGCGGATCTCGTCCGCCCGAATTCCTGTCCACGCACCCCGATCCCGCCAATCGCATCGAGCGCATTCGCGGCTATATCAACCAGCAGGGTTGGGGGCCGGTCTAAAACGTCATGCGTGAAATGCGACCTGCTTTTGGTCCTGCGGGAAGTCGCATTTCACGCCCTAAGACGCTTTAGGCTCTCATTCGCCACCGGCAGCGGCGCGGCTTTGCACGCGCCGCTGGTCAAATATTTCTGGCACAGCGCCCTGCGGCGGACGGAAAGCGTCTTGAGCGCTGTTGTCGGCGGCCAGATAGAGCGTGCGGCTCGGGAAGGCGAAGCCGGAGCCTTCGCCCTCGACGATGTTCTTGATCTCGTAGGCAAAGGCTTCCTTGATCGCGAGCCACTTGCCCCAGTCCGTCGTTTCCGTGAAGCAATAGATCATGATGTCGATCGAGCTCTCGCTGAACTCATCGATGTGCACGAACAACGGCGCGCCAGGAGGCTGGGCGAAGTCTGGCGTGTTGCGAATGTATTGCTCAATGCGGTCGCGGATACGGCGCAGCTGATCGACGCTCGTGTTATATTCGACGCCAATCTTCCAGAAGATGCGGCGCTGTTTCATGCGCGAGAAATTGATCACGGCATTATCGGCGAACGTTGAGTTGGGCACGTAAACCGGCCCCTGGTCGAAACGGCGCACGACAGTGGAGCGGAAATTGATCTGCTCGACCACGCCTTCGACGACGCCATCGACGCAAATCCAATCGCCGCGCTGGAAGCGTTTCTCGGCCATCACCGCAAGACCGGCGATGAGGTTCTTGAACAGATCCTGCGCGCCGAGCGCCACCGCGACGCCGAAAATGCCAAGGCCCGCCAGCAGCGGCGCGACGCGCACGCCCCAGAGCTCCAAAACCGAAGCTGCGCCAACGACCAGAAAGATCACCTGCAACGCTTTGACCAGCCACTCGACCGCCGAGGGCGTCAGCATGCGTCCGAGCGGTTCAAGCGCGATGCGCATCGCGCCCGCAACGCGATTGAGCGCCCAAAACACGGCGATGGCGATGAGTGTCTGCACGACGAGATTGCCCACATCGCGCGCGCCATCCGCCAGCGGCATGATGCGCAGCGCGATATCGACGCCGACAATTAGAAAAACGAACTTCAGCGGCTCAGACAGCGCTTCAACGACGGCGTCGTCGATCTTGTTGTCGGTGCTGGCGGTGAATTTACGCAACAGGCGCAGCACCCAGCGTGCGAACAAGCCGCGTAGCAGCAGCGCCACGAAGATGGCGGCGGCGGCATAGAGAACGGAATTATAGCTCACGCCGAACACGCCTTCGTCCCAGGTTTGCTGGAGAAATGCGAAGCTCTCTTCGATCGATTGCGGGATGTTCATGTGACGCAAGGCTCCGTCTCATGCGCGCGGCGGACCGGCGCGATGTCGTGTTCATGGGGCGGGATTTAAGCGCAGCACTAACGCAGATGCGGCGAAGATCAAACCGCCAATAAAATGCAATGATATGCGCGGTTTGTGCGGTTACGTGACGAATGGTTTAGGCGCGTGCGCAGAATCACTCCGCGTCTTCGACGCTCCAATATGATTCCATCGCGCGAAGGTTGGGAAAATCAGCGCAGCGAATCTGCAGCCACGCGCCGCGCTTGGAGATTCGTCCCGGCGGATCGCCGCTGGGCGGCGTCACGCCATCGGCGCCGTCGGGCCAGAATTCCTTTTCCTCGTAAGGATCTTCGATCCATACGCGCAGTTTGAAATCGTCGACGACGAAAAGTTCGGCGCAGACCCAATGATCTGATGTTATGAAAAGTTCGATCCGGCCGTTGCCTTGATTGGACGTGTAGAGCAATTGCGCGCGATCATCGTAATCGCCCATGAAATGCCAGATGCGGCCTGTCGCGTCGCCTTTGAATTCACGCGGCGATGCGCACCAATCGGCGAGGGTGGTGAGAAGATTGAGCGCGCACTGGCGCGGCGTCCAGTCATGTGCCTCCGCGTCGCCATAGATCGGCGCACGCGGCGGCGGCTTCGGGGCCGTCACACCACGGCCTGGATCGGCCCCTCGGCGCGGCCGGCGACGAATTGATCGACCATCTCATTGCCGGAATGGTCGATGCTGCTGGCGGACCCGCGCCATACGATCTTGCCGCCATAGAGCATGGCCACTTCGTCGGCGATTTTGCGCGCGCTCGGCATGTCATGCGTGATCGACACCGCAGCGCAGCCCAATTCCTTGGTTTGCTCGACGATCAGATCGTTGATCGCATCGGCGGTGATCGGATCGAGCCCGGTGGTGGGTTCATCGAAAAAGATGATGTCTGGCTTGGCGATGATGGCGCGCGCCAGGCTGGCGCGTTTTTGCATGCCGCCGGAAAGCTCGATCGGACGCACTTCGGCGAATTCAGGCGCTAGACGCACTTTGCGCATCGTCTCGATGGCGCGTTCGCGGGCGTCCTTACGGGAAACACCGTCGGCGTAGATCAGACGAAAGGCGATGTTTTCCCAGATCGATAGGCTGTCGAATAACGCGCCGCCCTGAAACAGCATGCCGAATTTGCGCATGTTGCGCGCGCGGACCGGCTCGGGCATGCGCGTCACGTCCGCGCCGTCCACCAGCACTTGTCCGGCATCCGGCTTCATAAGGCCGAGCACGCATTTCAGCGTCACCGATTTGCCGCTGCCCGATCCGCCAATGATGACGAGCGATTGGCCCTTGTCGACGCTGAGATCGACGCCATCGAGCACCTGGCGCCCGCGCAGCTTTTTCTTGATGCCCTTCAGTTGGAGTTTCGGCGTGCTCATGGCGTGCTTCACTCCACGAAGAAGGCGGTGATGAGGTAGTTGACGGCGAGGATCAGCACGATCGAGCCGACAACGGCGTTGGTGGTCGCACGTCCGACGCCGAGTGCGCCGCCTTTCGAATTGAAGCCCTGATAAGCGCCAACCGCCGCGATGATGAAGCCGAACACCGCCGCCTTGATCAGGCCGAGGATCACATCCTCTGCTTCCATGAATTGGAAGGTGTTGCGCAGATAAGTCGCGCCGTTGAAGTCGAGCGTGCTGGTGGCGACAGCGTAGCCGCCCATGACGCCGATAATGTCGGCGACAAGAACGAGGACCGGGAGTGTCAGCGTCGCGGCGAGCAGGCGTGGCGCGATCAGGAATTTAAAGGGATCGGTCGAGAGCGTCGTCATCGCGTCGATCTGCTCGGTCACGCGCATGGTACCGATCTCGGCGGCGATGCCGGCGCTGACGCGTCCGGCCAGCATCAGGCCGGCCAGCACCGGGCCCAGCTCACGCGTGATGCCGAGCACCACGATATTCGGCACGAATTGCTCGGCATTGAAGCGCGATCCGCCAACATAAATGTTGAGCGCGAGCGCGGCGCCGATGAACACGGCGGTGAGGCCGATCACGGGCAGCGAGAAATAGCCGATCTGCAAGCATTGCCGTCCGAACTGTCCGGCGAATACGGGCGGCGTGAAGCACGCCGTTACAGCGCGGCTGATGAACCCGGAAAAGCGGCCGATCTCGGCCAGTATGGCCAACACGGCGCGTCCGATGGGCGCGAAGGGATTGATCACGCGCGCGCTCCGATTTTGCGCACCGTGCCGGCGAACGTGGTGAGAATTTCGTAGGGCGAGGTGGCCGCCCGCGCGGCGATGTCGTTAAGCGGTGCGTTGGGGCCGAGGAACTCGACCATAACGCCGGGCGCAGCCTCGGCGCACCCTGTCACGTCGATGATGATCAGATCCATGGAGATGCGCCCCAGAACGGGCCGCCGGCCCCCCGCTAGGACGCCATAACCGGCTCCGGCCAAGGATCGCAAGTAGCCGTCGGCGTAGCCGAGCGCGACGGTGGCTGTGCGCATCTTTTGGGGCGCACTGGCTGTCGCGCCATATCCGAACGATTCGCCCGCCTGGACGTCCCGCACCTGAAGAATGGGGGCTTCGATCGTCGCCGCCGCGGCGAGGGACGGATTATCGGCATCGAGCGCGCAGGAGCCGTAGAGGCCGATGCCCGGCCGGATCAGATCGAAATGATAATCGGGGCCGATCATGGCGCCGGCGCTGGCGGCGAGGCTCAGCGGCGCTTTTGGAAACAGTGTGGCGGCGTCAATGAAGCGCTTGAGCTGCACCGCGTTCATCTCGTGCTTAAGATCGTTGGCGCAAGCGAGGTGGCTCATGATCAAAGCCAGCGTGGTGTCCTTCAGCGCCAGCGCGGCGCGTGTCAGTTCGTCCGGGCCGATGCCAAGCCGGTTCATGCCGGTATCGATGTGGAGAGCTGCCGAGCCGCGTGCGTCCCATAATTTGATCTGCGCCAGAGAGTTCAGCACCGGTGTCAGTTTGGCTTGCGCGAATAGGTCGAGATCAGTGGCGGCGGGGCCATTCAGCACGAAAATTTGCGGGCCTTCGCCCAACGCCTTGCGCACAATCAGCGCTTCGGCGCTGGTCGCGGTGAAGAAGGTGCGGGCGCCTGCCTGCGCCAGCGCGCGCGAAGCGGCGACGCAGCCAAGCCCATAGGAGTCGGCTTTGACAACTGCGGCGACTGCCGCGCCCGGTGCTTGTGTCTTGAAGAAACGCCAATTCTCAACAATGGCGGTGTGATCAACCTTCAGCCGCGCGAGGCGCGGTCGAGGCGGAGGGGGAGCGGTATCATTCATGCTGCGCGGTCTCTCGCTCCGCTGAGAAAACGGCGGAGATAAGGCTCAGCTCCGCGCGGAGAGATTGCCGAATCTGGTGTAGCGGCTGTCAAAGAAGAGCTTCACCTTACCGATTGGGCCGTGACGCTGCTTGCCGATAATAACTTCGGCCTGATTGCGCACTTCATCCACCTGCCGCATCCACGCAATGTGCTCTTCTGTGCCTTCGCGTGGTTCGGCGCGCTCGAGATAATAGCTTTCCCGGTACACGAACAAGACTGCATCCGCGTCCTGCTCGATTGAGCCGGATTCCCGCAGGTCGGAGAGCTGCGGGCGTTTGTCGTCCCGCGTTTCGACTTGGCGGGAAAGCTGCGACAGCGCGATCAGCGGCACTTGCAGGTCTTTGGCCAGCGCTTTGAGCCCTTGGGTGATCTCGCTGACCTCTTGAACACGTCCGTCGCTCTTTTTGGACGATCCGGTGACCAGCTGGAGATAGTCGACGACGATGCAATCGAGGCCGACCGTGCGCTTCAAGCGTCGCGCGCGCGCTTGCAATTGTGCGATCGAAATTGCGCCCGTCTCATCGATGTGCAGAGGCAGAGCTTGCAGATCGGCGGCGGCGTCCTGCAGGCGTTCGTATTCGTGTTTTTGAATCTTCCCGCGCCGGATGCGGTCGCTTTCAATCGCCGCCGCATCTGACAGCAGACGTGTGGCGAGCTGCTCGGCGCTCATTTCGAGGGAGAAGAAGGCCACGACGCCGCCCTTGTCGGTGGGCTTTTCGTCTTCCGGCGCACGGTCGTAGGTCAGGCGCGCGCGGGCGATGTTGAAGGCGATGTTCAGCGCCAGCGCGGTTTTACCCATGGACGGGCGGCCTGCGAGAATGAGCAGATCAGAGCCGTGCAGACCGCCGAGCATGCGGTCGAGATCCTCGAAACTGGTGGCGATGCCGGAGACGTCGGTATCGCTTTCGTAGGCTGCGGCGGCGCTTTCGATTGAAGCGGTCAGCGCGCGGGAGAAGGGCGAGAAGCCGCTATTCGCCGCGCCGTTCTCAGCGAGCGAGAAGAGCGAGCGCTCGGCTTCCTCGATCACATCTTCCGCATCGCTATCGTCCGGCGGATTTTCCGCGAGGTCCGCGATCAGCGTGCCGACGCGGATAAGCTCGCGGCGCAGGGCGAGATCGTAGATCAGCGTTGCGTAAGATTGCGCTTGTGCCGAAAGGGGCGCGGCCGCGTCCATCAGCTTCATCAGATAGACGGCGCCGCCAATTTCCTTGATGCCGCCGTCGCGCGCGAAGCGTTCTTTCAGGGTGACGCCGTCGGCGAGGTCTCCCGCCGCGATCAGTTCGGAGCAGGCGGCGAAGATGCGGCCATGCACTGGATCGTAAAAGTGCTTTGGCTGCAGAAGGGGCGTGATGCGGTTGTAGGTTTCGTTGTCGAACAGGATGGCGCCCAGCAGCGCCTGCTCGGCTTCAAGGTTATGCGGCGCCACGCGCGGCTGCGCGGGCGCGCCGGGGGCTGAAAGGGGAAGCGCGGGCTGGCTCGACATTGGGCGGACAATGCCGCGATTCGCTCCGGTAAATGTTTACGGACCGAAATCTTGTTGCGAGTTTCGGTGAGTCCTCCACCGTCCATTGTTGTTGACGTGGAACGAGGAATCGGCGGCGCAAACGAAAAGGCCCGCGCTTGCGGCGCGGGCCTTCATCGTTTCCGTTTCGGATCGATTATTCGGCCGGAGGGCCGTCGTCCTTGAAGGCGGACGCGGCGAGGTCGGCGGCTTGCGCCGCGGCTTCGTCACGATCGGCTTGTTGGGCGGAAGCGATCACGTTTTCACCGCGCGCCTGGCGCTCGGCTTCGTCCGTGGAGCGCGCCACATTGACCTTCACATTGGCGTAGACTTCCGCGTGCAGACGCACGCGCACATCGTAGAGACCAATGGTCTTGATCGGCTTGTCGAGAACGACGGCGGCGCGTTCGATCTTGCCGCCGGCTTTCACGATTTCATCGGCGATGTCGCGCGAAGAAACCGAACCGTAGAGTTGACCAGCTTCACCGGCCTGACGGATCAGCACATAGGATGTGCCGTCGATCTTGCCGGAAGCCTTTTCCGCGTCGGCTTTCGCCTTGGCGTTGTTGGCTTCGATCTCTGCGCGGCGCTCTTCGAACAATTTCTTGTTCGCGTCGGTGGCGCGGAGGGCTTTCTTCTGCGGCAGCAGGAAATTGCGCGCGAACCCGTCGCGCACTTTCACCGTGTCGCCGATGACGCCGAGATTTTCGACGCGTTCGAGCAGGATGACTTGCATGGGCTTGCCTCCTTACTGAACGGCGAAGGGCAGAAGCGCGAGTTCACGCGCCAGCTTGATGGCGCGGGCGAGTTCGCGTTGCTTCTTGGCCGAGACGGCGGTGATGCGCGCCGGGACGATCTTGCCCTTTTCGCTGATGTAGCGCTGGAGCAGTTTCACGTCCTTGTAGTCGATCTTTGGCGCGGCGGCGCCGGAGAACGGGCACACCTTGCGGCGGCGTCCAAACGGACGGCGCGCGGGGATGTTCGAAATGTTGACCTTCTGGGCGTTGCCTTTCATGGCTTAGTCCTCCTGCCCGCTGGAATCTGAACCGTCATCATCGCGTCCTTCACGGCGGGCGCGGCGGCGCTCCTCGCGATCGCGGCGCGCCAGGATCGGAGAGGGCTCTTCGTCGAGCTCTTCAACACGAAGCGTTTTGAAGCGCATCACGTCTTCATTGATCTTGAGGCGCCGTTCGAGTTCGGAGATCGCCGTTTGTGGGCAGTCAAGATTCAAGAGCGCGTAATGGCCCTTGCGGTTCTTGCGAATGCGGTAGGTGAGGTTGCGGAGACCCCAATATTCGGTCTTGCCGACATGGCCGCCGAGTTCCTTGACGGTATTGGTGATGTCCTCGACCAAAGTGTCGACTTGCTGCGGCGAGATCTCTGGCCGCGCAATAATCACGTGTTCGTAATAGGGCATATAGCGCCTTCCTGTTGGACCCGCGGCGCCGGGGCAGGGGAAGATTGCCCGCCCAAACGATGGACCCCGAGCGCAAGGATTTGCCTCGGGGCCGCCGGTCGCGAAGGCGCGGAACATACGCATTTCGGCCCCGGAAGCAAGGCTCGCCTAGCTCGCAAGTAGGGCTTCCCTTGTAAGCGGCGGCGTCCTAAGCCGCCCCGATGACAATTGCGTTCATTTTTCCCGGTCAGGGCAGTCAGACGCCCGGCATGGGCAAGAGCCTCCACGACGCCTTTGGCGCGGCCAGAGAGGTGTTCCAGGAAATCGATGACGCGCTCGGCGAGAAGCTCTCCAAGGTGATCTTCGAGGGGCCGGCCGACACGCTGACCCTTACCGCCAACGCTCAGCCCGCTCTGATGGCCGTGAGTCTGGCGGCCATGCGCGCGCTCGAGAAGGAATTCGGCGTCGGCGCGACAAAGGCAGGCTTCGTGGCTGGCCATTCGCTTGGGGAATATTCAGCGCTCGCGGCCTCTGGCGCGCTCACGATTGCGGACGCCGCCCGGCTGCTACGTACGCGGGGCAACGCCATGCAAGCCGCTGTCCCGGTGGGTGAAGGCGCGATGGCGGCGCTGATCGGCAAGGTCGATCTGGCGCTGGCTGAAGAGATCGCGGCGGAAGGCGCCAAGGCCGGCGCTTGTGTCGTGGCGAACGACAATAATGTCGGCAATGTCGTGATTTCCGGCGAAAAGGCCGGCATCGACGCGGCGCTTGCATACGCCAAAGAGAAGGGTGCGCGCGCTGTGTCGCTCAACGTGTCCGCGCCGTTCCACTCGCCGCTCATGCAGCCCGCCGCGGACGCCATGGCCGCCGCGTTGGGCATTGCCCAGATTGCGCCGCTCGCCGTGCCGCTGGTCGCCAACGTGACGGCGCGTCCGGTTCACGAGCCAGCGGCGATCCGCAAGCTGCTGGTTGAGCAGGTCACAGGCCGCGTGCGCTGGCGCGAGAGCGTGGAATGGATGGCGAAAGAGGGTGGCGTTAGCCGCTTCATCGAAGTCGGCGCGGGTAAGCAATTGTCGGGCATGGTCAAGCGCAATGCGCCCGACGCCGAGACGCAGGCGCTAAACGAGCCCGCCGATCTCGAAACATTCGCGAAATCCATCTGATTGCCGCGCCAGCGGAAAGGAGTTCAGCTTCATGTTCAGTCTTGCGGGCAAAACCGCTCTCGTCACAGGCGCGTCCGGCGGCATCGGCGGCGCTATCGTCAAAGCGCTGGCCGCGCAGGGTGCGCGCGTGGCTCTTTCAGGCACGCGTCAGGAAGCGCTGGAAGCGTTGAAGGCTGAGCTTGGCGGCGATCATGTTGTCACGCCGTGCAACCTTTCCGATCCCGCTGCGGTCGACGCGCTGATCGGACAGGCCGAAACAGCGCTGGGCGGGCGTCTCGACATCTTGGTGGCCAATGCCGGCATCACCAAGGATGGGCTGCTGCTGCGCATGAAGGACGAAGATTTCCAGAACGTCCTCAAGGTCAATTTGGAGGGCTATTTCCGGCTCTCGCGCGCGGCGCTGAAGAACATGATGAAGAACCGTTGGGGCCGCATAATCGGCATTACGTCGGTTGTGGGCGTCACTGGAAACCCCGGGCAGGCGAATTATGCGGCGTCAAAGGCCGGCATGATCGGATTTACCAAGGCCTTGGCGGCCGAGGTGGCCAGCCGCAACGTTACCGCGAATTGCATCGCGCCTGGCTTCATCGCTTCGCCGATGACGGATGTGCTGAATGACGCCCAAAAAACCGCTCTTTTGGGCAAAATTCCCGCTGGAAGGCTTGGTGAGGGCTCAGATGTGGCAAGCGCCGCTGTGTATCTTGCGAGCGACGAAGCGGGCTATGTTACAGGCCAAACGCTGCACATTAATGGCGGCATGGCGATGATCTGAGTGCGCGGCGGCGCCCCGATAGCACAAAAAAGCTTGCGCAGAGCCGCACCTATGGTCAAAACCCGGCACACAAACGCCCGAGCGGGGCGGACGAAAAAACTCATGGACTGGCGAGGCGTTGAATGTCGGACGTGTTTGAACGCGTAAAGGCGATCGTGATTAAGCATCTTGAGGCTCCGCCTGAAAAGGTCACCGAAAAGGCGAGCTTTATCGATGACTTGGGCGCGGACAGCCTCGACAATGTCGAGCTCGTCATGGCGTTCGAGGAAGAGTTTGGGATCGAGATCCCGGACGATGCGGCAGAGCACATCCAAACGGTTGGCGACGCCGTAAAGTTCATCTCCGAGAAACAGGGCTAGGGCCCGTTCACGCGCATGCGGCGCGTCGTCATCACAGGCATTGGGCTCGTTACGCCGCTCGCGGCGTCGCGTGAGGCCACGTGGGAGCGCCTGCTCGCCGGAAAATCCGGCGCGGTCGGCATCGAACACTTCAAGGTCGACGATCTGCCCGCGCGCGTGGCCTGCATTGTGCCGCGCGTGGACGGCCGCGCCGGTGGCGCGGGCGATCCGCATGCCTTCGATGCCGATAAGACGCTGTCTCCGAAAGAACAGCGACGCATCGAGGATTTCATCCTGTTCGCGATCGCCGCCGCTGATGAAGCGGTCGCTGATTCCGAATGGAAGCCGGGCAGCGACGACGACAAGAATCGCACGGGCGTCCTCATCGGCTCGGGCATTGGCGGCATCGAAGCCATTGGCAACAATGCGCTCATTCTTGAGAAGGACGGGCCGCGTAAAATCTCGCCCTTCTTCATTCCGAGCGCGCTGATCAATTTGGCCTCGGGCCAAGTTTCGATTCGCCATGGCTTTAGAGGGCCGAACCATTCTGTCGTCACCGCGTGTGCGACTGGCGCGCATGCCGTGGGCGACGCCGCGCGCTTGATTGTACATGGCGACGCGGACGTGATGGTGGCGGGCGGCGCGGAGGCGGCGGTGTGCCGTCTTGCGATGTCGGGCTTCGCCGCTCTACGCGCACTTTCGACCGGCTTTAATGAAACACCCGAGAAGGCGTCGCGCCCGTATGACAAAGACCGCGACGGGTTCGTGATGGGCGAGGGCGCGGGCTGTCTAGTGCTTGAGGAATATGAGCACGCAAAGAAGCGCGGTGCGAAAATCTATGCCGAAGTGAAGGGCTATGGCCTTTCGGGCGACGCTTATCACATCACCGCGCCTGCGGATGACGGCGATGGCGGCTTCCGCGCCATGAGTGCAGCTCTCAAGGACGCGGGCATGTCGCCTGGCGACATCGATTATATCAACGCACACGGCACTTCGACGCCGCTCGGCGACGAGATTGAATTGAAGGCGGTCGAGCGCTTGTTCGGCAATGCCGCCGCCAATCTGTCGCTTTCATCCACCAAATCGGCGATCGGCCATTTGCTGGGCGCGGCGGGTGCTGTCGAATCTATCTTTTGCGCGCTGGCGATCCGGGACGGCGTAATTCCGCCGACGCTGAACCTCGACAATCCGAGTGTAGAGACCGCCATAGATTTGACGCCTCATAAGGCCAAGAAGCGGCCCGTGAGAGCAGCAATGTCTAATTCCTTTGGATTTGGCGGCACGAATGCCGCCGTGATCCTCACCGCGGTCGACTGATGGCGCGTTCTCGGCGTCCTGCGCGACGTGCGAGCGGCGGCGGTTTCTTTTCTCTGCTCGCTGGTCTGCTGCTGTTCGTTGGTGCTGCGGGCCTTGTAGGCATGTTCGCCTTCATTGCTGAGACCAATCGCGCCGGACCGCTAACGCAAGATGCGACCTTCATGGTTGAGCGCGGCGCCAGTGCTGCTGCGATCGGCGAGGCGTTGGCGGAAGAAGGCTATATCCGTAACCCATTACTTTTCCGCGTCGCCACTCGCGCCTATGCGCGCGGCCGGTCACTGCAAGCCGGCGAGTACGCGCTTCCAGCGCAAATATCGCTGCGCGAAGTGGTTGAACGTATGGCTAGCGGCGATGCGCTGATGCACGCCATCACGTTTCATGAAGGCATCACGATCGATGCGGTGATGAACATCATCGCTGACAATGAGGTGCTCACCGGCGATCTGCCTGAGGCGCCGCCCGAGGGCTCGGTCCTGCCTGAAACTTATCACGTACAACGTGGCATGACGCGTGAAGCGTTGCTGCAGCAGATGCGCGACGCGCACGATGCGGCCGTTGAGGAGATCTGGGCTGATCGGCAAGATGGCTTGCCGATCACGTCGCCTGAGGAATTGGTGACGCTTGCTTCTATCGTTGAGCGCGAAACAGGGATCGGTGAGGAGCGTCCGTTGGTGGCGGCTGTGTTCGTCAATCGCCTGCGTGTGCCGATGCGGCTAGAGAGCGACCCGACCATCATCTATGGCGTTTGCCGGCAATATCCGAACCGCTGCACCGACGGGCGTTTGATCAATGCGAGCGGTCAGCGGCGCACTATTCGCCAAAGTGAGATTGAACTCGATACCGGCTACAACACGTATCGGATCGACCGTCTGCCGCCGACGCCGATCGCCAATCCTGGCCGTGCGGCGTTGGAGGCGACGGCGCATCCCGCTGAAACCAATGCTCTGTATTTTGTCGCCGACGGCTCAGGCGGACATGCCTTCGCCGCGTCCTTGGCGGAGCACAATGCGAACGTTGTGCGCTGGCGCGAGATCGAGCGTGAAAGGCTTGCGGCGGAGCGCGTGGACTAAACAAAAAACCTCCCGCAGCGCGGGAGGTTAGGTAAGCGGCCTCTATCGGGGCTGGCCGCGGGGTTAGACGGCGCGCTTTTCCTTGAGTCCCATGACGCACCCGTGACACTTCTTGGAAAATTGAGCGACAGGCCGAATTGAGAGACAAGGGAATCATGACGATTTCGGGCATGACCGGGTTTGCGCGCGCCGAGGGCGAGCATGCTGGCCTGCGCTGGATTTGGGAGCTTAAGAGCGTCAATGGACGCGGCCTCGATCTCAAGCTGCGCACGCCTGCGGGTTTTGACGCGCTGGAGCCTGCCGCGCGCGCCGCTGCCGCCAAAGCGTTCAAGCGTGGCTCGTTACAGGCCAATCTCAATATCGCGCGTGACGCGGGTGCTGCCGCGCCGCTGAAGATTGATTTTGCGCTGGTTGAGCGTCTGCTGGACGCAGGCGATCGATTGGGCGCCCGCGTTGAGAAGCCGCGCTGGGATGGTTTGCTCAGTGTCCGCGGCGTTCTTCTCGCCGAGGATGGCGAGGTGAACGAAGAAGCGCGCATCGCGCTAGAGGCGGAATTGCTTGGAGGTTTTGAGCGTGCGCTCGGCCTATTGGCGGCGGCGCGTCAGTCGGAAGGGCGAATGCTGGCGGCGGCGCTTGGCGAAGCCGCGGACAAACTCGATGCGCTGATCGCTGCTGCACGTGCATCGGCAGCCGCCGCCCCTGCGGCGGCGCTGGACCGGATCCGTCAGAGATTGGAGGCGCTTGCGCCCGAGCTAAAGCTTGATCCTGCGCGTGTGGCGCAGGAAGCAGCGATCGTGGCGGCCAAAGCCGATGTTCAAGAAGAATTGGACCGTCTCGCCGCGCATGCGGGGGAGCTGCGCGCGCTGTTGACCAAACCTGAGCCGGCGGGGCGCAGGCTGGACTTTCTCAGTCAGGAGCTGACGCGCGAGGCCAATACGCTCTGCTCAAAATCATCCGAGCTCGAGCTCACGCGTATCGGGCTCGATCTGAAAACCGTGGTCGATCAGATCAAGGAGCAGGCGGCCAATGTTGAATGACAATGTCGCGCGGCGCGGTTTGATGTTCGTTTTGTCGAGCCCCTCAGGGGCCGGCAAGTCCACGCTGGCGCGCAAGCTGCTGGAAGAAGATTCCAACATGTCGCTGTCGGTGTCGGCGACAACGCGCGCGCCACGGCCCAGCGAGGTTGATGGGCGCGAATACAAATTCCTCAAGCGCGAACATTTTGAGGAAATGGCTGACCGCAACGAGTTCCTCGAGCACGCCATGGTGTTCGGCAACCATTACGGGACTCCGCGCGCACCTGTGGAGGCGATGCTGATTCAGGGGCGGGATGTCCTGTTCGATGTCGATTGGCAGGGCGCGCGCGCGCTGCATGCAGCTGCCGAACAAGACGTGGTGCGCATCTTCATCCTGCCGCCATCGATGGCTGAGCTGGAGAGGCGCCTGCGGGCGCGTAACGAAGACAGCGATGAGGTCATCACCAAACGCATGGCGCGTTCGCTCGATGAGATCAGCCATTGGGAGGAATACGATTACGTGCTGGTGAACACGCTACTCGAACAGACCTTGGCGCAGATCAAGCAAATCCTCGCCGCCGAGCGCTTGAAGCGGCATCGCCAAACTTGGCTGCAGCTTCATGTCGAGCGGCTGAAGCAGGGGATTTGACCCGTAAGGGCTATGTTGCGTTTTGTGCGCGCCACGCATCCGCCAGAGCGCGAAAACCTGATTGATCGATCTCTTCGGCGCGGGCAGTGGGCGCCAGGCCGGCGCGCGTGATCAGCGCTTCGGTATCGGGTGTTAGCGCCCGAAGCGCGCTGCGCAGCATTTTGCGTCTTTGGCCAAACGCGGCGGCTGTCACGCGTTCAAGCGCATCAAGGTGCGGGTAAGGATCGGCGCGGTCTGTGAGCTGCACGATGGCGGAAGCGACCTTAGGCGGCGGCGTGAACGCGCGCGCAGGTACGATGAATTCAAGCCGGGCGTCGCAGCGCGCCTGCGCTAGCACCGCGAGACGCCCATACGCATCTTGGCCCGGCTTGGCGACGATGCGTTGCGCCACTTCCTTCTGAAACATCAGCACCATGTCGCCGCGCCACGGGCCGGCTTTCAGCCATTTGATCAGCAGCGGCGCGCCGACATTGTAGGGCAGGTTGGAAACGACTAGCACGCGTTCATCGCCGAGCAGCGCCGCTTCTTCAGCCTTAAGCGCATCCTCATTGTAGATACGCAAGCGGCCGCCGCTCCAATCAACCAATGGCTCCAACAATGGAAGAAAACGCGCATCCTTCTCGATCACGATCAACGGATCGGCGCCGACTTCAAGCAATGCCCGCGTCAGCCCGCCAGGGCCTGGACCGACTTCGATCGCAGCCTTGCCCGCGATGTTTCCAGTCGCGCGCGCGATGCGGCGGGTAATGTTCATGTCGAGCAGGAAATGCTGACCAAGGCTCTTCTTGGCCCACAAATCATGCACTTCCAATTCATCGCGCAGGGAAGGTAGGTCGTCGGCGTTCATGCGCGCGCGCGACGCTCCGCCATCTGTGCCGCCATCGTCAATGCCGCGCGGAAGCTGTCAGCGCGCGCGATCCCTTCTCCGGCAATGGCGAAAGCGGTGCCGTGATCCGGCGAGGTGCGGATGATGGGCAAGCCCAGCGTGACATTCACCGCGTCCCAGAAGTGCAGCGTCTTGATCGGGATGAGGCCCTGATCGTGATAGAGCGCGATAGCGGCGTCGTATTCGGAGCGGGCGTCTTCGTGGAAGAGCGCATCAGCCGAACGCGCTTTGCTCACGTTCCAGCCCTCAGAGCGTAGGCGCGCTCCGGCTGGGTTGATCATGTCGATCTCTTCGCGGCCAATATGGCCGCCTTCGCCCGCATGCGGGTTGAGTCCACACAGCGCTATGCGAGGTTCGGCGATGCCGAATTCGCCGCGCAGCGCTTCTCCGACAACACGGCCCACCTCAGCGATGCGTTCCTTGGTGAGAGCATGGGCCACACGCACTAGCGGCGTGTGAATGGTGGCGAGCGCGACCTTGAGACTTGGGCCGGCCAGCATCATCACCGGTCCGCGCGCGCCCTCCCAAGGATCATCCTTGGTCAGGTGGGCGATAAATTCCGTGTGGCCAGGGAAGGCAAAGCCGGTGCGCTGCAGCACGTCCTTGGCGATGGGCAACGTCACCAGCGCCGAGGCAGCACCCGCACGCACGGAATCAACCGCGCGCTCAATGGCGCCGACGGTGGCGCGCGCATTCACGGGATCGGGTTCGCCGGGCGTTTCCTCCATCGCCAGCGGCGTGTCGAGCACAGCGAGCACATCCTCGTCCGCCGCCGCTTCATGTGGATCGGAAATGATGCGCAGTTTCGGTTGGGGAAGCTGCGCGCGCTTGGCTGCTCGCAACAGCGCATCGGCGTCGCCCACGAAAAAGAAGCGCGGCGTTTCCGCTGTCCGTTCGGACCAGACCCGCGCCGCCAGTTCGAGGCCAATCCCTGCGGGATCGCCCATCGATACGGCGAGCGGCTTCATCTATTGGCGCATGATGATGGTGGCTTCCCGGCGCAGACTGCGCAGATAGCGGTCCGCGATAAGCGCAAGCTCGTCGGAGCGCAGGCGCGCTTCAATCTGGCGCCGGTCCGGCACGCCTTCGCCGCCAATTTCACGGCCGCAAACGACGAGCAGATTCGCCGTTTCGCCTGTGGTTTCGATTGCCGTTGCTTGGCCGGCTTCGACACCCTCAATGCGTTGGCGCACGGCAGGCGAAAGTTCGGATTCGGTGGTTTGTCCGAGATCAACGACACTTGCGCCCTGGACCGAACCGGCTTCGCGCTCAAGATTGCCGCAGCCTTCGACCCGCTCTTGCAGACGGCCGAGGGCGTTCGCACGCGCTGCCGGAGCGCTGACTTGTCGTAAGCTGACCACACTGGCCGAGCCGGCGGGCGCGCCTTCGCGCCGGTCGCGCACGGCGATGATATAAACCCCAGTCGGCGTGCGGATCGGCAGCGAGACTTGGCCTGGCTGCAAGCGTTCGGCGATGGGCTGCAATTCGGGAGCAAGGTCGCTTGCGGCGATCCAGCCGATGTCGCCGCGCTGCGCCGCCGATGCCGATTGAGAGAATTGCATGGCCACCAGCGGGAAGGGCGCGCCGCGCTGCATTTCTTCAATCAAGCGCGATGCTCCGGCTTGAACTTCCTGAAACTCGGCTTCAGTCGTCGCCGGCAGGAAGATTTCCGAGATCAGATATTGCGGACGTGTGGCGTTAGCGACGATCCGCGCCAGCGTATCCTGCACTTCTACCTCGGAGACGCGCAGACGCTGGCCGTAGAGGCCGGAAATCAGTCTCTGCCATGCAATATCCGCTTCGATTTGCTGACGCAGAGTCGAGGGTTGCACGCCAGCTTGCGATAAATTGCTCGCAAAATCCGCGGCGCTCATCTGATTGGCGCGGGCGATGTCGGCGAACTGACTGTCGATCTGACCGGCTGTGACGGCGATGTCAAAGCGCGCGGCTTCCTGCAATTGCAGGCGCTCATCGATCAGGTCGCGGATCGCTTGCGCACGCGCGCGCGACTGCATTTCGGCATTGGATTCGATGCCCGCGGAGGTCAGCAGCATATTGGCGCGCTGACGCACGTCATACGTCGTGATGACGTGGTCGTTGACGATTGCGGCGACACCCTCCGCCAATTGCGCCTGCGCCGGAGCGGCCGCCGCTAGGACCGCACCAATCGCGGCTGCCCCGATTGCCTGCTTCAAATTCATCGTCTGCTCCGCCTCAACTGCCGCCGAAGACGCCTAGCGACCGCAAGCCGATCCGGATCTGAATGCTTTCGTCCGGGCCTAAGACGCCCCGCTGCCGTTCCCGCCGCTCGTATGCGATTTCCAGGAAGGTGCAATCATCCTCGTAAATGGCGCGAATGTCCTGGCGGACATTTATGTCCGAATCGAGGTCTCGAGTGAGTCCGGCCTGCATGCGCCAGCCATAGGCTAGGTCTACGCCCACGGAGCCCTCGATTTCCTCGCTCGGTGTTTGCGCATCTGGCGAGAAGGATTCATCGTACTGGTAATATCTTGCCGCCGCGCTGAAGCGGCTGATCGCTGCCCGCACGCCCAAATCAAGACGGCGGACTTCCAGCGATTCATCGTCAAGGCGAACCCGCGCCTCGCCGGCGAGCAGGCTGCCCAAGTTGACCTGGGTTGCGGCCACCCAATCGGAAGACGTGTCGTTCAGGTTGGAGCGGGCGGAGAATTGCGGATCGGCGTCATTGCGCCAGCGGCGGCCGAACATCACCGAGGCGCTTTCGCCGGTGTGGGTTCTTGCCGTGGCGCGGATGCCGGCGCTGATGCGCGCGCCCGGTTCCCAAAGATCGTAATTCGGCGCGGCGTTAGGCCGGAACAGGTTGGAATCGTCCAACTCGAAGCCGAGGCTATCCTCATTGAAGATACGTGAATCTTCGGCGTCCTCGGTGCCGTAGGCGGCCATCACCACGGGTTCGACCACGACGTCGATGTCGTCGCCAGGCCGCATGAAGGGCCAACTGACTTCTGCGCCCGCGAGACCAAGCGCGCGCGAGAATGTCTCGTAATCGTCGGCGGAAGTTTCGACGTGGTAGAGGTCGCCGCGGATCTGCGCGAACGGGCTCAGCACCATGCCGGGACCAAAGATCATGTCTTTGCGCCATGTGGCGCCGAGCGATAAGCGGCCTGTGTCGCCGTCGTATTGCGACGTTGCGGGGCTATCGAAATCGTCGCGGGTGATGAGCGCCATATTGCCTTGCAGGCGCACCTGACCGCGCAGCCACGGATCGATGTAAACGCGCTCCGCGTCCGCGTAGGGCGCGACCGTAGGCAGAAGGTCGGCCGTGTCCGACGGCCGCAAGCCTTGAATATCGATGAAGGAGACCGATGCGTAAGATCGGGAATCCTGTCCGATCGTGTACAGCTGAGAAATCAGACGGTTGGTGTCGCCTAGGAACGGCCCGCGCACATCGCCCGCGCCTGGAATTTCATAGCGCGCGAGGAAGTCGTCCTCGGATACGCGCTCCACGCCAAAACCCCAGCGCCAGAAATCGTTTATGGTGAAGCGGCCGTCCGCGAAAATGCTTGAGCGCCATTCTTCTTCGCCGAAGCGCGTGCCTTCATTGTCGAACAATTGCTCCGAGGTCACAGTGCCGTCGATATTGACGTAACCGGACCAGAAGCGGCGGCGATACTCGGCGCGTAATAGCGGGTTGACGTTCTCGTGTACGCGTAACGAAGCGGTGAGGTCGCTATGCGGCGAGGCGGCCCAATAATAGGGCTGACCGTAGAAGAGGCCGAGGCGTCTGTTGCGTCCAATATTGGGCGGCAGGAATCCGGACGCGCGACCGACGCTCGGATCTGGATGCGCGAAATACGGCAGGTACAGAATTGGCGCGCCGACCACTTCAAGCACGGCGCCTTGATAAGAGATCGTGCGGCTGTCGCGATCCTGCACCGCGCGGCGCGCGCGCAAGCTCCATGTCGGTGGACGGTCGCCTTCTTCGCAGAGCGGGCAGGATGTATAAACAACAGCCCGCAATTCGCTTTCATTTTCGCCGTGCCGAAGCGCCGTGCGCGCCGCCAATGTGCCTTGATTGCCAAGACGCGCGCGCAACTCGCTCGCGACCGCGACATTCATCGCCTCGTCGGCTTCAATTTCCTCGGCGTGTGTGATCGAGCCGTCCTCCAGCACAACTTGCACGTCGCCGCTGGCATGGATGCCGCCTGAGTTAAGATCGTAGATGAGCCGATCGGCGCGCATGGTGCGCCCCTGGAAGCGGACCTGCACGTCGCCTTGCGCGGTGACGGTGCCGGCTTCCTCGTCGTGAAGAACCTCATCGGCTTCGAGCAGCACGCGTTCTTGCTGCGATTCCGTTGGCGCGGGCGTTTGCGCCAGAACGGCGGCCGGGCTTGCCGTCACGGCTAGCGCCGCGGCAAAGGCCGCCCACGTCCACGGCGTCCGCTCAGCCGAACGGTCGGCCATCTCCCCCGAACGGACCATCCCGCTTCCTTCTGGCGACTCCCAGCTCTTACCTAGCCGTCTCTCGGCGAGCACGTCCAGGGCTCGACGCCGCTCAGGCGAAGCTGTGGCGCATCTGTCTCAGCCGTCTTCCAGAAAGGCGACGATAGCCAGGGCGATAAATAGCCCCGCCACTGGGGCGCTCCAGGCGGCTACGGCAGGGGGAACCGACTGGTTGATCGCGAAAGCCCCGGCCAATTGGCTGTAGAAAAACAGGAAAAGACCGATACCCACGCCCGCACCGCCCCATTGGGCGAGATTTCCCAGGCGTTGCAGCTGGAGCGAGAAAGATGCTCCCATTGCCGCCATCGCCGCCAGTAGGATCGGATAGGCCAGCAGCATCTGCCATTTCAGCTCGTAGCGGGTTGGAGCGAAGCCAGCTTGGCGTGCTTCCGCAATGAACGTTGGCAGCGACCAGAATGACAGCGTCGAGGGATTGACGAAGCGGTCGAGCAATTCGCTTGAATCGAGTGTCGTCGGGATGGCGAGGTTCGGTTGGCGCACCGGTCGCGCTCCGGGCGTGGCTTCTACCAAATTGGTCAATTGCCAAAAGCCGGGCCTGAGTTCAGCGCGTTCGGCGCGGATACGGCGGGTGAAGCGCAGTGTTTCTTCTCGTGTCTCGAAGAAGATGAAGGTCGCGCCTTCCAGCGTAGCTCCGTTCTCCCCCACGGAATCGGCGTGGATCACGACTTGTCCACGTTGATCGCCCTGTCTGATCCAAACGCCATTCTGCTGGCCATCGGCGGCGCCTGGCGACAATTCTTCCGCCTTCACCTCCTCGAAGAGGCTGTAGAAATAGGCGCCGAGCGGATTGAGCGTGGTGATCACGGCAACGCCAAGCGCCGCGGCGAGCAAAGCCGACGGCAACAGAAAGCGCCAAGCGGAAATGCCGGCGGCGCGAAGGGCCACCAATTCGCTGGAGCGGTTGAGGCCGATGATCGCCATCATAGCGCCGGCCAATACGACGAATGGCAATGTCTGCTCGACCAGAGTTGGCGTCTTGAGCAGCGTGAGCCGCAGCGCTTCAAGCAGGCTGAGTTCGGAGCGCGTGCCGACATCACGCATCTGTTCAACCAGATCGATCAGCAGAATCGATGCCAAGACGCCGATCAGAACGATCATCACGCCGCCAAATGTGCGGGCAAAGAGGTAGCGGCCGATGCGGCTGAACAGGAAAGTCATGCTCAGGCCTCCGCCAATGCGGAGGGGCCGATCGCGCGGCGGCGTTTCCTGGTGATTGGGCCGGTCATTCTGATCCAGGTCACAAGTATGACCGCTAACGGCAGCGCATATTGAACGACATTCAGTTCAGGTTGTTCGATTGAAGCCGCAGGCAGGATAAGAGCCGCAAGGCGCAGCACCAGCGCGCTGGCGGAGGCGATCATGATCCGCCTGCCATAGCCGCGTCTGCTGAATTCGCCCATTAGCATGCAATTCAATGCGATCATGGCGAGCGCGATATTGAGCAGCGGCGCCGACATGCGCGCGTGCGCTTCCGAGAGGAAACGCTCCACATTGACCTGATCGTAATGCGAGGTCATGTCCGGGAAAAACAGCTCGTAGAGCGTGCGGTCCGACGCTTTGAGCACGAACACATCGGATTGGTCGAACGATCCTGCGTCCAGCTGTAGTACGTGCCGAGAGAATTCGAGCACATCCACGGAGCCATCCGCGATCTGGCGTTGGATTTGGCCGTCCCGCATGACGATCGCGGGCGCGCCATCAATGGTCACGATGGCGCCGGCGCGCGCTGTGTAAGTTACCGGATATTCCGGGCGCGAATCGTTGATGAGCATGTCGCGCAGCTCGCCGCCGCCGCCACGCTCGCGCGCATAAAGTGTCAGATCTTCCGTTGGATAAGTGAATGCGCCTTCCTGGACGATGCTGGAGGCGATGTCGGTGCGCAATTCGTAGAGGGTCTCGCGCCGCTCTTTAAACGACCAGGGCTGCACCACCACGTTGATGGCGAGGTGCGCGACGGCAGCCATCACAGCTAGCTGTATGATCGGCCGGCTGATGCGTCCGCTGGATACGCCGGCGCCGAACAGCACGGCGATCTCACTGTCATTCCGCATCCGGTTTAAAGCGTAAATGACCGCGACAAAGACGGCGATCGGAAGAATGAGGGACAGCAATTGTGGCAGCGCCAGCAGCGTCACCCATACGAAGGCCAAACTGGCGCGCCGGTTGGTGATGATAATATCGAGCTGATTGAGCCCCTGCGTCAGAATGGCGACCGCGGCCAGCGCGCCAAGAATGGCAAGCAGCGGGCCGAGCGCCTGACGAAACACGTATGAGGAGATCGTGTTCATTTTGCTCCTTGCCGTCCGCGGAAGCGGCGCCAACTGTCTCCCTAACGGCGTGGGCCAGCTTTTCAATTGCCGCCGGCATCACTAGTTGAAATCTGGCTCTAGCTGAATTCGGCGCGCAAGCCCTTCGGCGTAATCACTTTCCTTGGGGGAAATCATGGACATCCGATTTGCAGCCTCAGGCAGTGGCGACGTGGTTGCGGTCATGGCGGGCGAAGGCGGCGAGCTTTTGCCCGCGGCGAAGGCGCTCGACACCGCCGCGAGCGGCCGCATCCAGAAAGCGATGCAGGCCACACGCTTCACGGGCGGCGCGGGCCAGGTTGTCGACATTTTGGCGCCCGAGAGCCTGGATTTCGCGCGCGTGCTGGTGATCGGGGTCGGCAAGCTTGATGTGGCCAATGGCCTGTCGGTCGAGCGCTGGGGTGGCGCGGCGGTCAAGCGGGTGGCTGCTTCCGGCGCTGAAAAGCTGGTGCTGCAGCCCGATAATCTTCCTGGTGTTTCCAAAGCTGACGCTGGCGCGCATGCCGCTTTGGGGGCTCGGCTGGCGGCTTATCGGTTCGATGCCTACAAAACGAAGCAGAAGCCCGAACAGCAAGTTTCGCTCAAATCCGTTGAGATTGTGATGGAAGGCCCGGCTTCGGCGCGCGCGCGCGCCGAACAGGATCAGGCCGCTGCCGATGGAGTGTTCTTCGCGCGCGATCTCGTCAGCGAACCGGGCAATGTTCTGTTCCCCGAAAGTTTTGCAGAGCGCTTGCGCGATCTCGAAACGATGGATGTGGATATCGAAATTCTCGAGCCGGCGACGATGGAGAAGCTCGGCATGGGCGCATTGCTCGGCGTCGCCCAAGGAAGCGTTCATCCGGCCCGGCTCGTGGTGATGAGTTGGAAAGGCGCGCGCTCAAAGCAGGCGCGGCCATTGGCGCTGGTTGGCAAAGGCGTGACCTTCGACACCGGCGGCATTTCGATCAAGCCGAGCGGCGGCATGGAAGATATGAAGGGCGATATGGGCGGCGCCGCGGCCGTCGCCGGCGCCATGCGCGCCATCGCTCAGCGTAAGGCGAAAGCCAATGTCGTGGGCGTAGTGGCGTTGGTTGAGAATATGCCGGGCGCGAATGCGCAGCGTCCTGGCGATATCGTTCACACCATGTCGGGCCAGACCATCGAGGTGCTGAACACGGATGCGGAAGGCCGTCTGATTTTGGCCGATGCACTTTGGTATGTGCAGGACAAGTTCAACCCGGTTGCCGTCATTGATCTTGCAACGCTGACAGGCGCGATCATCACCGCGCTCGGCCATGAGCATGCCGGATTGTTCAGCAATGACGAAGATCTATCGCAGGCGATCATTGGCGCGGGCCAGATTGAGGGCGAACCGGTTTGGCGTCTTCCGCTTGGTCCCGGCTACGACAAGCAGATCGACACGCCAAACGCCGATATGAAGAACATTTCCGGCAAACCGGCGGGCGGATCGATTGTTGCCGCGCAATTCCTCAAACGCTTTATCAAGGACGGCACGCCCTGGGCGCACCTCGACATCGCCGGGACGGCTTGGAAGCCAGGGCCTTATGAAGACCCGCTTTCGCCGACCTGGGCAACTGGCTACGGCGTTCGTTTGCTCAACCGGCTGATCGCCAACCGCTATGAAGAGTGATGGCCGAACTCTGGTTCTATCATCTTGAACGCAGCGAATTGGAGCAGGCGCTGCCGCCGCTGCTGGAAAAGTGTTTGCAACGCGGCTGGCGCGCGCTCGTACGCGGCGGCGCGCCGGAACGGCTTGAGGCGCTGGACGCGGTGCTCTGGTCATTCCGCGATGACAGTTTCCTGCCGCACGGGACGGACGATGCGCCCAACGCGCCGCGTCAACCAGTCTTGCTGACTGCCGCCGCTGGCAACCCGAACGGCGCTCAGGCGTTATTCCTGATTGACGGTGCTGAGCCGGGCGATCTTTCGGGCTTTGAGCGCGCCTGTCTGCTTTTTGATGGCCGCGACGACGATGCCCTGGAAAAGGCGCGATCACGCTGGAAGCAAGCACGTGACGGAGGCGTTTCCGCCTCATACTGGCGTGAGAGCGCCACTGGCAAATGGGAGAAGCAGGGATGATCCGCCCCACACTGATTGCAGCCGCTTTATTTGCTGCTGCGTGCACGCCCCCCGCCACCGAAGAACAGCCGCAGACTCCGATCGCCGACGCGGCGCAGGATCAAGCGCAAAACATGCCCCAAAACGCTGCCGAAGCTACCGCACAGGATACGTGCGGAGCATCTCAATATGCGCACCTTGTCGGCACGAACATCGCCGCGGTCACATTGCCCGCGGACAGCGGTATCCGCGTGGTCGCGCCCGACGACATCGTGACACAGGATTTCCGGCCGGATCGCATCAACGTCATTCTCGACGATGTGGGCGTAGTGCTGCGGCTGGAGTGCTACTGAGCCATGCGGATTTTCGCGGCGCTGGCCTGCATTGCTCTGGCCACAGCGTGTGCGCCGACGCCTACGCCCGGGCCCGGCGGCGGCTTGAGCGGCGAGGACACGTGCGGAATGGCACGCAATGCGCATCTGATCGGCGTTCATGAAGATGACATCGACCGTGCCAGCTTGCCGCCTCTGACGCGCATCATCTGCCCTACCTGCCTCGTAACGCAGGACTATTCTCCCACGCGCCTCAATCTCCACACTTCCACCGAGGGGCGAGTTGCCAGCATGCGGTGCGGCTAATTTCCTGAACGCCTTGGCGGCGGCGCGCCGGGCGGTCTATAGAGCGGCTCCATTTTCTCCCGGAGCTTCGAGACATCCCATGCCCGCCGAACGCACGCTTTCGATCATTAAACCCGACGCCACGCGCCGCAATCTGACCGGGGCGGTTAATGCCGTGATCGAAGAAGCGGGACTGCGCATCATCGCGCAGAAGCGCATCCAACTTTCGCAGGGCCAAGCTGAAGGCTTCTATGCGGTTCACAAGGAGCGCCCGTTCTTCAATGATCTCGTCACCTTCATGATGTCCGGACCCGTCGTGGTGCAGGTGCTCGAGGGCGAGAATGCCGTCGCCAAATATCGCGACGTGATGGGCGCGACCAATCCCGCCAATGCCGCTGAAGGCACCATTCGCAAGCGCTTCGCTGAATCGATCGAAGCCAATTCGGTGCATGGCTCGGACAGCGCTGAAAACGCGGCGCGTGAAATCGAGTTCTTTTTCACCGATCAAGAGATTGTCGGCTAAGCGCCCGGCGCCTCAAAAATAAGAAAGCCCGTCGCTGCGAAGCGGCGGGCTTTTTGTTTTCACTTCGGCTTCTTCTCAAAGCCCTTGTTCGGCGTGACGGGTTTAGCGTCGCTACCGCCGGGCTGAGCGGGGCCTTTTTGTCCGGTTCCGGTCTGCTTGGGCATCGAACCGCCAGGTTTTTTGTCTGACATGCGCGCCTCCTCGTTTGGGCGCCCAAGCTTATGCGCGCGGATCAAACCCGTGAAGCAAATTCCGTCAG
Source organism: Alphaproteobacteria bacterium (assembly GCA_030430715.1). Classification (GTDB taxonomy): domain Bacteria; phylum Pseudomonadota; class Alphaproteobacteria; order Caulobacterales; family Aquidulcibacteraceae; genus Vitreimonas. The sequence goes on from JAUIJZ010000011.1 coordinate 28,858, forward strand.
GCAGCGTGGATAGAGCTGATGCTCCAATTCGAGCACGCGCGTGGCAAGGATTTCGGGCGTGTCCCCGGGATTGATGCGCAGGCGTTCTTGGCCGAGCATTTCGCCCGCATCCACTTCCTCCACCACGACATGCACGGTGCAGCCATGTTCGGCGTCGTTGGCTTCAAGCGCGCGCTCGTGCGTGCGCGTGCCGGGATATTTGGGGAGCAGCGAGGGATGGATGTTGATCATGCGGCCGGCCCATTCGCGCACGAAATAGGGCGTTAACACACGCATGAAGCCGGCGAGGGCGATGATGTCGATATTGCGGGCGATCAGCAGCGCATTGAGTTCACGCTCGAACGCTTCGCGGTTTTTGCCATAGGGCTTGTGATCAAGCGTCAGCGCTTCAACGCCTGCCGCGCGCGCCCGCTCCAAGCCAAGCGCTCCGGGCACGTTGGCCAAGACCAGCACGATCTCATAAACGTCTTGTTTGGCGTCGAGCAGCGCCTGCAGATTGCTGCCGCGGCCAGAAATCAATACGGCGACGCGCTTCTTGCTCATGCCGCTTGCAACACGCCGATCTTGAAGGCGCGTTCGCCGCCCGCTTCGAGTTGCGCAATCACGTCATCAGCCTTGGCGGGCTCGACGATAAGCACCATGCCAATGCCAAGATTGAAAGTGCGGCGCATATCGTCTTCCGGCACGCTTCCCGTGGTCTGCAGCCAATCGAACACGGCGGGGCGCGTCCATGCGGCCCAATCGAACTCGGCTTTGAGCGTATCAGGCAGCGCGCGCGGCGTGTTTTCAACCAGACCACCGCCCGTGATGTGCGCGGCCCCTTTAGTCAGGCGGGCGCCGAAGACCGGCTTCAGCGCGCGCGCATAGATGCGCGTCGGCGCCAGCAGAGCTTGCGCAAGCGTCTTGCTCGCTTCGAATGGCGCCGGCGCGTCCCAGGAAAGTCCAGAGCGCTCAACGATCTTTCGTACAAGAGAGTAGCCGTTCGAGTGCGGCCCGCTTGATGCGATTCCGATGATCACATCTCCCGCCTGCATCTCTTCGTTGCGCGGCAGCAGCGTGCCGCGTTCCGCCGCTCCCATGGCGAAGCCGGCGAGGTCATATTCGCCGGCGGCGTACATGCCGGGCATTTCTGCCGTCTCGCCGCCCGCGAGCGCTGCTCCGGCCTGACGGCAGCCCTCGGCGATGCCGCGCACCACACTCGCGGCCTGATCGGCATCCAATTTTCCGGTTGCGTAATAATCGAGGAAGACGAGCGGCTCGGCGCCTTGGGCTGAGAGGTCGTTCACGCACATGGCGACCAGATCGATTCCCACGGATTCGTGCTGGTTACTCTCGATCGCGATCTTGAGTTTGGTGCCGACGCCGTCGGTGGTGGCTAGGAAAAGCGGATCCTTGAAGCCGGCCGCCTTGGGGTCGAACACGGCCGCAAAGCCCCCAAGCGCCGCCTGGGCGCCAGGCCGGGCCGTTGATTTTGCAGCAGGTTTGATCAATTCGACGAGCCGTTCGCCCTCATCGATGTCCACGCCAGCGTCGCGATAGGTCAAACCGCCTGTTTGGTTTTTTTGAGTCACGTGTTGAGTCCAGAAGCCGCCACATTGATAGGCGATTCCGCGCCGGATAGGTTGCACCGCATCCGACAACGCGCAGCGAGGTTCCATGACGACCAAAGCCACGCCATTGGCCGTAATCGCGGCTTTCATCGCCGCCGCCTTTTGCGCGTTTGCGCCCGGGGCCGCAAGCGCGCAGCCGCGCGGCAATGTGTACGCCGTGTCCGGCGTCCATGTGGATGAAACCGCGGCCAACGCCGCCGAGGCGCAGCAGGCGGGCTTCGCGGCGGCTCAGCGCATTGGCTTCGAACGGCTGGTGCGGCGCATCACGCTACCGGGCGAATTGGCCGCTCAGGGCGGCGTTCCCGCGCTGGATGGAGCCACGTTGGAGCGCTTGGTGCTTAGCGTCGACGTTCAATCCGAGCGCCGCTCCTCGACCCGCTATATCGGGCAATTGGCGGTCCGCTTTGATCCAGGCAGCGTGCAAGGCCTGCTTCGAGGCCGAAATCTCACGATATTCGATACGCGCACAGCGCCCACTTTGGCGGTTCCGGTCGCGGTCGTGGGGACGCCGCCGGAAACGGCGACCTTGTGGCGTGAGGTGTGGGCCGGCGGCGGGTTCGGAGACGAACTCGCCCCCCTGGCCGTTGCCCCCGATAGTTTGCAAGGTGCGCCCGCCTGGGATGCCGCCGCGCCATACGCCCAAGCCGCAGCGGCTGTGGGGGCGCTTTACGCTACGTTGCGCGTCCAGGGTTCCACAGCTTCGGCCGACCTTGTGCAAGTCGGTCCTTCAACCCGCACCGAACTTGGCCAAGTCGTAGCGCGGATCAATGGCTCGGATTCGGCGGCTTTGCGCGCCGCTTTGGCTTCTCTGGCAGAGCAAGCGTCGGATCGTGTGCAGACGGCGTGGAAGAATGTTGGCGCTGCGGGCGCGGGCCAGCGTGGGCGGATTTCAGCGTCGGCGCTCTATTCCGATCAGGCGCAATGGGAACGCATTAAGCAAGGCCTTGAAGGCGCGGCTTCAACGCTGATTTCGGAAATCCGCATCGAAGCTGTTGGCCGCCAGGGCGCGCTGGTGTCGTTTTCCTTCGTGGGTGAGCGCGGTCAGTTGGCGTCGGAACTGCAACGGCGCGGCGTGCGTCTGGAAGACAGCCCATCCGGACCGGTCTTGCGCTCTACTGGGAGGTAGGGCGACCCCGCAATGCGTCAGCCCCGGCTGTTCGAGTTCCGCATGGGCGAGCGTTCGCCCGAGACGTTGGTGGTGACCGAAGCCAATCGCGACGCCGCAAAACTGCTCACCGAGTGGCGCTCCTGGCCGGGGGGCGCGATGGCTCTGTCCGGGCCGAAGGGCTCCGGCAAGACCCATATCGCCTTGGCTTGGGCCCTGGAATCTGGGGCGCGCCAGGTGTCCCCGCGGGCTACGCCAGACGATGCTGCGGTAATCTTCCAGGAAGCAGGCGGGCGGGTTTTTGTGGATGACGCCGATTGTGAGCGCGACGAGGGTATGCTCTGGCGGTTGCTCGATTTGGCCCGGAGCGCGGGCGGCGCAGTGCTCTTGGTTGGGACCGAGGCCCCCGGCCTCTGGCAGGTCAACCTGCCAGATTTGCGCTCCCGATTGGCCGCAATGGCCGTCGCGCGGCTCGGAGAGCCCGATGAAGCGCTGATGGAAGTCGTTTTACGCCGGATATGTCGCGAACAATTTATTTTATTGAGCGATGGTGCCGTTCGTTATCTGGCGCGCCGGATGCCGCGAAGCTTTGCGGCGGCGCATCAAATAGCGTCGGCGCTCGACGCCGATCTGGTTAACGGATCTAAACCTGTGGCCCTGCCGGCGGCGCGTCGCGCGCTGGAAAAGATGCAGGCCAGGTGGGCGTCCGGTGGGATGGGAGACGGTTAGGACAATGACGAAGCCGCGCAGAAAGGCGCGCGCACCGGCGCAGAAAAAGCCGGCGCCAGCGACGATGGGCCCAGAACGCTTCATCAACCGCGAGCTCTCCTGGCTCGCGTTCAATACGCGCGTGCTTGAGGAAGCCGAAAACGAGGCTCATCCATTGCTGGAGCGCCTGCGTTTTTTGTCCATCTCGGCCAACAACCTCGACGAATTCTACATGGTGCGCGTCGCCGGTCTGCATGAGCAGGTCAAGGCAGGCGCGTCTATTACCAGCCAGGACGGCCTCACGCCCGCCCAGCAGCTTGATCGCGTCAATGCTGCTGCGACGGACCTGATCGCCCGCCAGCAGGAACGCTGGCGCATCCTGCGTGACGAAATGCGCGCTTCGGGCATTGCCGTGCTGCATTCGAGCGAGCTCACAGACAAAGAGCGCCAATGGCTGAAGCCGATCTTCATGGCGGAAGTGTTTCCATTACTGACGCCGCTCGCCATCGATCCCGCGCACCCGTTTCCCTTCATCGCGAACCTGGGTTTCGCCATCGCGCTCAAGCTCAAGCGCAAGCGTGATGGGCGTGCGCTCAATGCACTGATCCCAGTGCCGAGTCAGGTGACGCGCTTCATCGACGTGACACCGGCGCGGCCGCGCGCCGCCGCCGCCAAAACCGAGCGGCGCTATCTTTCGCTTGAAGGCGCGATCACGCTTTTTCTTGAAGAACTCTTCCCAGGCTATTCGGTCGAGGCGCAGGGCGCGTTCCGTGTGGTCCGCGATAGCGACATCGAGTTCAAGGAAGAAGCCGAAGACCTCGTGCGCGAATTCGAGATGCGGCTGAAGGAACGCCGTTTGGGCGATATCGTGCGCTTGAAAATCGAGGCGTCGATGCCCGAGGATTTGCGCAACTTTATCGTGCGCGAAATCGAGGCCAATCCACGGGATGTGATCCTTGTTGAAGGCATGCTCGGGCTTGCGCAGCTCGATGTGCTGGTGCGCGAGGAACGGCCCGATCTAAAATTCAAGCCTTACGAACCGCGCTCTCCAGAGCGGATCAAGGATTTCGGCGGCGACACCTTCGCCGCCATTCGCGCCAAGGATATCCTGGTGCATCACCCCTACGAATCCTTCGACGCGGTGGTGCAATTTGTCCGTCAGGCTGCGGCCGATCCGGCTGTCGTTGCTATCAAGCAGACGCTCTATCGCACCTCGAAAGACTCGCCGATCGTTGCGGCTTTGGTGGCGGCGGCCGAGGCTGGCAAGAATGTCACTGCGCTGATCGAGATCAAGGCGCGCTTCGATGAAGAAGCGAATTTGCGCTTGGCGCAGACGCTGGAACGCGCTGGTTGCTCGGTGGTCTATGGCTTCATCGACTACAAGACGCACGCGAAGGTGAGTTTGGTTGTGCGGCGCGAGGCCGAGGGCCTGCGCACCTATACGCATTTCGGCACGGGCAATTATCACCCGCTGACGGCGAAGATTTACACTGACCTTTCGCTGTTCACCTGCGATCCCGCGCTGGGGCGCGATGCGAGCCGTTTGTTCAATTTCATCACCGGCTATGCGACGCCGTCGGAGCTGGAAAAGCTCGCGCTTTCGCCGATCAATGTGAAATCAGAGCTGCTGCGGCTGATCGAAGATGAGATCGCGCATGTGCGCGTTGGCCGCCCGGGGACGATTTGGGCCAAGCTCAATTCGCTGGTTCATCCAGAGATTATCGACGCGCTTTATCGGGCCTCGAATGAGGGCGTGAAAATCGATCTGGTGGTTCGCGGCATTTGCTGTCTGCGGCCGGGCGTCCCGGGCTTATCGGAAAACATTCGCGTCAAATCGATCGTTGGGCGCTTTCTGGAGCATTCGCGAATCGTTTGCTTTGGGGCGGGCGCCGAACTCCCCAATCCCAAGGCCAAGGTGTTCATTTCATCCGCCGATTGGATGCCTCGGAACCTGGAACGGCGGGTTGAGGTCATGTGCCCGGTTGAAAATCCTACGGTCCACCAGCAAGTTCTCGACCAAATCATGGTCGCGAACCTCAACGATGAGGCTCAAAGCTGGTACATGGACCCGGACGGGGTATTTAAACGCGTTGATGTCTCGAAACTACCCGACGAACCGTTCTCCGCGCACGTCTATTTCATGCGCAATCCGAGTCTGTCTGGGCGCGGGCGTGCGCTCAAGGGCGATGCGCCGGCGGCATTCGATCATATTGGCGCGCGCGGCTACTAGCGGCGGGACTGCTGATATGGGCCGCTCGCGGTGAGCGCCCCTGTTCTGCGGGACGGCCAGGAGGCCGCCGTCGTCGATGTGGGCTCGAACTCGGTTCGTCTTGTCGTCTATCGCATTGATGGGCGCGCGATGACGCCGGTGCTCAACGAAAAAGTGATGGCGGGCCTTGGACGCGACCTTGCCCGCACAGGCGCACTGCCCCCTGAGGGTGCGGAAACCGCGCTCAGGGCGCTACGGCGCTTCAGTGCGCTGATTGAGGCGCGCGGTGTACGCGACGTCTTTCCAGTGGCGACCGCTGCTGTGCGCGACGCCGAGGATGGTCCCGATTTCGTGCAGCGCGTAAAGCGCGAGTCGGGGCTCAAATTGCGCGTGCTTGGCGGGGATGAAGAGGCGCGTCTCTCCGCGCTGGGCGTTAGCGCCGGTGCGCCCGACGCTGAAGGCGTTGTCGGAGATCTGGGCGGCGCTAGCCTTGAACTTGTTGAACTCACGAGCAATGGACTCGGTGCTGGCGAGACGTTCGCGCTCGGCCCGCTTTCACTGGCGCGTGAAGAATTTGAGTATGGCCGCGTCAGCAAGCAGGTCGCCGATGCGTTGGAATCCGCAAAGACGCTGAACGGACGCGGTGGCGATTTTTACGCTGTGGGCGGCGCATGGCGCGCGCTCGCGCGGATCGATATGGCGCTGCGCCAGCATCCGCTGGCGGTGTTGCATCATTACGAAATGTCGCGCGCCGAGGTGCTGAAACTGGTCGATGTCGTGCGCAAGCAGAGCAAGCGCTCATTGGAGAAACTAGAGGACGCAGCCGCCAAGCGCGCAGATGCGCTGCCCTATGCGGCTGTCGTGTTGGAGCGTGTTGTGATGGCGGGCGCATTCGATCGCGTCATCCTTTCCGCCTTCGGTTTGCGTGAGGGCGTGCTGGTGGAGCGGATGAGCGCCGAGGCGCTACGCACGCATCCCTTGATCGCGGCGGCGGAGGCCTTGACGTTGCGCACCCCGCGCTCACGTGCATTCTGTGTCGCCCTTGGCGAGTGGATTGCGCCGATGTTCGCTGCGAGCGCGCCTGTATTTGGGCCCGAGCGCGATCCGGTGCTGCGCGCCGCCGCCGCGCGCCTGGCTGATTTGGGCGGGGCGCTGCACCCCGAACAGCGGGCCGAAATCGTGTTCGATCTGGTGCTTCGTGGCCCGCTGGCGGCGATCTCACACGCCGAGCGCGCATTTCTGGCGGCGGCGGTACATCACCGCTACTCCAAGGGGCAGCCGCGTCAGGCCCCGGCCTATATGCGGCTGTTGAATGACGAGCAGCGCGCTGGTGCCGCGGCTCTGGGCGCAGGTTTGCGACTGGGCGCGGATTTGGCGGGCCGCAGCGAGACGTTGTTGGAATGCTTCGAACTTCAAGCGGTTGACGGCTGCTTGAAGCTTCGTGTGAAGAAAGGTGCCGGCCATCTGGCGACCGAGACGGCCGCGCGCCGGCTCGACGCCGCCGCGCAGGCGCTAGGCTATACTGCGGAAGTGGAAGTGTTATGAGCGATACCCCGCCTGACCGGCTCTCGGTCGATCCTGACAGCCCTCATTATGACGAGGCCGTGCTTTCGCGGGGCGTCGGCGTGCGCTTCAAGGGCGAGGAAAAGACCAATGTCGAGGAATATTGCGTGAGCGAGGGCTGGGTGCGCCTCGCCGTAGGCAAGCAGGTCGACCGGCGCGGCAAGCAGCTCACCATCAAATATTCCGGTTCGGTCGAACCATACTTCCAGGACGTTTAGGCACCGTGCGCGGGCGTGCTAATCAGGGCCCGTGAGCGAGCAACCCGGACTGCGCAAGCTGGCGGCGATCATGGCGATCGACATCGTCGGCTATTCCGCCTTGAGCGAGATCGACGAAGCTACGGCTGCGGCTGCTGTCGCGCGCATGCGTGCGTTGCTGGAGGGCGTGGCGGCTCAGCATGGCGGCCGCATCTTCAACACGGCTGGTGACGGCTTCATGCTGGAGTTTGCCTCCGTAGCGGGCGCACTGGCTTCAGCTGAAGCGTTGCGCGTTGCGGCGGAAGCGAAAAATGTGCGCGTGGGGCTGCATGTGGGCGACGTGCTGCAGACGCCGAACGGCGATCTGCTCGGTCATGGCGTCAATGTCGCGGCGCGTCTGCAGCAATTGGCTCAGCCTGGCGCCATTGTCGCTTCGATAGATGTGCGGCGCGCTGTGCGTGGCGCGCTCGCCAAGCGTCTGCATCCGTGCGGCGCTGTCCAGCTCGATAAAATGAGCGAGACGATTGAGCTGTTTTCGCTCGAAGCAGTGGCCGCGCCAAGCCGCCGCGGCAGGCGCGCGGAACCTGTTTTGGCCGTGCTCCCATTTGACAATGAGAGCGACGATGCGGCGATGAATTATTTCTCCGACGGCGTGGCGGACGAAATCATCATGACGCTGCTGCGCCAATCTCCGCTCAAAGTGATTGGGCGCACCTCAGCGTTCCAATTTCGAGGCGAGCGTAAAAATACGGCGGCGGCGGCATTGAAAGCGAGCCATGTGCTCGATGGCGCTGTGCGCTGTAGCGGCCCGCGCCTGCGTGTCAGCGCCCAATTGATCGATGCTGGTAGCGGCATGGCGCTGTGGAGCGAACGCTATGAAGGCGAGCGCGCCGATGCCTTCACGCTGGAGGATGAAATCGCAGCGCATGTTGCAGGGGCGCTGAAATTCTCGTTGGCGCAAAGCGAACGCGCGGCGGCGCCGATCGATGCGGCGGCCTACGACCTCTATTTGCGTGCCCGCCAGACGTGGCTGATGCTGAGCGATGCCGATGAAGAACAGGCGGAAACGCTGTTGCGGCGTTGCGTGGCGCGCGCGCCGGATTTTGCTCAGGGCTGGGCCACGCTTGCGAGCGTGCGTGCTTTCCTGTTGCCGCGTGATCGTGATCTGATGGGGGAGCCGGCTCATACCGCAGCGTTGGAATCGGCCGAGCGCGCGCTCGCGCTCTATCCCGATTGCGCGCAAGGCTATGCGGCGTTGTCATTGTTGCAGCCCGCCTTCGGCGCTTATGCGGAGAAGCTGCGCCTGGTGAATGAAGCGCTGAAGCGGACGCCGAACGATGCGTCGCTGCATGTGGCGCGGGCCACGTGGCTTTATGGCGTTGGGCGTATCCGCGAAGCGGCGTCGGCGTTGGAGATCGCAAGCCGCCTGGACCCGCTCGGCCCTGCTGTCGAAGGCTTGCGCGCCAGTCTGCTTACGACGCGCGGCGAGATGGAGACGGCGCTTGATGTTATTGGCGCAGCGTGGACGCGTTGGCCGGATTCCGCTTTCATTTGGTACATGATGTGGGTGACGCTGTGTGCGGCTGGAAAGCTCGACGAAGCCGAGGCGCTGGCTCAGCCGGGCGCGCCGCCAAGACGCGGCGTTGCCGAACGGGACGTCGAAGTCCTGCGTAATTACGTGGCGTTGCTGCGCTTGCCGGAGAAGGTGCGGCGCGCGGCCTGCGAGCGCATGCTGGCGACCTTGGCGGCCTCGCAGCAACCCTTGCCGCTTTCAAGTTGCATCATCGCCGCCGGACTCGGCTGCGCGGATCGGGCATTCGATGTGATTGAGCAGGCGGTGGATGCGGGCAGGCCGCTTCGCGCCGACGCGCATGACGCCTTCGGCATGGCGCGGGCGCAATCCTCGCTGCAATTGTTTGTCGCAACGCCCGGTGGCGCGATCTGGCGCCATGAGCGTTTCCCACGTCTTGCCGCCAAGCTTGGGCTTGCCCAATATTGGATCGAAACGCGAAAATGGCCCGATTGTGCGACGCAGACGGCTTATGATTTCAAAGCCGCCTGTGCCGATGCAGTGCGCTCACTCCAACCCAAGTAGCGCGGCAATCTCAGCCCACGAGACGTATTTGAAGTTCTGCATTTGCGCGGGATCGGTGTTCTCATCATCCTGCGCGACGAACAGACCTTGCGGCAGATCCGGGCCGAGCGAAGCTGAGACGACATCGATGCCATCCGTGCCTTGCACGGCGTCGGCAGAGCCATCGGACGACGCGCTGATAGCGAACGAGCCGCGATAAGCATTGTCGCCGCGATTATAGACGGCAAAGCGCGATTCCCCTTGCACTGATGCGATCAGATAGCCGCCGCCATTGGCGTCGCGCCAGAGCGTGAGCCCCTCGACGTCGTCAACGAGATTGCCTTCGCCGCCGACCGTATCGATGAGTTGGCGCGAAGCGCCCGTCGCGTCATTCAGCGGCACACGCCAGATGCCCTCTAATTCTTGCGCGAGGTAATAAACGCCAGCCTCGTCATCGACGACGCAGCCTTCGGCGATGCTGCCGACGCTGTAGGTAGCGATGCGTTCGCCAGCCAGGCCGCCTTCAGCATCAGTCGTGATGCGCCACACGCCGATATCCCCGCTATCGCGATCGGTGGCGATGGCGACATAATCCTCGTCCATGCGTCCAAGGCAGAAGCCGTAAACTTCAGCCATTCCGGTTTGGATGCGCGCACGCGGCGCATCTTCGATGCGGCGGTTTTCGGCATCGAGACGCCAAAGCACGATCGAATTGTCCGAGCGGTCGCTGGCGCCAAGAATGGGGCTGGCGCCTTCGGTCCAAGCGAAACCGTCGCGCAGATCGGCATTGTTCGGCCGTCCGCCGGGGACTTCCTGCACAATGGCGCCGGACAGATCGAATACGTAGAGGCCGCCTTGCTTTTGCGTGCCTATGATAAGGCTTTGCGCCGGATCGGCCGCGACCCAGATTGCCGGGTCATCCGCGGCATCGTCTTCGGCCATTACGGGGGCAGTTTCGCGTAGCGCGGGCACGCTTTGCGTTTCCGGCGCGGTCTGTGTTTGCGGTGCTGGTGAGCACGCGGCGAGGGCGAAACCAAGAGCGGCGGCGAGTCCAAGGCGCATAATGTTCTCCGTTTTATTTTGATGCGCGGCAACGCAAACGGGGCGCGTCGCCGCGCCCCGCTGCTGCTTTGTCAGCTGCTTAGAAGCGGGCGCGGACGCCCACCTTGCCGGTCCAAGAATATTCCTCGTATTGGAGGAGGTTCTGTTGGCCGCCAACCGTGTTGTAGGCGACATACGGCTCGTCGCCGAGGTTCACGAACTCCGTGTAGATCTGAAAGCGTTCGTTCACATCGTAACGCGCCGTAACGTCGTATTGGATGTGATCCTCGACGTAGCGGTCTTGGTCTTCAGCGCCGCCCAATTCGTCCAGATAACCGTCACGGTAGGATGCCGAGAAGCGGATATCGAACGGGCCGCGATCGTAACCGATCGTGACGTTGTAGGTATGTTCGGACGCTGCCGGAAGCTGGGTGCGGCGCGCCGCGCCCAGTGGGTCGGTCGGGAAATCGGCTTCGGTATCGGTATAAGTGTAATTCGCCGAAGCGATGAGGCCGCCGAGTATGCCCGGCAGGAACGTAAATGCCTGCGCGTAGCCGAATTCGGCGCCTTGAACGCGCGCACTTTCGCCATTGATCGCGTATTCGGCCTCTTCAACGGCAAAGCCGATGGCGGGAAGCACGTTTTCGGTTTCATCGACGACCGTTGCGATAGGATTGTCGATCTCTTTGTAGAAAACGCCGAGGCTCAGCACTGCGTTGGAACCGAAATACCATTCGGCCGTCGCGTCGTAATTCCAAGCTTCGTAGGGTTCGAGGTTCGGGTTGCCGAGTTCGGCGGCTTCCGGAAGCGTGTCGCTGTCGGTGCCGTCGGCCTCGATGATGAAGCGCGGCGCCAGCTGGCCCGGAGACGGGCGCATCAGGCTGCGGTAGGCGGCGAAACGGAAGACGAGATCGTCAACAGGCTCATAACGCAGGTTCACGCTGGGCAGCCAATGCGTGTAGTCGCGGTTGAAATTGACCGGCGTCGTCACGATGGTTTCAGCGTCTTCGTCGGCCTCGATGGACATCCCGCTCATGGACTGGCGCGTTCTTTCCACGCGCACGCCTGCGATTGCGCGCAGCGGCCCGCGATCGTAGTGGCCCATGAAGTAGGCGGCGTCGATGTTCTCTTCGAACTGATAGTCGCCAGCGAGCGACTCCAGATCTGAATCGAAGTCAGCGCGCTCGAAGAAGGACGGGTTTTCACCGAAGAAGCCGCGGAACGCGGTTTGAGAAGGCAACGGTGCGACATCCGCGAGCCCGTAAGAGGGCGTGCCGAGGAAGTCATTGAGCGTGATCGAACCCGGGCCATTGTATTCGAGCACGTCGATATTGAGGTCGTAGGTCTTCTCGCGGCCGCGGTGGCGGATGCCGAAGCTGAGGTCGAGATCGCCGCGGTCGAGCGCGAACTCACGCGTGACATCGAAACGGAACGCGGTTTCTTCGTCCTGCGCGTCGCTGAGCGCGGTGCGCTCTAATTCATTGAACTCGAACTCGGTCGGATCGAACACAGCGCCGGCATCGGCGCCGGACACAGCATACATCGGCATTTGCCAATCGCTCAGGTCGAGGTCGACCATAACGTCTTCGCTGCCGTCAAATTCGCGTTCAAATTTGATAGGATCGAGCGAGCCGCGCTCTTCTTCCGAAGCCTGCGCCCATGAGGCCGAATAGCTCAGCGTCCATTCGTTGAGGTGCGTTTCGCCCCCGGCGACGAGCGAGGAAATGATCTGCTCTTCGTAGCGGTCCTTCATGTCACGCACGAAATTGATGTCTTCGTCGGCGCTGTTGTAGGAGGCGGAGGTCGCGGTGCCGACGCCAGGCGCGCCGTCGTCGAACTCAAGACCGAAGCGGCCGCGATATTCCTGATCCTCGAAAATCGAGTGAAGGCCGCGAACGTAGAGCTGCGTGTTTTCGTCGAGATCGAAATCGAAGGAGAGCGAGCCGCCGATGCGAGTGCGTTCGACGTCGTAATCGCGATATTCCAGATCTTCAGGGCGGATCACGCCGCCTTCTTCGTGCCAGCCGTCGGCTTCGATATTGTCGGTCGAGAAGCTGCGTTCATTGTAGGAGAGGCCGCCGGCGACGCCGAGGCGGCCGAAGCGGCGGGAATAATCCACGCTATAACGTGGCGACCATTCCTCGTTGAGATCGTTGTAGCTGCCCTCGGCGCGCAGCACGAGAAGCGGTTCGCGGCGATCATTTGCGCTGGTGGTGTTGATCTCGATGGAACCGCCAATGGTGTCGGCGTCCATGTCTGGCGTCAGCGAACGCTGAATCTCGATAGATTCGACGAGATCGGAGGGGATCACATCAAGCGCTACGGCGCGAATGTCGGATTCCGGCGCAGGCAGACGCACGCCATTCACCGAAGCCGAGTTGAGGTTCGGGTCGAGGCCGCGCACCGAAACGAAGCGGCCTTCGCCCTGATCGTTCAAAACATTGACGCCAGGGGCGCGACGCACGGATTCGGCCACGTTCTGGTCTGGGAATTGACCGATGCTGTCGCGCGTAAGTACGGAGACAACAGTGTCAGAGGCGCGCTGGCGCGAGATCGAACTGGCGAGAGACGCGCGTTGGCCGATGACAAGGATTTGCTCATCGTCGCCGCCTTGACCGGCGAAGGCGATGTCGACTTCGATCGCTCCGGTTTGCGGCACGCTGACGGATTGCTCGAAGATTTGCGCCGCGGCATAGCGCGCGCGCAGCGTGTAGGTTCCGGCAGGCACGCCTGTGAAGCGATAGGCCCCGTCAGGGCCGCTTTGTGTTGTACGTTCGAGTTCAACGATCTCGATTTCAGCGCCAGGCAGCGTACGCACTTGCGCGCTGTCCGTTACGTCACCGTTGATGTCGCCGGCCCACGCGGCCCCCGTTGCTCCGATCGCCGAAAGAGCGACCGAAAGCAGAAATTTCCCCTGACGCTTCATGGATGAGTCCCCAAATTCAATGGGGCGCGGGTTAGGGGGCGCTTACGACAGGTTTGATAAGCTTACATGACGAGGATGTGAAAACGCCGATTGCTGACGCGCGCGTTGTCGCACTTAAGAGGCTTCGACGATCACTTTTCCGTCACGAAGCTTGAGCGCGAGTTGGCCGTGCTTCAATGCGAGTGCGCGTTCGCCAAACACTTCCCGCCGCCAGCCGCATAGCGCGGCTACATCCGCATCGTCGCGCGCGGCGATGGCTTCCACATCGGCAGCCGATGCGATCAGCCGCGGCGCCACGCCGTGCGTCTCCGCCTCATAGCGCAGCAGGACTTTGAGTAATTCGATGGTTGGACCGATGCCCGCTGGCGTCGGCGGCGGGCGCTCGTGCTTATAATGTACACGATTGGGATCGGAGAACGCGCGGTCGAGTGCGGCGATCAGATCCTGGGCGGCGCGTGAGTTGCCGAAGCCACGCGGTACCGCGCGCATGCGGTCGAAATCACCCGAAGCCTTTGGCCGGTGTTCGGCGATCTCATAGAGCGCTTCGTCCTTGACGATGCGTCCGCGCGGCACGTCGCGCTGTTGCGCCTGGCGTTCGCGCCAAGCCGCGGCCACTTGCAGCCCGAGCACGTAATCGGCGGTCGTCTTTCGCAGCTTGAGGCGCTTCCACGCTTTCTCGGGGGTGGTGTCGTAGATTTCCGGATCGGTGAGATTGGCGAGCTCTTCGTCAAGCCAATGCGCGCGGCCTTCGGACTCAAGCTTATGCTTTATCTTGGGATAGAGGTCGCGAAGATGCGTGACGTCTGCGAGCGCATAGGAAAGCTGCGCATCCGAAAGCGGGCGCCGGCTCCAATCGGTGAAACGTGATGACTTGTCGATCCGGCGCTTCAACACCTGCTGCACCAGCGCGTCATAGGCGATAGAATCGCCGTAACCGCAGGCCATCGCGGCGATCTGCGTGTCGAACACGGGATTAGGCAGGGCGCCGCCAAGCTTGAGGAAGATTTCGAGATCCTGGCGCGCTGCGTGAAAGACCTTCAGCACAGCCGGGTTGCTCAACAATTCCAGGAATGGCGTGAGATCGAGCCCTTGGGCCAGCGGATCGATTACAGCCTCCACCCCTGGCGCGGCGGCCTGGATCAGGCACAGCTTTGGCCAATAGGTGGTTTCGCGCATGAATTCCGTATCCACGGCCGCGAAAGGCTGGGCCGCCATGTCGCGGCACAGGTCGCGCAGCTCTTCGGTGCTGGTGATCAAGCGCATGGGGCGTGGTTGGGGTGCGCCGGGGCCGGGGTCAAGGGGCCGGGCTGATTGCGGCAGCGCATTGCTGGGCTGCGCCGGTTTGACGGGGTCTGGTTGTTCCTCGAAGGGGCGTAATCGATCAAATGGCCGCGCCTTGACAAGGGGGGCTGCCCCTGCGCCTCTCCGCTCCAAAATCGGCGAAATTGCCGAGTCCGGAGTTCTTTATGCACGCCTACCGTTCCCATACCTGCGGCGAACTGCGCCCCTCCGATGCGGGCAAGACGGTGCGCCTCTCCGGCTGGGTGCACCGGAAGCGGGACCATGGCGGGCTGCTCTTTGTAGACCTGCGCGACAATTACGGGCTGACGCAGGTGGTGGTCGCGCCGTCCAGCGCGGCGTTTGCGGCGGCCGAGCGGGTGCGTGCTGAAAGCGTGATCCAGATTGACGGCAAGGTGGTCGAGCGCACTGCCGAGACCATCAACCCGAACCTGCCCACGGGCGGCATCGAAGTGCAGTCGAGCGCGTTGGAAGTTCTTGGCGCGGCCGAGGAATTGCCGCTGCCGGTGTTCGGCGAGCCTGACTATCCGGAGGATATCCGCCTCAAGTATCGCTTCCTCGATCTGCGCCGCGAGAAGCTGCACAAATCGATCCTGCTGCGCAGCCAGGTCATTGCCTCCTTGCGCCGGCGCATGATCGATCAAGACTTCGTTGAGTTTCAAACGCCGATCCTGACGGCGTCTTCGCCGGAAGGTGCGCGCGACTTTCTGGTGCCGTCGCGACTGCATCCCGGCAAATTCTACGCACTTCCGCAAGCGCCGCAGCAATTCAAGCAGCTGCTCATGGTTGCTGGCTTCGACAAGTATTTTCAAATCGCGCCGTGCTTCCGCGATGAGGATGCGCGCGCCGACCGTTCGCCGGGCGAGTTTTACCAACTCGATTTCGAGATGAGCTTCGTCACGCAGGAAGACGTGTTCAACGCGATAGAACCTGTGCTTGCCGGCGTGTTCGAGGAATTCGGCGAAGGCAAGAAGGTGACGAAGGCGGGTGAATTCCCGCGCATTCCTTACGCTGAAGCGATCTCGAAATATGGTTCGGACAAGCCGGACCTGCGCAACCCGCTCATTCTGCAGGATGTGAGCGAGCATTTCCGCGGCGGTGGTTTTGGCCTTTTCGCTAAAATCCTCGACAAGGCGGGCAACGCCGTATGGGCTGTGCCGGCGCCAGCGGGCGGCAGCCGCGCCTTCTGCGATAAGATGAATTCGTGGGCGCAGAGCGAAGGCCAGCCCGGGCTTGGCTACATCTTTTGGCGTGATGGCGAGGAAGGCGGCGCAGGTCCGATCGCGAAAAACATCGGTCCGGAAAAAGTTGAAGCGATCCGCACGCAGCTAGGCTTGAAGGCCGGCGATGCGGCGTTCTTCGTCGCGGGCGATCCCAAGGTATTTTACAAGTTTGCAGGACTCGCGCGCACCAAGGTGGCGGGAGAGTTGAACTTGATCGCGCAAGACGAGTTCAAATTCTGCTGGATCGTAGACTTCCCAATGTACGAGTGGAATGAGGACGAAAAGCGCATCGATTTTTCGCACAATCCGTTCTCAATGCCGAAATACGATCACGCCGCCTTCCTGAAGCTCGATGCGAGCGATGCGGATGAGATTCTCGGTATTACCGCGTTCCAGTACGACATCGTCTGCAACGGCGTTGAGTTGAGTTCCGGCGCCATCCGGAACCACAAGCCGGAGATCATGATTAAGGCGTTCGGCATAGCCGGGCACGCGCCGGAATTCGTGGAAGAGAAGTTCGGCGGCATGCTCAACGCCTTCCGCTATGGCGCGCCGCCTCACGGTGGATCAGCGCCCGGCGTCGATCGTATCGTCATGCTGCTCGCTGGCGTCGACAACATCCGCGAAGTGATCGTCTTCCCGTTCAATCAGCAGGCGCAGGATCTGATGATGAATGCGCCGGGCGAAGTGATGCCCAAGCAGCTCAAGGAGTTGCACCTGCGGGTCGTCGAGCCGGCGAAGACCTAAAGCGTTAGCGGCTGTTGCTTAATCGCAGCCGCGCACGCGCAAGGGCTGCGGCAGGCGCGTGCGCGCGTCGCCACAGGCGGCGTCTAACTGTTCTTGGGTGAGCCCTTCGGCGTCGCGCAGGTCGGCCCCTGACAGGTTAGCCCCCTCAAGATGCGCGCCAGCAAGTTTGGCGCGGCGCAAATCCGCATCGGTGAAATCCGCGGCGTCAAAGCGCGCGCCAGTGGCGTCGGCGCGGCTTAGCACGGCGCTGGAGAAATTGCTGCGGCTGAAATCCGAGTCGCGCATGCGCGCCCCGGCCAGGATACGGCCGCGCAAGTCGCAATCTTCGCATACGCCGCCAAAGCTCGGCGCTAGGCGCACAACATCGTCGCTGTCCGCGCGCTGCGCCAATGCTTGTCCGGTCCAAACGCCGAGCAGGGCGATTGCCGCGAGTGCGATGGGGCGAAATTGTGTCAGCACCGCGTCGTCATGCGCGCGCGAAAGATTCACCGCCAGTGAAGATGCAGTAAGCGAGCTTTGTTACTTATTATTTCAACAGGTCGGGACGGTCAGGCCTGCTGGCAATTGTGTTGTTCCGTCTCCGCAAGCAGTATTGAGCTGTTCCTGCGTCAAACCTTGCGCGCCTGTAAGTTCAGCGCCGGAGATATCCGCGCCGGTGAGGTCCGCTCCGTCGAAGCGGGCATATCCGAGATAGGCGCCGACCAGGGTGGCGTGATCGAGATTGGCGTCTCGAAAGTCGGCGCGACCCAGTCGCGCGCCGAAGAAATTGGTCAACGAAGCATTGGCGCTTTGGAAGCTGGCGCGATCGGCGATGGCGACGCTGAGGTTGGCCTGGCGGATACGCGAGCTGGAAAAATCGCGCCCGGCCACGTTTTGGTAGGCGAGATCAATCTGGAATAGATCGCAGCCTGAGCAGGCGGCGCCCCCACGCACGCGGGCTGCGATGCTATCGCGTTCGGCCTGGTTGGTGATCGGACCTCCCGTCGCAGACGGGGGCTGCGCGAAAGCGGGCGAGGTTAAGCTTAAGAGGCAAGCGAACAGGGCGGCGCGTTTCATTTCGGCGCATCTCCGGCGAAAATTTCCCCTGTCGTCGCAGGACCGGCGCCACTTCACTTTCCGTGTGCTACCCGCCCCGGCAGTTGACTGGTGCGGCGCGTCCCACTTCCCATTGCCCGCTCGCGCCGCTGCCGCGAAAGCCATAGCGGCCATTGGAATAATAATCGCCGCCCGCATTCGGGAGCACCATTGACGGGCCGCCGACAATAGCGACGCGCGCTTCGGTCGCGTGCGCTTCGACCATCAACTGAGTGCCGTCAGCGCAATTATAAGCGATCGGCCCATCCACAGGCAGTGGCGGCGGGCGCCCGCTCTGACCGATTGGCTCATAGGGAGAAGTCGAACAGGCCGCGAGGGCGAGTAGAACACCGAGCACAAGAACGCGCATGGCTATTCCTCCTAACTTAAGCGCCAAACACCGTTTTGCCGGCGATGAATGTTCGCTTCACAGCGCCTTGCATCAATTTCTCGTCAAACGGCGAATTATTCGACTTGGAGCGCAGCGTATCGGAGTCGAGCCGGAACGGGGCTGCAACGTCGAGCAATATGATGTCGGCGGGCGCGCCCTTGGCGAGCCGGCCTTGTGGCAATTTCAAGAGTTCCGCAGGTTTTTGGGTCACGGCGCGTAAGACTTGAGTGAGCGGGATGTCGTCTCGGTGATGCAAGCTGAGCGCGCCGGGCAGCAGCGTTTCCAGCCCAACCGCGCCGAACGCCGCCTCGGCGAACGGCAAACGCTTGTCTTCGGCGGGACGTGGGTCGTGACCGGAGACGATCACATCGATCAACCCGTCGCGCACAGCATTGACAAGCGCGGCGCGGTCGTCTTCGGCGCGCAGCGGCGGCGAGAGCTTGGCGAAGGTGCGATAGCCGTCGACGTCGTTCTCGTTCAGTACAAGATGATGCACGTTGACGCTGGCGACGGCATCGACTCCGCGGTCCTTGGCGCGGTTCAGGATGGGCAGCGTCAGCGCCGAGGAGAGCATGTCCAGAAGCAGACGGCCGCGTGTGAGTTCAGCGAGCATGAGATCGCGTTCAGCCATGATGGCTTCGGCCGCGGCGGGAATGCCGGCGAGGCCGAGACGGGCGGCCAACTCGCCCTCATGCATGACCCCGCCCTCAGCCAGGAACGGATCTTCCGGGCGATGCGCGACGAGGGCGCCGAAAGTGCTGGCGTAAGAGAGCGCGCGGCGCAGCACGCGGCTGTCGACGATTGGTTTGTCGCCATTAGAGAACATTACCGCGCCCGCTTCGGCCATCAGGCCGATCTCGGTCATGAGTTCGCCATCGAGATGCTTGGTGAGGGCGGCGGCGGGAAGGATGCGAACGCCGCCAGAGCGATCCGGCCCGCGCCGGATGACATAATCGACGAGACTTTGATCGTCGATGATCGGCGTGGTGTTGGGCATCATCACCATGGTGGTGACACCGCCCGCCGCCGCAGCGCGCCCGGCGCTCTTGAACGTCTCTTTGTGTTCGGCGCCGGGCTCGCCAATTATGACGCGCATATCGATCAGGCCGGGCGCGACATGGGCGCCGTCGGCATCAATGATCTCGGCGCCGTCAGGCGCGCTCGTGATTGCGCCAACATCGAGGATGCTGTCGTCGAACAGAATAGCGCCTGTTTCGACCTTGCTCTTGGCAGGATCGATCAGCTGGGCGTTGGTGATGAGTGTTGGCCGCGTGCTCATGTATTTGTCTTGGGCGTCATTTCTTTTTCATCGCCACATTGAGCGTCGTTGAGAACGCAATGGCGATGATGAAGGGCACCCAGATCGGCAGCGTGCCGAGCCCGGGCGTTTCCAGCGCCCCGGCCAAGTGATCGTCCACGCACCACCAGAGCAGAAACATCCACATGTCCGCGTCTCCTCATGCCGCGCCCTCTGCGCCGCGATCAGCGAGCGCTTCCAGCACCGCCATGCGCACCGCCACGCCCATGCGCACCTGCGTTTCGATGAGCGAGACGTTGGGATTGTCGGCGACGCTGCTGTCGATCTCGACGCCGCGATTCATCGGGCCGGGGTGCATAACGAGCGCGCCGGGCTTGGCGAGTTTGAGTTTGTCTTCATCGAGACCGTAGAACCAGAAATATTCCCGCGCCGAAGGGAAGAAGCCGCCTGCCATGCGCTCGCGCTGCACGCGCAGCATCATGATGACGTCGACGTCTTTGATGCCATCGCGCATGCTGTGGAAGATACGCGCCCCCCAGCGCTCGGCGCTGTCCGGCAAAAGCGTTGGCGGGCCGACGAGATGCACTTGCGCCCCGAGCAGATTCAGCAGGTTCACATTCGAGCGCGCCACACGTGAGTGCAGCACGTCGCCGCAAATTGCGACCTTCAGCCCCTCGATGGCGCCGAGCTGTGAGCGGATAGTGAAAGCGTCGAGCAAGGCTTGCGTTGGATGTTCGTGTTGACCGTCACCGGCATTGATGACGGCGCAATCGACTTTTTGCGCAAGCAGTTCGGCCGCGCCCGATGCGCCGTGGCGCACAACGAGAAGATCCGCGCGCATCGCGTTGAGCGTGGCGGCGGTGTCGATCAGCGTTTCTCCTTTCGCAACGGAAGAGGATTTGACCGACATGTTGACGACATCCGCGCCCATGCGTTTGCCGGCGAGTTCGAAGCTCGATTGCGTGCGCGTTGAGTTTTCGAAGAAAAGATTGATCAGCGTGCGCCCGCGCAGCGTGTCGAGCTTTTTGATCTTCTGTTCGAGTAGCGGCGCGAAGGCCTCAGCGCGGTCGAGTAAGCTTTCGGCTTCGGAACGATCGAGGCTGGTGGTGGAAAGCAGGTGCCTGTTGCGAAAACGGGCTGGGCTCGATCGGGCTTCGGATTTTGTCATGCCGGTCTGTCGCTGAGCCATATGCGCTTGTTAAGCCGTGTGGCCGAACCGCCGCAAGCGTGACGAAGACATGGCGAAGAATTTCGTTTCAGCCCTATTGGCGCCTCGGACTCCGTCTTGTATCCGTTTTGTTCTCTTTTTGAGAGCGGGCGGGGTATGACGGGGCTTTAGAACTAGGAGGCGGCGTAATGAAAACGCACCCCAAACGTGAAGAACTTTCATCGCCACTGCGTCCGGTCGGATTGGCAATGGCGGCTGTGGTGGCGGGGTTAGGGGCCGGCAAAGCGCCGGCGCCCGAGGCGCGCGCGCAGGCGCCGATGGAGCCCTCGACACGGGAGCAGAGCTACGCGGTTGATCCGACGAACCATCCCAGTTTTGAGGAAGATCCCAACATGGTGGTTGGCCGGAGCGAGCCGGTGGCGCCTTTTGGCGAGGATTAAGGCAGAGTGAGTGCGACGACGATGGGCATGGTGATGAAGCAGAGCAGCGTCGTGGCGGTGACGAGCGCCGCCATGAGCTCGGCATTGCCGCCCATCTCTCGCGCCAACGTGTAGCCAGCAGCCGCTGTCGGCGTAGCGCCAACGCCTGCCGCGACGGCTGCGCCTAAAGGCCCTGCTCCCATGAGAGTGGCCGTGCTCCACAAAACGGCTGGCATGACGAGCAGCTTGAGCGTGACGGCTGTCGCCGTTTGCGGACCGGCGGCGCGCACGGCGCGGAAGTCGAGCCCGGCGCCGACGCAAATCAGCGCGACGGGCATGGCGGCGTCGCCCAACAAATTGAGCGCGTGTGTGAGCGGTCCCAATTCGCGCAAGCCAAGGGCGTTCGTGGCGAGGCCGGCAGCGCAGCCCAGTATGAGCGGGTTGGCGATGATCTGGTCGATGACGGCGCGCCATGACGCCAAGCGCGTCGCGCCCCATCGCGCCAGCACCAGCACGCACACGACATTGATCAGCAGAACGAGCGGTCCGAAGGCGAGCGCAAGCAAATCGAGCCCGGCCTGGCCGTAAAGCGGCAAAGCGGCAGCGAGCAGAACGAAGCCGTTCCAGCGTACTGAGCCCTGAAACACACTAGTGAAGGACGGGCCATCATTGCGAAAGAACAGCCGAGTTGCCAGGGCCAGCGCCATCATGACGAGAAAGCCAAGGATAATTCCGCTCAGAAAACGCGCGGAGGTGAAGTCAGCGAAATCGGCGCGCTGCGAGATCGTGAACAAGAATGCCGGATAGAGCACAAAATAGCCGAAGCGATTGACTATGCCGAAGGCTTCAGGCGTGGCGAGGCGGCGCGCGCGTGCGGCCCAGCCGAGTGCTATCAGAATGAAGACTGGGCCGAGGCCCGCGAGCACGTCGCTCATCGTGCAGCGCGCTCCTGCATGGCGTCGAGCGCGCCTTGGAGCATGTAGGCGGCTGCCATTTTATCGACGACCTCGCCGCGCCGCTTACGGCTGGCGTCGCCCTCGATCAACGTACGCGTGACGGCGGCGGTGGAAAGCCGTTCGTCCCACAACAAAAGCGGCGCGTCGCGCTGGGCGAGAAGGTTGCGTGCGAAGGCGCGCGCCGATTGCGCCGCAGGGCCGGAAGAGCCGTCCATATTGAGCGGGAGGCCGACAACGAAGCCGGCGCATTGGCGCGCATCGAACAGTTTGAGGATGGCCGCCGCGTCGGTAGCGAATTTGGCGCGCGTGATGGTCTCAAGCGACGAGGCGATCAGACGCGAGACATCGCTGATGGCGATTCCAATGCGCTTCTCGCCTGGGTCGATGCCCATCAGGGCGCCGCGCGGAGGTAAAGCGGTTGTGAATTCGGGGAGGGCGAGCAGCGGCATGAAGAAACTGCGTCATCACTCGGCGCGCCCTTGCATCAGGTCAAGGATGGGCTTTGGATAAGAGCCATGATCCGCGCTCTCATTTTGCTCGGCGCGCTGAGCCTCACGGCCTGCGCCGCCCCCGCCGCTTCCGACCGTGCGCCCGATCCCGATCTGGCGTTCGCCTTGGGCTACGATCTGAGCTGTGACGCCAGCGAGGCGGTTCATTGTCCGCCTGGCGGTTGCGCGGCGGGTCAGACGGGCGAAACGTCGACGCTGCATATATCACTCAGCGTGCCGGATCGGGGCGGGGCGGGCCGTTTTTGCATCGCCACTGGCTGTGAGGACGCGCAATTCGAGCCTATGCTGACCCGCGCTCAGGGCTGGACCGCCCGGATGCGCACGAACGACCGCACCAACTACAACGCCGATCTGGAAATATCGCGCAATTTGAGAGAGTTCACTCTTCGAAATGGCGGTGCGGACGGTGTTGATACGTGGACAGGGACCTGCAACGCCGCTGGCTCTTGAACGGGTGATGCGAGCCCTATAAGCCCGCACCCCCAGAGGCGTTGCATGTCGATTGACGAAAAAACCGTACGTAAAGTGGCCAAGCTGGCGCGGCTAGCCTTGCCCGAGGAGCGCGTTGCGCCGATGGCGCAGGAGCTCTCCGGCATCATGGATTGGATCGAGCAGCTCAATGAGGTCGACATCGAGGGCGTCGAGCCGATGACCAGTGCGGTCGAGGGCGCGCGGCTATCCATGCGCGAGGATGTGGTCACCGATGGCGAAAATCCCCAGCGCGTGCTGGCGAATGCGCCGAAATCCGAAGATGGCTTCTTTGTCGTGCCGAAGGTGGTCGAGTGACTGACCTCACCAATCTAACGCTCGCGCAGGCTCTCGACGGCATGGAGAAGAAGCAATTCTCCTCCGCCGAACTCACCAACGCATTCATTGGCGCGATCGACGCCGCCAACCCTAAGCTCAACGCCTATGTTGTGACGACGCCGGAGAAGGCGCGCGCGCAAGCCAAGGCGAGCGATGAACGCCGCGCCGCTGGCAAGGCAGGCCCGCTTGAGGGCGCGCCGCTCGGCATCAAGGATTTATTCTGCACCGAAGGCGTGCGGACGACGGCCTGCTCAAACATTCTTGGCGAATTCACGCCGACCTATGAGAGCACGGTGACCAGCCAGCTCTTCCGCGATGGCGCGGTGATGCTGGGCAAACTCAATCTCGATGAATTCGCGATGGGTTCGTCAAACGAAACCAGCGCTTTTGGGCCGGTGGTCAATCCGTGGCGGCGCGGTAATGAGGATGTCAAGCTCACGCCGGGCGGCTCGTCGGGCGGTAGCGCAGCGGCGGTAGCCGCGGATTTGTGCCTGGGTGCGACCGCGACCGATACGGGCGGTTCTATCCGCCAACCTGCGGCCTTCACCGGCACAGTGGGCATCAAACCGACGTATGGGCGCTGCTCGCGTTGGGGCGTTGTCGCGTTTGCGTCATCGCTAGATCAGGCGGGGCCGATTGCGAAGAGTGTGGAAGATTCCGCGCTGCTGCTGCAATCGATGGCCGGGCATGATCCGAAGGACTCGACCTCCCTGCCGGCGCCGCTGCCGGACTTTCGCGCCGCCTGTTCGCGTTCGCTTAAGGGCATGACCATTGGCGTGCCTGACGAATATCGTATCGACGGCATGCCGGAAGAGATCGAGAAGCTGTGGGCGCAGGGCGTCGAATGGGCCAAGGACGCGGGCGCCAAGATCAAACCGATCAGCCTGAAACACACCAAATACGCGCTGCCCGCTTATTATATCGTGGCGCCGGCCGAGGCTTCGTCCAACCTCGCGCGCTATGATGGCATGCGCTATGGCGCGCGCCAGAGCGGCAAGGATCTTGTCGGCACATATGAAGCTACCCGCGCCAAGGGTTTCGGTGCAGAAGTGCAGCGGCGTATCCTGATCGGCACGTACGTTTTGAGCGCCGGCTATTACGACGCCTAT
Organism: Alphaproteobacteria bacterium; assembly: GCA_030430715.1. Lineage (GTDB taxonomy): Bacteria > Pseudomonadota > Alphaproteobacteria > Caulobacterales > Aquidulcibacteraceae > Vitreimonas. Next base: position 53,251 of record JAUIJZ010000011.1, read on the forward strand.
TATTTGCGTGCGCAGAAAGTGCGCCAGCGCATCGCGCAGGATTTCCGCGACGCGTTTGAGGATGTCGATGCGATCCTTGCGCCGGCGACGCCGTCATCGGCGTTTGCGCTCGGCGAAAAGTCGGGCGATCCGATCGCCATGTATCTGAACGACATCTTCACTGTGACGGCGAATCTCGCGGGGCTACCCGCATTGGCGCTGCCGGCCGCGACCGATAGCCAAGGCTTGCCGCTCGGTTTGCAGGTGATCGGCAAGGCGCTCGATGAGGAAAGCGTGTTCGCTGTGAGCGCTGCGCTAGAGAAAGCCGCGGACTTCCGCGCCAAGCCCGCGAAATGGTGGGCGTAGCATGGAGGG
>JAUIJZ010000114.1 GCA_030430715.1 Alphaproteobacteria bacterium
GCGGATCATGTCCGTCGACTGATCCATGACGATAACAGCCGCCGTTCCCAGGCCCGAGCGATGCGGCGCCGCTGAGAGCGAGTCGAAATCCATCAGCATGGTTTCGCATTCTTCGGCTTTCAGCATACGCACCGAGGAGCCGCCCGGGATCACCGCTTTCAAATTACCCCAACCGCCACGCACGCCGCCGCAATGCGCTTCAATGAGCGTCTTCAACGGGATGCCCATGGCTTCTTCGATATTGCAGGGCTGGTTCACATGGCCTGAGACGCAAAACACCTTGGTGCCGGTGTTGTTGGCGCGGCCAATGCCCGCAAACCATTTGGCGCCGCGTCGCAGAATGGTGGGCGCCACCGCGATTGATTCCACATTGTTCACGGTGGTCGGGCAGCCATAGAGGCCAACGTTTGCCGGAAAAGGCGGCTTCAGGCGCGGCTGCCCCTTCTTGCCTTCGAGGCTCTCCAGCAGCGCGGTTTCTTCGCCGCAGATATACGCGCCGGCGCCGTGGTGGATGTAGACGTCGAAGTCCCAGCCATGAACGTTGTTCTTGCCGATCAGCTTGGCCTCGTAGGCTTCCTTGACCGCACGCTCCATCGCTTCGCGCTCTGCAACGTATTCGCCGCGCAAATAGATGTAGCAAGCGTGCGCCTGCATCGCGAAGGACGCGAGCAAGCACCCCTCAATCAGCAGATGCGGATCGTGGCGCATGATATCGCGGTCTTTGCAGGTGCCCGGCTCGGACTCATCGGCATTGACGACGAGATAGTGCGGCCGCTCCTTTACCTCTTTAGGCATGAACGACCATTTGAGGCCGGTGGGAAAACCCGCGCCGCCACGGCCGCGCAATCCGCTTTCCTTGACTTGCGCGATAATCCAATCGCGCCCGGCGGACAGCATATCCGCTGTGCCGTTCCAGGCGCCACGCTTCTTGGCGCTCTCGAGATCGGCGCCGCGTGTGCCGTAGAGATTGAGAAAAATACGATCCTTGTCCGCGAGCACGACTAGCCTCTCGATCCCCAAATCATAAACAGCCGCAGGCAGAACCAAAGCGCGCCAATGGCCGGTCCCGCGACGTAGGCGCTGGTAAGCGGATGCCCGACCACCAGTGCCATGTAAAGCGCAAGGCCAAACAGTCCCGCAACAAGCACACCGTAAACGATGAGTGATGTCTGCCTGAACGCGGCCCCTTGCCGTTTATCCGTTTCGAACGGCAAGCGACGCCGCTTCACGCCCTCATGCGGGGGCCGTTCTTCACTCACGTCTTCTCCGGCAGATCGGGCAACGTCACAGGTTGCGCCAAGGAGCCGTCAAATAGCGCGGCGTCGGTCAGCACGCGCGGGCCGCCATCCGGCGCGGACGTCTGACGACCGATCCCGGAACCTGGCGTGATCTTCTCGCCGCGCGCCAAAGCGTCCATCAGCGCCTCCAGCGCCTGAGGCGTCAGATCTTCGTGATAATAATCATCGATCGCCACAACCGGCGCATTCACGCAGGCGCCGACACACTCGACTTCTTCCCATGAGAATTGACCATCCGCGCTGACGGCATGCTTAGCGCCGATACGCCGCTTGCAAACGTCCTTGAGTTCTTCAGCGCCGCGCAAAACGCAAGGCGTCGTCCCGCAGAGCTGGAAGTGATGTTTTCCAACCGGCGCCAGATGAAACATCGTGTAGAAAGTCGCGACTTCGAGCACACGGATCGGCGGCATTTCGAGCAATTGCGCGATGGCGCGAATAGCTGGCTCGCTGATCCAGCCTTCCTGCTTTTGCACCAGCCACATGACCGGGATAACGGCCGACGCTTTGCGTTCGGGCGGATATTTCGCCATCCACCAGCGCGCCGTCTCCATCGTGCTGTCGGAGAAGGCAAAGCTATCGGGTTGCTCGGCGGCTAATCGTCTGGCGCTCATGGCTCTTACTTTGCAAAATCGACGCGGGCGATCTGGCCGCCGCGCATAGTGTAAATTGCGATGATCTCGAATTGCTCGCCGCCGGGGGCGCGGATCACCAATTCATGGTCGACGACCGTATTGCCAACCACGACGCGATTCTTGAGTTCGGCTTTGTTCTGTGGAAACGCTGCAAACGCTTTCGCGTAGCGATCCTTGATTTGCGCCCGGGTGGTTTGAGCCACGGCGCCATTCAAATCGGAGACGATGCAGTCTTCGGCGAAATAGCTGCAATATTTATCCAAATCCTGCGCGTTGTAGGCGTCGAGCTGCGCCTGCGCGAGCTGCTCGGAAGTCACCGGTCGATCTCCCCGAACACGATGTCGAGGGAACCGAGCACGGCCGACACGTCGGCGACCATATGGCCCTTGCAAAGATAATCCATCGCCGCGAGGTGCGGGAAACCGGGCGCGCGGATCTTGAGCCGGTACGGCCGATTGCCGCCGTCAGCGACGAGATAAACACCGAACTCGCCCTTGGGCGCTTCAACGCAGGCATAGGCCTCCCCGGCGGGGACGTGAAAGCCTTCGGTGTAGAGTTTGAAGTGATGGATCAGCGCTTCCATCGAGTTCTTCATCTCGGCGCGACGCGGTGGAGCGACCTTCGACTTTTCCGGCAGAACCGGGCCAGGCGTTTTGCGCAAAAGATCTACGCATTGCAGCATAATCTTTGTCGACTCGCGCATCTCCTCAACGCGGCAGAGATAGCGATCATAGCAATCGCCGTTCTTGCCGAGCGGAATCTTGAAGTCGAGTTCGCTGTAGATTTCATAGGGCTGCGAACGGCGTAGATCCCAGGCCATGCCCGATCCGCGCACCATGACGCCGGAAAAGCCCCAATCGAGCGCGTCCTGTTGGCTCACAACGCCAATGTCGACATTGCGCTGTTTGAAGATGCGATTGTCGGTCAGCAGACCTTCAATATCATCGATCACGCGGGGAAATTGGCGGCACCAATCCTCAATATCGTCGATCAGTTTGGCCGGCAGATCCTGGTGCACCCCACCGGGACGGATGAACGCCGAGTGCATGCGCGAGCCCGAAGCGCGCTCATAAAACACCATCAGCTTCTCGCGCTCTTCGAAGCCCCAGAGCGGCGGCGTCAGCGCGCCCACATCCATCGCCTGCGTGGTGACGTTGAGCAGGTGATTGAGAATGCGGCCAATCTCCGAATAGAGCACGCGAATGATCGAAGCGCGGCGCGGCACTTCGATGCCGGCGAGCTTCTCAATGGCCAGGCAATAAGCATGCTCCTGGTTCATCGGCGCGACATAGTCGAGCCGATCGAAATAAGGCAGCGCTTGCAAATAGGTCTTGTACTCGATCAGCTTCTCAGTGCCGCGATGCAGCAGGCCGATATGTGGATCGACGCGCTCGACCACCTCGCCATCGAGCTCAAGCACCAGACGCAACACGCCGTGCGCGGCCGGGTGCTGCGGTCCGAAATTGATCGTGAAGGTACGCTTTTCTTCTGGAGGCGGCGCACTGGAGAGATCGTCAGCCATTACGTTCCCTGCCCCGAAGCGAACGCCTCTAGGAATTCCTGGCTCGTCATCCGCTTCGTCTTGTTCGCGAAGGTATAATTCGCCGGCTGCTCGTCGACGAAGATCTCCTGCACGAAATCGAACTGCGACGGATCATCGAACGCCTGGATCGAAATCGCCGCCATCGAATGATCCTGCATGCGCCAGAATAGCGTAGAGCCACAGCTCTTACAGAAGCAACGCTCGCCCCATTCCGAAGATTTGTAGACGCCAAGCTGGCTTTCATCGGCAATCTTCAGCGCATCGCCCGCGCATTCGGCCACCATGAAAGCGCCGCCGCTCCAGCGCCTGCACATCGAACAATGGCAAACGCCCATTTCGCGCTTCTCGAGCGTCGCTTGGAACGTGACGCCGCCGCACAGGCAGCGGCCATTGAGGGACAGCTCACTCATGCCTTAGCTCGCCTCGTTCGGTTTCTCGGCCTTCTCGTCGCCGGGCAGCTCATGCGTCATGCCCTCCCAAGGCGAGAGAAAATCAAAATTGCGATACTGCTGCGGCAGCTTCACCGGCTCATAAACAACGCGCTGCTGCTCGGGATCGTAGCGAACCTCTACATGCCCTGAGAGCGGAAACTCTTTGCGCAGCGGATAACCCTGAAAACCGTAATCCGTAAGAAGCCGACGCAGATCGGGGTGACCGGAGAACAAGATTCCGTACATGTCGAACGCTTCACGCTCGAACCAATCCGCGCACGGCCAGATCGACGCGACCGAAGGCACCGGCGTTTCCTCATCAATCTCCAATTTGACGCGGATGCGGTGGTTCAGGTGCATCGACAAGAGGTGGTAGACGACTTCGAAACGCTTGCCGCGCTCGGGATAATCAGCGCCGCAAATATCAATCAGAGTGGTGAATTTGCAGCGGGGATCATCGCGCAGAAAAATCAACACAGTGACGATCTGCTCGCCGCGAACGCTCAGCGTCAGCTCGCCCAGCCTCTCCGCCACATTTTCAATGGCGTTGGTCATCGAGGCGCGTATGTGCGCGCCGAGATCTTCTAGCGCGCTCATCGCTCGATATTCCCCTCGCGGCGGATTTTGCGCTGCAGTTGCAGTACGCCGTAGACGAGTGCTTCGGCCGTGGGCGGACATCCAGGAATGTAGATGTCCACCGGCACGACGCGGTCACACCCGCGCACGACCGCGTAGCTGTAATGATAATAGCCGCCGCCATTGGCGCATGAGCCCATGGAGATGACGTAGCGCGGCTCCGGCATCTGGTCGTAGACCTTGCGCAGCGCCGGCGCCATTTTGTTCGTGAGCGTGCCGGCGACGATCATCACATCCGATTGGCGCGGACTGGCGCGCGGCGCAAAACCGAAGCGCTCAAGGTCGTAGCGCGGCATCGAAGCCTGCATCATCTCAACCGCGCAGCAGGCCAAGCCGAACGTCATCCACATGAGCGAGCCGGTGCGCGCCCAAGTGATGAGATCGTCAGCCGCGGCGACAAGAAAACCCTTATCGGCCAATTGACTGGAAAGGCCCGTATAGAACGGGTCGTCCTCACGAACTGGATAGCCGCCCTCCACCAGAGCGCGGCCAGCTTCGCCATAGAGAGGCTTGTCGCTCACTCCCATTCGAGCGCGCCTTTCTTCCATTCATAAATAAAGCCAATGGTGAGGACGCCGAGGAAAACCATCATCGACCAGAAAGCAAACTGGCCGCCGGCTTCTAGGGTGATCGCCCACGGGAACAGAAACGCCACTTCTAGATCGAAGATGATGAAAAGGATCGACACCAGATAAAAGCGCACGTCGAACTTCATGCGCGCGTCATCGAACGCGTTGAAGCCGCATTCATACGCACTGACCTTTTCCTTATCGGGCGATTTTGGCGCCAGAACCCAGGCAGCCAGCATGAAGCCGGCGCCCAAGACGGTCGCGATCGCCATAAAGATGAGGATCGGCAAATAGTCGGTAAGATCGAGGCCCATTCGTGATCACCTAGACGCCACAGCATACGGTCGCCAGGGACCCTGGCGCCGCAGGCGCGAAATCGGAGCGGACGCTAGTGGCGCATGCGAGTCATGTCCACGCCCCAAAGTGCTGGCCGGGACCGGAAAATTGCCGATAAATTGATCGAATGGACGCGCTAAGAGCGCTTTGAGAGTGGCGCGAGTGACGGGGCTCGAACCCGCGACCTCCGGCGTGACAGGCCGGCGCTCTAACCAACTGAGCTACACCCGCATCCATTTGCGAGAGGCAGGGTGGTTAGGCCAACCCGTTCCGCCGGTCAAGCGCACGCAGGCGCCGCGATGCGCGCGCGTGCATCTAAGGGCCTGCGACCTGAGTGGCAGGGTCGCGCGCGTCCTGCCAGCGGCCGGTTGGAGCACTCAAGCGCAGAAGAACCTCAACCCGATCATTGACGCTCAGCTCGGAGGTTCCCTCCTGATCTCTTACGGCCACAAATGCGTCGCCGGTTGCCATATCTACCGCCAAAAGGCCTTCGCCAACGGCGCAACCCTCTACCGCACAGCCCTCGAAAACAAGCGCCGCGGCCCCGCCCCCAGACGTGGTCCAAGACGGGCGCGTTGTCGCCATCGCGGCGCTGAAGCGAGCTGTCTCCTGATCGCCGAGATTTAGGCTATCAGGGGCATATTGCGGAAAGGCCTCGACAAACTCGGCGTAAGAGCGCCCAGCTTGGCTCTGGAAATCTGGAACTGGGGGCGCCTCAGGCGTCGTGACCACGGCCGGCGCTGACGCCTCCTCACCTGGCAGCGTCAGACCCAATTGGTCACAACCGGCGCCAGCGCACGCCAGTGCAATCACAAACATAGCTGCCGCAGCCCGATTCATGACGCCAAGTTTAGCACTGGCGGCGGCCAGAGCGAATGTTGGCCTTGCAGCCGGACTGGTGGGCGGTGACGGGATCGAACCGCCGACCCTCTCGGTGTAAACGAGACGCTCTACCGCTGAGCTAACCGCCCCCTGGCCGCGAAGCCGCTATCCCCTGGCGCCCCGCGCGCGTCCGCGCAACCGGGGACCAAGAATTTCCCCGCAGGCTTTGCAGTGTTTGGCGTCCACGTCATGCCTGTCGAGGCCGCAGGATCCACACCGAACGATCTTTTTTGGCGTTGTCACCACTTTTTGCGCAATCGAAAGAAACAGGCTGATGCCCGTCACCATGAGACCGACGGAAAACAACCGCCCCCAAGCCGAATCGAGTGTGATGTCGCCGTAGCCGGTGGTCGTCAGCGACGAGACGACAAAATAGATCGCATCGACAAAATGGTTGAGTTCGGGGTGCTGGCGTAAGAACAGCGCCTGGGTCACGCCCGCCGCCACGAAGATAAACGTGATCAGCGTGAAAACCGCCTGGGTCAGGTCTTCGATATGCGTGTCGTCCCAGCGCCCACCGCCGAGCACGTTCCAAAAGCGCTCGCGGTGAACCAGCGTCCACAGCCTCAGGATGCGCAGGAAACCTAGATTGGCCAGCGGCGGGATGATGAACGTCGCCAACACGACGATATCCGCCCAGGTCGAAGGATAGAGCAGCCAGCGGCGGGTGGTGCCAAGCGCATACCATTTCGCCGCCATATCCAATGCGAGGAAAGCAGCGATGCAGACGTCGACAATCCAGAACCACGCAGGATCGCGAATGAACTCGCTGAAAATGAAGAAGCCGACGACAGCGATGTCCAGCACGAACAGGACGGCTTGAAACCGAAGCGCCGTTTGTGTGTGCCCGTAATACAGCCCACGCAAACGCGAGCGCAAAGGGTGAGCTTCGATGGGTTCGCTGTGATCCACGCGCGCCGCTCTAACGATGGCGTCGAATTTAGGCAAGCGCGCCACATTCCCGTCCCGGGTGAACGCAGCAGCTTTGGGCCGGGATCGGGAACACCAGCGACATCCATTCGTTAGAGCTTTGAACCATTCAGGAGGCTTTGATGCGTATTGCAGCAACACTTATCGCTTCGGCGTCGCTGTTCGCCGTGACCGCTTGCACTGGCATGACCGCGAGCGAACAAGGCGCTTTGAGCGGCGCAGCGCTCGGCGGTGTGGCCGGCGCAGTGTTTGGCGACGATGAAGCCGCCCTTGCCGGGGCTGCGGTCGGCGGTGCAGCGGGTTGGTATCTCGGCTGCCGCCAAGAAGGACGTTGCGGCGCTGTCGATAATCGCCGTCAACATTATGACCAGCGCAGCGGGCGTTACTACTTTCAGGATCGGCAGACCGGCCGCTATTTCTACGAAAACGGTCAGCCCTATCCGTAATAGCCTTAAGTTCGGCGGCCTGGCTTTAAGCCGTCAGCCGCCGAACATTTGCTTCGTAATTTGATCGATCATGATTACGCGCTCTCTCCGCTGCGCGGCGGAGAGAGCGCTCATGCCTGCTTGATCGTCGGCCTCGCCCCAATTCGCGATCGGACCATGTGGCAAGCGCTCTAAACCAAGCGCGGCGACCTCATCAGGCGATGCGGCGTCTTCGGGGAATGGCATCCCCTTCTCCGCCATGAGCCTGCGAAATTCCGGCGTATCGGTTTTGCTCATCACGAGCGTGAGCACATGCACGCCGCGCTCGCGCATCTCACCCCAGAGCCCCTCGGCGAAGCAGAGCGTGAAAGCCTTGCTGCCACAATAAGCGCCCATGGTGCTGAGACCGCCATAACAAGCGCCCGAATTGACCAGCAAAACGCCGCCGCGGCCGCGCTGCGCCATCGGGCACACGAAATGGTGCGTGCACGCCATCATCGTGTTCACATTGCGCTGTACTAATTCCAGCCAGGTCGAGACATCCTGATCGAGGAAATAGGCGCCGTTCGGGTCCGACCCCGCATTCATCACGAACAGCCCCACTTCCCTATTGCCTACAGCGGCAGCGACCTTTTGCGGCGCGTCGCGCGCGGAAAGATCGATGGAAGCGGTGACGCATTCGACGCCGTGCTGTTTGCGGATTTGCTCGGCCAGCGCGTTAAGCGGCGCTTCACGGCGCGCGATCAGCACGCAATTGACGCCCTGCGCCGCGACCTGGCGCGCGAAGCTCGCGCCGGTGCCCTCGGATGCGCCGGCGATCACGGCCCACGGACCGTAACGTTCTGCGAAGTTCACGGCGTCCTCCCTGTTTTGCCGCAAGACTAGCGCTGGGCGTGCGCATGCTTCAAGCGCGCGGCTCTCATGTCCGACGCTGGCGACGTTGCGTGAAGGCGCGAGTGGCGGGAGGCTGGCTATTTCTCTTTGTACATGCGCGATCCTTGTTGATCTTGCGATCGGCAAAGACTTTCCGTTTTCGTTTTTCGTCTCATGCGAAAACGAAGGGCGTGGGACGCGGGCGT
>JAUIJZ010000115.1 GCA_030430715.1 Alphaproteobacteria bacterium
CCTTGAGCCGCACTCAGCTCATAGTGAGCGTGGCGATTGGTCTGATCTGGGCGCGCGCATTGCCTCGGGTCTGATTTTGGGCGCCGCCGGCGTGGCGGCGGCGTGGTTCGGCGGGGCATGGCTTGCCGGTGCGTGTGGCGCGGCCGTCGTCGCCATGAGTTACGAATGGGCGCGCATGAGCGAGCCGGATGCGCTGATGCCGGCTTTCTTGTTGGCGTTCGCCGGCGCCCTTGGCGCGGTTATGTTCGCTAGCTGGGGACAGCTAGGCTTTGGCGTCGGTTGGATGGCCGTTTGCGCCGCGATATCAGCCTGCCGTCGGCGCTCGCTTGCTGGCGTCCTGGAGACTGCCGGTGGCGCGCTCTATGTCGGTTTGCCGTGCGGCTTGTTCCTGTGGCTTCGTGATCGCGCGCCCGAGGGGCTGGAGACGATTCTGACACTGTTCGCTGTCATCTGGGCGGCAGACATCTTCGCCTATTTTGGAGGCAAGCTATTTGGCGGGCCGAAGATCGGCGCCGGTTTATCCCCAAACAAGACTTGGTCAGGGATTGTGGCCGGCGTTCTGGCGGGTGCGGCGGCGGGATGGGCGTGCGGCGTCATGGTGGGCGCCGCAGGCGCGCGTCTGGAAGTATGGGTTGGCGTAGGCGCGTTGTTGGCCTTCACTGGGCTCATGGGCGACCTGTTCGAGTCATTCTTGAAGCGGCGATTTGGCGTGAAAGACGCATCAAAGCTGATTCCCGGCCATGGCGGCGTGCTTGACCGCATCGATGGGCTGATGGCGGCGACATTGCTCTGTGGCGCTGTCGTTTCGGCGCAGCCTGAATTCTCAGCTTGGCTATTTTCGGGTGGAAATCCGTGAGCGCGGAGGGGCGCTCCGTTTCCATTCTTGGGGTTACTGGCTCGATCGGCCAGTCAACGATGCTTGTTATCGAGGAATTGCGCGCTCAGGGCGTGGACATTCCCGTTCAGGCGGTATGTGCGGGCCGCAACGTTGACGCGCTGGCCGATGCCTGCCGGCGCATGAGGCCTCGTTTCGCTGCATTGGCGGATGAAACGCTTCTGGAGGAAGCGCGCGCTGCGCTGGCCGGGCTGGATATTGAGGTTGCTGCGGGGGCGAGCGCCTTGGTGGAAGCTGCGGCGCGGCCGGCTGATTGGGTGATGTCCGCTATAGTTGGTGCGGCGGGTCTTGCGCCTACCATGGCTGCTGTACGGCGCGGCGCGCTCGTTGCGCTCGCCAACAAGGAATGTCTGGTCTGTGCCGGGCCGCTTATGCTGGCGGCGGCGGCGGCCAGCGGTGCTCGTCTTTTGCCTGTAGATTCAGAGCACAACGCTATTTTCCAGGTCCTTACACACCCGCAGCGTGTGGATAAACTGACGCTTACCGCCTCCGGGGGGCCATTTCGCACCTCCTCACAGGAGGCCATGGCGGCGGCCAAGCCCGAGCAAGCTTGCGCGCACCCCAATTGGTCCATGGGTGCGAAGATTTCGGTCGATAGCGCCACGCTCATGAACAAGGGGCTGGAACTGATTGAGGCGGCCTACCTGTTCGATAAGCCTGAGCATCAGGTGGATGTGCTGATCCACCCCCAATCGATCGTGCACAGTTTGGTGCACTATCAGGACGGCTCGGTGCTGGCTCAGCTTTCGGCGCCCGACATGCGCACCCCCATTGCTTACGCCCTGGCGTGGCCGGACCGGGCTGGAATTTCCAGTCCGCGTTTGGACTTGGCCACAATAGCCAATTTGAGCTTTGAAACACCCGATGAGGATAGGTTCCCGGCGCTCAGACTCGCGCGCGAGGCGTTTCGCGCGGGGCCATCACGGGTAGCGGCGCTGAACGCCGCCAACGAGGTGGCTGTCGCCGATTTTCTCGCGGGGCGTATTGGTTTCCTCGATATTGCCCGCATTACGGGGGAAACCATCGCACACCTAGAGGGGGCGGAAGCTGGGCTGATCGCAAAAACGCCTTCATCATTCGATGAGGTGGCCGCCGTCGACCAAGCCGCGCGGCATGCAGCCCGCCGGATTGCGGTAAGTTTGGCGGCAGCGTAACGCTGCACAGCGCTGCTGCCAGATACGGCGCGCGGAGGAAAGCTAGTCGAATGCCGGACATCTTTGAGGGCCTTCAGAACGTATTCGTGTACGGCGGATCCTTTATTCTCGTTCTGAGCGTCGTCGTTTTTGTGCATGAGTTTGGCCACTTCCAAGTTGCGCGTTGGCGCGGGGTGGCGATCGACACATTCTCGATTGGCTTCGGCAAATCCCTGGCTTCGTGGCGCGATAAGCAGGGTGTGCAGTGGAAGATCGGAGCGCTGCCTCTAGGAGGCTACGTCAAGTTCACGGATGATTCCGATCCGACATCTTCGACGCCGCGCGAACGCATCGATGATCCTGAGGTGCTCGCGCAGGCGCGCGCGCAAGGATTGTTTCACGCGCAATCGTTGCTGACGCGCACCCTGGTCGTCATCGCTGGCCCGTTCAGCAATTTCATTTTCGCGATTCTCGCTTTTGCCGTGCTGGTGCAAATCACTGGACGCGATGTGACCGATTACAGCGCGGCGCCTGTGCTGATCACAAGCGTCCTTGAGGATGGCGCGGCAGCCGAAGCCGGTATGCGCGAAGGCGAGACTGTAGAAGCGGTTGATGGCGCGCCGGTGCGCGGATTGAGTTCGTTCCAACGCGTTATTTTAGATCATCCAGGCGAGCCGCTCACACTGACCTTGCGGAGCGCCGACGGTGCGGTACGCACGCTTGCCGTGACGCCGCGTGAGACATTGCGTGAAGGGGCTCAGGTTGGCGCGCTTGGTGTGGCGCTGAGTGTGCGGCAGGAAGACCGCGTGATCGAGCGGGTCAATCCAGCGCAAGCGCTTATACACGGCGCGGGACAAACCTGGGGAATCATCACCTCCACCGTTGATTATATCGCCGGCATCTTTAGCGGCCGGAACTCGGGTCGAGACATCGCCGGACCGACCGGCATTCTCATGGTCTCGGGCCAGGTGGCGACCGCATCGCTTGATGCGCCTTCCAGCACGCCTGGCGGCGTAGTAGGCGCACTCGCGTTGGGCCTGTTGAGCCTGATGGCCGTGCTTTCGGTCGCGGTCGGTTTTATCAACCTCATGCCTGTCCCTTTGCTTGATGGGGGGCATCTGGTTTTCTATGCGGCGGAGGCCGCGCGAGGAGGACGTCCGCTCCCTGCGGTCGCGCAGGAATGGGCGTATCGTGCCGGGCTCGCCGTTGTGGCGAGTCTATTCTTGTTCGCCACCTGGAATGACATCACCCGACTCCTTCCGGGAACGCAGTAACAGCGCCTCGTCCTTGTGTTTCCTACAAGGATGAGGTCTTAAGAGCGCGGCGCTGGGGAGCGCCGTACGTCGAGGGCTTGATGAAGCGGGTTCTGCGAGATGTCGTGGCTGGCGCCGTTAGCTGCGTCGCCACGGTTGGCGCCGGGGCAGGGGTGCTTGGCGCTACGGCGACTGACGCCTATGCGCAGCAAAATGAGCAGGCGCCGGAGGCGGGCCAGCAGACAGTCGCTGCGCAGATCAGCCGTATCGTTGTCGAAGGCAATCAGCGCATCGAGCCGGCGACGATCAATTCCTATCTGCTTGTACGCCCTGGCGACCCGTTTGATCCCGAGCGCATCGACCTTTCCTTGAAGACCCTGTTCGCCACCGGCTTGTTCGCCGATGTGCAGATTGAACAGCGTGGCTCGGACTTGGTGGTCGCGGTTATCGAGAACCCCATCATCAACCGGGTGATTTTTGAGGGCCTTCGCACGCTGGACGAAGATGACCTCGAAGATGAGGTGCAGGCGCGTCCGCGTTCTGTCTTCACGCCAGCGCGTGCGCAGGCAGATGTGCAGCGCATTATCGAAGTTTATCGCCGCTCGGGCCGTTTCGCCGCACAGGTGACCCCCCAAGTGCGTGAACTAGATCAGAATCGCGTGGATCTGATTTTTGAGGTCGATGAGGGACCGGTCACCGGCGTACGCGACATCAATTTCATCGGTAACGATGTTTTCTCCGACAGAACGTTGCGCGATGCGATCGTCACGACACGATCGACATGGTGGAATTTCTTTCAGAGCAACGATAATTACGACCCTGACCGGCTCGAATACGATCGCGAGCAGCTACGGCAATATTACAACAATAGAGGCTATGCGGATTTCCGCGTTGTCTCGGCTGTTGCGGAACTGACCCCGGATCAGCGTGATTTCTTCATCACCTTCACGGTCGATGAGGGCGTTCGTTACGAGTTCGGCGAAGTCAGCGTAGTCACAGAACTCGATCGCGTGCCGGAATCGATCCTGCTTGCTGCGGTGCCGATCCGTAGCGGCGAGGTCTTCGAGGGTGAGCAGATCGAAGACGCTATCGATGCCATGACCTATGTGGCCGGCACGGTCGGCTACGCCAATGTGCAGATTACGCCTCTTGTGGAGCGTGACCGCGATAATCGGGTCGTCAATCTCACCTTTGAGGTAAATGAAGGCCCCCGCGTCTATATCGAGCGCATCGATATTGTCGGCAATACGCGCACGTTGGACGAAGTGGTGCGGCGCGAGTTGCACGTTGCCGAAGGGGACGCGTTTAATCGTGTCCTGCTGGATCGTTCAGAACAGGAAATCCGAGGTCTGCGTTTCTTCGGTGATGTGAGCATCGAAGACGAGCCTGGTTCACAGCCGGACCGCGCCGTCGCCCGTGTGACCGTGGAAGAAGAATCAACGGGCGAGCTCGCATTCGCGGCAGGCTATTCATCGACCGAAAGTCTGTTGTTCGACGTCTCCATCACCGAGCGCAATCTGCGCGGACGCGGGCAATTCTTGCGCTTCCGGGCATCAACGAGTTCGCGCCGCCAGCAGATAGATTTGCGTTTCGTGGAGCCGCGTTTCCTCGGCCGTGAAATGTCCGGCAGCGTCGAAGTTTATTCGCTGCACACTGACTTCCTCGATGAATCCTCATTCGAGAACCAATCAACGGGCCTCGGTCTGCGCACGGGATTTGCACTTTCCGACCGCACAAGTTTGGGGCTCAGTTATTCGATCTTCCAAGATTCGACCGAAGTCGCGTACGGCAATGGCATCGTAGACCAGTGCAGTCCCTCGGTTAGTCCGTTGCTGCGGCCGCTACTTTGCGATCAGGAGGGCGACTTCCTGACATCGCGCATGGGCTACACGTTCAATTGGGATCGTCGCAATAGTCCCATTCTGGCGACGCGCGGCTTCGATTTGGAAGTTGAGCAAAATCTCGCGGGCCTAGGCGGAGACGTCCACTACCTCGCTACCGAGGTGCGCGCCGGAATGTATTATGGCCTTCCCTGGCAGGGATGGCGTCTCACCTTGCGCGGCGATGCGGGCTACATTTTTGCCTATAATGACGAAGATGTCCGGATCAATGACCGCTTCTTCAAAGGCGGCTCGAGTTTCCGCGGCTTTGACGTGGCCGGGCTTGGACCGCGTCAATTGCTGGTCAATCCCGCTGGTGACATCGTCGATGTAGGCGACTCACTTGGCGGGAATTTGTACGCGATTGGCACGCTGCAATTGGACGTGCCGCTGCCGTTGCCGGAATCGTTCGGCGTGGGCGCCGCTCTCTTTACGGATTTCGGCACGGTCGGGATTCTCGATTCTTCGAGCCAGCGGACCATCGTGCTGGGTACGGGCGACCCGACCGTTGAAAATAGTCTTGTTGTTGAGGACGAGGCCGCCTTCCGGGCGTCCGCAGGCGTGTCGTTTTTCTGGGATTCGCCTTTCGGTCCGGTGCAGTTTGACTTCGCGTATCCACTTGCGTCGGAAGAATACGACCGAGAGGAAGAATTCCGGTTTTCAACCCGGACCCGTTTCTAAGGGAGAAACGCACAATGCGTGTGATCACAACTTTCGCTGCGGCAACGCTTGTCGCCGTGGCTGCGATGGCAGCCGCCCCCGATGCGTCCGCACAACGGCGCGGCCAATCTGGCGTGGTCGTTCTCGATTTCGGTCGCGTGCTGACGGAAAGCGCCGTCGGACGCGACATGGCGGCAAAACTTCAGGCCGTTCGTACGGAGGCCGCACCTGAGGCGCAGCAGCTTCAAACGGAAGCGCGTTCCATCGAAGAAGAGGGCCAGCGGGTGCAGCAGGCCACGAGGAACCTCAGCGCGGAGCAACGTCAGGGTAATGCGCAAGTGCAGGCGCTCAGCCAGCGCATGAGCCAGTTTCAACAGCGGCGGGCAGCCCTGGAGGGCGGTCTGCAATGCACGGAAGCGCTCGCTCTGCGCGACTTCAACGCACAGGTGACGCCGACCGTTCGCAGCGTGATGGAATCGCGTGGCGCGACTGTGGTGCTTGGGCGCGATAGCGTGCAATTGGCCGCGCCGGATGCCGACATCACGAACACGGTCATTCAGCAGCTCGATCAGAGCGAAGCGACGCGCACGGCTAGTGTCGCGCGCCGTCAGGTCAGCGACTGCCAAGCGCAGGCGCAACAACAACCCGCGGCTCAATAAGCCTGCGGCGCCGGCAGCGCCATGATAGATCCGCGCTTCTACGAACTCCTTGGCCCGCTCAAAGTGCGGGCGCTTGCGCAGGGCGCGGACATTGGCGGTGACGCGGATCAAATCGTGTCGAGCGTCGCCCCGGCGGACCGGGCCGGGCATGGCGATCTTTGCTATTTCGAAGGTAAAGGCGCTGCCTCGCTCGACGCGGCGCCAGCGGCATGCATTGTCTCCTCGGCGCAAGCGCATCTCGTGCCGCGAGCGGGGGCTCTTATTCTCGCGGACAAGCCGCGTTCCGCGTTCGCGCGCATTGCGCCGAAATTGGTTCGGGCGCGTGGTTTTGCTATCGGCGGACCGGCCATTCACCCATCAGCGCAGATCGAAGAGGGCGTGCGGCTGGGGCCGGGCGTAGTGATTGGGGCTGATGCGCACATTGGCGCTGGCGCTGAAATCGGCCCTAACGCGGTTGTCGGCCCGGGGGTTGCCATTGGACGGCGCACGCGAGTCGGCGCGGGGGCCTCATTGGCGTTCTGCCTTGTTGGCGATGACGTCTCAATTCTCGCGGGCGCTATCATAGGCGAGCAAGGCTTTGGCGTTGCGGGCGATGCGGCAGGCCCGGTGGACGTGCCGCATTTGGGACGCGTGATCATTCAGGATCGGGTGACGATTGGCGCAAATTCCACGATCGATCGAGGCGTGTTTGACGACACGCTCATTGGCGAGGATGCGAAGATCGACAATCTTTGCCATGTCGCGCACAATTGCGCGATTGGGCGAGGTGTACTGATCGCCGCTTTCGCCGGCATTTCTGGATCGACTACCGTCGGCGATGGCGTGACGATGGGGGGGCGCGTCGGCGTCGCCGATCATAGAACGATAGGCCAAGGCGCAACCGTCGCTGGTGGAGCAGCAGTGTTTCAGGACGTCCCGCCAGGAGAAGTTTGGAGTGGTTATCCGGCCAAGCCTTTACGCAAATGGCTGCGTGAGAGTGCATGGTTGAGCCGCAAGGCGGCGGGGAAGCGGAATGAGTGAAATAGAAAAGAAGAATGACGCGGAAAACGTCATTGAGATTGCCGAGATATTGCGTCGCTTGCCGCACCGCTATCCGTTTTTGCTGATCGATCGCGCTGTCGGCTATGTCGCCAACACGTCAATCTGCGGCATCAAAAATGTCACCGTGAATGAGCCCTTTTTTCCGGGTCATTTTCCAGGTGCGCCAGTTATGCCGGGTGTTCTGCAAATTGAAGCTTTGGCGCAGACAGGCGCGCTGTTGATGTCCAAAACGCTGGACGCTGACATCTCGAAGCATCTGATCTTGTTCATGTCGGTGGACAATGCGCGCTTCAAGAAGCCGGTGATGCCTGGCGACGTGATGGAAATGCCTGTCGAGGTGCTGTTCGCACGGCGCAACATCTTCAAGTTCAGAGGCCGTGTCATGGTTCGCGGAGAGCTGGCGACGGAATGTGAGTTCGCCGCGATGAAGGCGGACCGGCCGTGAGCGCGAAAATTCATTCCACCGCAGTTATTGATAAGAGTGTCGAACTTGGCGCCGACGTTGAGGTCGGGCCCGGGTGCGTGATCGGCCCGCATGTAAAGCTCGGCGATCGCACGCAATTGCTCGCGCATGTGTTCATCGAAAGCCACACCGAAATGGGCCGCGACAACACAGTGTTCCCGTTCGCGGCATTGGGTGGGCAACCGCAGGATTTGTCGTACAATAAAGAACCGACGAAGCTCGTAATCGGCGACAATAACGTCATCCGTGAACACGCCACGCTTCATCGTGGTACGGCGCGCGGGCGCTCAGTGACCGCGATCGGTGATAATTGCCTGATCATGGGTAATTGCCACGTGGCTCACGATTGCGTTGTCGGCAACGGCGTGATCATGGCGCAAACGGCGACCATTGGCGGGCATGTTCAAGTCGGTGATTTTGCGTTTTTAGGCGGTCTTTCGGGCGTGCACCAACACGGACGCGTCGGGCGTCATGCTTTCGTCGGCGCGTCCGCGCTAATGACGACTGATCTGATCCCCTTTGGTTCGGCTATCGGCAATCATGCGCATCTTGCTGGCCTCAATGTGGTGGGTCTCAAGCGGCGAAACTTTACACGCGACCAGATCCACGATTTGCGCGCCGCTTATCGCTTGCTGTTTGCAGAAGAGGGCACTTTTCAGGAGCGCATTGAAGATTGTGCTCAGCTTTACGCCGAAAACCCGCACGTCATGGAAATCGTA
>JAUIJZ010000116.1 GCA_030430715.1 Alphaproteobacteria bacterium
ACGAAGGCGCCGCCCGCTGTCGCTGCGGACGACGCCCTCGCTCTCCGGGGAGGAGATGACTAGAACTGGTAATTGATACTTACGACCGCCTGCCGCCCTGGCCCAGGCGTCGCCCAGCCATTGCTCGAATTGTTGCGGATGCGCTCGAAGTATTCCTCGTCGAGCAAATTGTTGACGTTGAGCTGCAAGTCCAAGTGCTCGCTGAGTTCATATGACGCCATAGCCCGATGCACCCAATAATCATCGGTGTAGTAAAGCATCCCGTCAGAAGCGCGGCCGAACGTATAATCGCCCTGATAATTGGCGCCGTAGCCGATCATCAAGCGGCCGAAATCGTAAGTCGTCCAAAGGCTGAACGCATGCTCCGGCGTGTTCGGCAGCGGGTCTCCCGCATCAATGTCGATGGCGCCGCCGCCGATCGCAATGTCGGAAATGCTCTGGACCACTTCGCTATCCAAGAAGGTGTAGTTCGCGGAGATGCTCCAGCGGTCCGTAATGCGGCCGAGCGCACCGAGCGCTAAACCGTCTACACGCGATTCACCGTCGAGCTGCTGCTCTGGGATTGTCGCGTCGCCCGAATTCACACGAAAGTTCGTCCGCTCGTTACGGAAAATCGCGGCGGTCAGCAGAAGGCGGCGGTTGAACGTCTCCCACTTGCCGCCAAGCTCGTAGCTCACCGCCTCTTCCGGATCGACGTTGCAATTGGCGCCGGTGCGGCTGGTGGCCGTCTCGTTGCAGGCGCCATCGGCAACCGATTGCGACGGCGTCTCCGAGTTTCCGTAAGCGAAATAGATGCTCGCGGATTCGACCGGCTTGTACACAATGCCCAGGCGATAACTGAGCAGATCTTCTTCGTTTCCTGTCTCCGGGCTCCAAACGATTGGCGCACCCGGCGATGCGATTGAGCCGCTCCGGAACGATCCTTCATTGCGCTCGAAGCGAATGCCGCCGTTCAACTCCCAATGCGGTCCGATTTCAGCGCGCTCGAAGAGATAGATGGCCTGGTTGGAAATCTCGCCGTCGCCGGCGCTCGTGGCGATGTAATTGACCGGACCCGAATAATAGGTCACGGGATTTGCGATCTCCATCTGCGGCAGCGTTCCCGGCGAAGCGCCGGTTGCATCGCGCAGCGAGTTTCCGTTGGTGCGCTCGTAATCTTCCTGCGAAACCGACAAGCCGGCCACCATGGTGTGCGAGATGCCGCCAGTGTCGAAGCGCATGGTCAAATCGGTTTGATTGACCAAAACCTGATTGGCGGTGTCGCGCGTGGTGCCACGCGGCCCGCTCGGCTGATAAAAGCCAGGAGCGACCTCCGCCGGACAAGCCGCGCCTGTCCATGGATTGATGCCGCTGTCGACGCACCATGTGCCCTGCGGCGGATTCACCACTAAAAACTGATCTATCTGCGCATAGCGGGTGAGGTTGCGCAGCGACATGGTCGGGCTGAAATCGTGCTCGATAATCGCCGTGACCATGTCGGTCGTGATTTCCTGGCGATCGACGTTGCTATAGCCGTAATAATTGCTCGGATCGCTACCCGGCAGCGGACCATCGTTGAACGGTCCAAGCGCAAACGGCACGCCGTATTCAGGAATGTTGTCATCTTCCTGATGAACCGCCGCCAGCGTCACGCGCGTCGGCGAACCAAACCCAAACGTGACCGATGGCGCGATGCCCCAGCGCCCATACTCTTCCACATCCCGGCCAGGGGCATCATTGGAATGCATCATCACATTGAGGCGTCCTCCAACCGATGGAGTCAGCATCTGCTCTACATCGGCTGTGACGCGCGCATAATTGTCCGTGCCGATCCCAGCGGAGAGCGCGGCGGCGTCAACACCGCGCGGGCGCTTGGACACCAGATTGATTGAACCGCCGACGGCGCCGACGCCTGAATAAACCGAATTGGCGCCAGAGGTGACTTCAACCTGCTCCAAGTTGAAAGGATCGGTACGCGTGTACTGCGCCGTATCGCGCACGCCATCGATGCCGATATTGTCGGTGGCGGAATAGCCGCGCAGATTGATGCCATCGCCATAACCGCCGCCGCCTTCGCCGGCGCTGAAGGTTACGCCCGGCAGCGAGGTCGCGAGAATCTCACGCAGGTTCAGCAAATTTTGCTGCCCGATCACTTCTTCGGAAATGACGGTGATCGTCTGGGGCGTATCCAAAAGCGGCGCGGTGTAGCGCGGAGATTCCAATTCGCCGCGCACCCCCGTCACCGTGATCGGGTCCTCGCGATCACGCGCGCCCTCTTGTGCCCAGGCCGATTGTCCCATCAGCGCGAGCGATGAAGCCCCCAATACCGCCAGCTGCGCCCCACGCGCAAAACTCCGCACCCCTTTGCTCATATGTCGGTCCCCCGCTGGGCCGCACGTTGCGGCCCGTTATCTGCGATTGCGAGGCGTTCTTAGTCACAAACTTCTCTACTTGCAAACGATTTGCAGAAGCGACAAAAAGAACCACACTTGTGGTGATGAAAGGGGCGCCGGCTACAATCGCGCGCTACACGCTCGCAGAATGGACACCGTCGCTCAGGCCCAGAAGGCCGCTCCCGCCCGACCGCGCCGCTCTCCGTTGCGCGGATTTCTTATGCGCCAGCTCATGAGCTGGCACTGGATCAGCGCCGCCATATCGCTGATCGGCATGGTCGGCTTCGCAATCACCGGCATTACGCTCAATCACGCTTCCGACATTGGCGCCCAACCTGTGATCCGCGAGGGCGTCGCTACACTGCCTGCAGAGTTGCAGACCGAACTCGGCGCCATCAGCATCGAGGGCGATCAAGCTTTGCCAGCCTCGCTTAGCAATTGGCTGAATCGCGAGTTTTCTTTGCAGACGGCAGGCCACGACGCGGAATGGTCACCGGAAGAAATCTATCTGGCCATGCCGCGTGCAGGCGGCGACGCTTGGTTGAGCATCGACCGCGCTACGGGCGAAATTGAATACGAAGACACCTGGCGCGGGTGGGTCGCCTATTTCAATGACCTGCACAAAGGCCGCGACACAGGCTCATACTGGGCTTGGTTCATTGATATCTTCGCCGTCGCTTGTGTGATCTTCAGCCTGACCGGCCTTGGTTTGCTCTGGCTGAAATCGCCGGCGCGCCCATCGACTTGGCCGCTCGTCGGTCTTGGCGTCGTCATCCCGCTCGTGCTTGCACTTTTCTTCCTTCACTGAGGCCGACACATGAAATTGGCGCAGCTAACAGCCGCACTCCTAACACTCGCCGCGACGCCCGCTGCAGCGCAAAATCTACGCGTCGATGTCGAGATTCCACGCCTTTCAACAGCAGAATATCATTCGCCCTATGTTGCGATTTGGCTGGAGCGCCCCGACCAGACGGCAGTCGCAAACCTTGCCGTTTGGTACGACATCGCCGCGCGCAACAATGAAGGTCAGACTTGGCTATCCGATATGCGCACATGGTGGCGCAAGATCGGGCGCGAGACGACGCTGCCCGCCGACGGCGTGAGCGGCGCCACGCGCGCACCCGGCGCAACCCATATCAATCTGCGCGCCAATCAAGGCCCGCTGCGCGGCGTCACGCCCGGCGCCTACAACATCGTCGTTGAGGCCGCGCGCGAGCTGGGCGGACGAGAAGTTGTTCGCGTTCCCATTCAGTGGGGCCCGCAAGCGCAGACCGCCAACGCAAGCGGCTCCAGCGAACTCGGCGCCATTTCAGTCAGCATCAATCCTTAGAGGAGATACTTATGAAGCCTCGCTTGTTCGCCGCCTTGCTCGGCGCAGCCATCGCATGCACGCCGTTCGCGGCGCATGCGCACCGCGCCTGGATGGTGCCATCCGCCACCGTGCTCTCAGGTGAAGACGTCTGGATCAGCATTGACGCGGCTGCCTCGAACACCTTGTTCTTTGCCGATCACAACCCGCTGCGGCTCGACAATCTCGTCGTCCATGCCCCGGACGGCGCCCAAGCCACGCCGCAAAATCTGCTGCGCGGCCGCTACCGCTGCACGTTCGACATCGAACTTGCCCAATCGGGCACCTATCGCATCGTCAACGCTACGCGCGGGGCCAATGCGCGCTACATGCTGAACGGTGAAGAGCAACGCTGGCGCGGGCAGCTTTCCGAGTTGCAAGCGGCCCTGCCGTCAGGCGCAACCGATGTGCGCGTCAGTGAAAACTTCAACCGCGTCGAAACCTTCGTCACGCGCGGCGCGCCAACTGAAATTCAACCCGTCAATGAAGGGTTGGAACTGGCGCCGATTACGCACCCCAACGACCTTGTCACAGAAGAAGCCGCGCGCTTCCGCTTTCTGCTCGACGGTCAGCCCGCTGCAAATCTTGAAGTGACGCTTGCGCCAGGCGGTCAGCGCTATCGCAACGACACAGGCGAGTTTACCGTCACGACCGACGCCCAGGGCATCGCCACCGTCAACTGGCCGAGCGCCGGCATGTGGTGGATCAATGCGAGCGTTCGCGATCTGCCAAGCGATACGGCTGGCGCAACCCGCAGCGCCAATTATAGCGGCGTGCTTGAAGTTCTGCCTTAACCGGAAAACCTTTGAGCAACCGCGTTTTCGTTCCTGAACTGACGGCGCCTCCGTCCCTGCCGGGCGGGGCGCCGTTTCACCTTTCCGGCGTTGCGCTTGGAACGAACTGGAGCGCGAACGGCTTCGGCGCAAACATAAACGCCGCCGATCTCAACCGGCTAATCGAGGAGACGCTGCAGGGCATCGTGCATGAAATGTCCCAGTGGGAGCCTGCCTCACACATTTCACGTTTCAACACCCTTCCCCCGGGCGGCCGCGCCGAATTGCCCGCCGCCTTTTGCGAAGTGCTGAGCTGCGCCCTTGAGATCGCGAAGGAAAGCGAAGGCGCGTTCGACCCCAGCATCGGCGCCTTGGTCGATCTTTGGGGCTTCGGCCCACACCCCATCGAACAGCCGCCCACCGATCAGCAAATCGCAAAAGCTCTGTCGGAGAGCGGCTGGCGCAAGCTCAGCTTAGAGGCCAATCGCTTAGCCCAACCGGGCGGCCTTCAGCTCGACTTTGCCGGAATTGCCAAAGGATATGCAGTCGATTGCGTTGCCCGCGCACTGCAAGAGCACGGCGTCTCCTCCTGCCTTGTCGAGATTGGCGGCGAGTTACGCGGCAGCGGGGTCAAAGCCGACGGCCAGCCTTGGTGGGTCGAAATAGAACGCCAATCGGACGCACAAACGCAGCCCATCGTCGCGGCGTTGTACAATCTATCGATTGCAACTTCCGGAGATTATCAGCGCGGCGCCTGGGTCGGGGATCAGCGCATATCGCACACCATCGATCCGCGCACTGGGCGCCCGCTTATCTCGGCGGTCAGCGCAGTCACCGTGCTTCATCCCGAGTGCATGCGCGCGGACGCCTACGCCACCGCCCTGATGAATATGGGCGTGAAGACCGGCCTCGCCTTTGCTGACAGCATTGGCCTTGCCGCCATGTTCACCTCGCGCGGCGCCAACGGCTCCGAGCAAGATTTCTCCGCCGCGTTTTTGCGGCAACTCGACGAGGCTTAGCGCACCTCCCGCCCGGTCTTGCGCGCCCAATCCGCGATCAACCCGTCATAGAGCTCCTGCTCGATGAGCGCGTCTTTGCCCTCGATCATCATATCGCTCATGTCGACCTTCCCGGTCTCCATCAGCTGACGCGCCTTGCGCAGATGCAGCGCAGCCGCGCTCATCCAGCCCCAACCGGTGTGCAGAGTACAATTCGTATCCGGAATCGGCAGGCCCAACACCACGATCGGCGCCTTGGTCGCCTTCTTGATTTCCAGGGTCTGCTCAGGCGTCGCCAGCGGATACACCAGCGCGTCGGCGCCAGCCCCCATATAAGCCTTGCCGCGCTTAATCGCTTCTTCCATCGAACCGCCGCCGCCGCCGCGCCGCGCCTTGGGATACAGCTCATCGCAGCGCGCAATGATCACCAGCCCAGAATCTCCGCGCCCCTTCACGCTCGCTTCCAGCTTGAACTGCATATCCGCCATCGGCAGCAGATCGTTGTTATAGGTTGAGTGCTTGGGATTGATCTCGTCTTCCACGTGAATGCCCGCCACGCCCGAACGCGCATAGCGGCGCGAGAAATGAAAGGCGTCGGCGACTGTCTCGCCTAATGTGTCAGCGTCCGCGATCAGGGGAATATCGATCGCCGCGGCGATGCGCGATGCCTGCTCAAGCTGCTCGACCTGAGAGAAGATGCCATTGTCCGGCATCGCATAATGAAACGCACTGCAAGCGTGGCCACCGAGATACGCCGCCTTGAACCCGACGCTTTCGACAATGCGCGCCGTGAGCGCGCTATAGGCATCGGCGGCGATGAAATGCTCGCCCTTCTTGAACAGATCACGTAATTTCTGTGCGGGCGTCGTCATTCGTTCCTCCGGAATTTGGGCATATTGTTACCCTTAGCTGCCGCGTTGTCATCGCAAGAATCCGCCCCAGACTTTCAGCCCCGCGCTCCGCGCAACGTCCGCCTCTTCATTCGCGGCGCGAACTCGTTGTAAGCTGCGCACAAACACCCAGGGGGGAAACACATGAGCGCACCGGGCAACGCAGCCGCCGAATGGCGGCAGGCTTGGATTTTGCCGTTCGCGGCCGGTTTCGGCTATTCGATGGCGGTCTTGCAGACCTATGCCATCGGCCCCTTCATTGGGCCGCTTACGGAAGAATTTGGCTGGTCGCGCGCGGGCATTTCCTTCGGCCTCACCATCGCCAACGTGACGGGCGCGGTTCTCAGCGTCGTTGTCGGCACGCTCGTGGACCGTTTCGGGCCGCGCATCGTTGGCCTCGTCGGCGTCCTCACCACGGGTTTGGCGTTTTCTCTGCTTGGCACCACCAGCGGCTCGCTCGCGCATTGGTATGCGCTGTGGGGCGTGTTCGCCATTCTGGCGCCATGGGTGCAAGCCTCCGTATGGTCGAGCGCCGTCGCCAGCCGCTTTCAAGCTTCGCGCGGGCTCGCGCTCGGCATCATGTTGAGCGGCGCCTCGCTCGGCGCAACGCTCTATCCTCTGCTCGCAGCCAGCATGATCCAATCCTTTGGCTGGCGCACCGCCTTCATGGCGACCGGCGGAATCTGGGCCATCATCGTGTTCATCACGATCTTGTTTTTCTTCCGCGGCGCCGCCGACACGAAAACGAAAACCGAAACAACGCAGGAAGCCGCCCCCGCGCCAGTCTTGAGCGGGGTCACATTCGCCGAAGGCTTGCGCCAAGCTGCATTCTATAAGCTCTTCATTGTCTGCATGCTCTATACGCTCACCACCGTCGGCCTTTCGGTGCACTTCGTGCCTGTGCTCGTCGAGAACGGCGCGGAACAGATTTCAGCTGCGGGCGTGGCGTCGCTTCTCGGCATCTTCGCCATGATCGGACGCTTGCTGATCGGCTTGATGCTCGACCGTTTCCCGGGCCGCTTTGTCGGCGCCTTCGTATTTCTGTTTCCCATCGCAGGCTGTGCATTGCTGATTCTGCGCGGCGGCGATCCCGCCAGCCAAATCGCAGCAGCTTCGCTGTTCGGCTTGGCGCTAGGCGCGGAAATGGATGTCGTCACCTATCTGGCGGCGCGGCATTTCGGCTTAAAGGCGTTTGGCAGGCTCTACGGCCTTTTGATCGCTGCGCTGTCGATCGGCGTTGCATTCGGACCGCTATCCGCCGGTTTGATCTACGACATCTCCGGCAATTACGATCAGTTTCTCCTGGTGACGATCGTATTGACCATCGTCAGTGGCCTTACCTTGCTTTCTCTTGGCCGCCCGCCGGAATTGGCGCCGCCAGAAACGGCCCCTGCGCACTGAAAACCTACGGCTCCAGCCTGCGCGGCGCGCCCTTGCCCATATAAATCGCGAGATTGCGATGCAGATTGGCGATGGCGCGTTCGCGGTACGGATTTGGCTTCGTGCCGCGGAAACCGCCTGACTTCATGCCTTCCTGCACTGCCGCCATATTGGAAAAATCCTGCGGCAGCACGCTGCGCCAGTTCGGGTCGCCGACTGGCGTATACTCCCATTCCGTTTTCGGCTCGCTGCCGCGAGGGAAAAGCTCGTACACCGCGACTTCGAAAATGCATTTGTTCGGATCGGCTTTGTACGGCTTGAAATTGTAGCAGAGCGCATTGTTGACAGCGTGACCGATCTGGAAGTTCGGGAAAATCTGCCAAGCCGTTCCGGCTTTGCCGACATGAGCTGGATCAACACTAGGCCACACCACGCCGCGCGCGGCATCTTCGCGCCGCGCCGCATCCAGCCAATGTTTGAGCACTTCGCCTGCCGGCGTCCCTTCCGGCAATTCGTCGGCCAAGCGGTTTGCGACATCGACCAGCGTTTGCGTCGTGTTGGTGTTCACCTGCTCCCAAGTGAAGTTTTGCATCTGCGCCGTGGAGATACGCGCATCGCCCGTGCCGACACGCAGTTTCGCTTCCTGGTTTTTGTCCATCTCCTTCGGCGCGTCATAGCCAATATTGCTGTGCCGCCCCTGCGCACGCGACCAACCACGAAACTCGCCGAACTGCGTGAACTCCGGGTGCGTGATATCGACGTGATAGATTTCGTTGAACGCCTCGGCCGCGACTTTCCAATTGCAATCGAAGATCACCCAGCGCCGCCAACGCACGCGCATGTTCTCAAGCTGAAATGGATCGAGCATG
>JAUIJZ010000117.1 GCA_030430715.1 Alphaproteobacteria bacterium
CGGCACGGGGATAACGGCGACAGGATAGTCCGCGCCCATCTCCGCGCGAACGGCTTCTGCGGCAAAGCTCGAAAACACGATCGCCCGCCCCGTTTGACGCAAGACATATCGCCAATCGCTACGTGGATCGCGATCCCAACGGCCGGTAGGCAGCGTTGGAAAACTCCACGCAAACACGGGAACCACCGGACAGCTCGCTTCAAGCGGCGCCAGCCTCGGCGGCGCGAAGGATAGCAAGATGCAGTTTTCGCTTTGCGCCTTCAGTGTCGCGCAGGTCTCCTCCGCTTCTTCAAGCGAACCCACTTCAACCACGGAGCCAAGACCGCGCAGCACGGACGCAAACGCGGCGGCTGCTCCGGCATAATCGTCATATTCGGGCGCCCAATACGCGCCGCCACTGCGTTGCTCTGGACAATAAATCACGAAGGCCGCCGGACGCGCCGAACTCACCGCCGCCGATGTGAGCGGGTTATCGCGCGGTTTCAGAACGGAGGCCACGAAGGGCGCGAACGCCGCATTGGCGGGATCGTCCAACGACAAATCGTATTTCAGTTCAAACACGCCATCGTTGACGGGTTTGCCGCCTTTGATGCGGACTTCCACCTGCATCGGCGTTTCGCGTTCCGGATCGAGCTGCAACGGCAAACGCCAAGCGTAGCGGCCATGCCCCTCGCCTTGCGCCCGCAAATCCGGACGGAATTCATCCGCGATCGTATCGCACACAAGGGCGCCATCGACCCAAAGCTCGATCTCGACAGGTTCGTCGGGCTTCAACAGATTGCGCGCCCACCCATGCAGGGTGGAGCCTTTCAAGCCGTCGCAATACGCGACGATCCTTTCCTCGCCCTCAGCCGCGCTACTGCTCTCCGCGCCATCGGGCACAATATCGGCATAGGCGAGCGTGAATTGCCCGCCCGTCACCGCCGGCCCGCCCTTTATACGAAACTCAATCTGCTGCGGCCCTGTTTTCGCGGCGTTCAGCGCGAGCGGCATGCGCCAGCCATAGCGGCCAGTGCCGACTTTCGCCGCCGAAAGATCGGACCGCGACAGGTTCGCAACCGTCTGCTCAACCAGCGAACCGTCCACCCATTGTTCGATCTCGACATGCTCTTCCGGCACGGACGGACACCAAGCCCAGCCTTGCGCGTAGCGGCCATCGACGCCGTCGCAATAACCAACCACCGCGCTCGCAGGCTCTTGCGGTGCTGAATCCGCCGGTTGTTTCGACGTAAGCGCATCCGGCCTGACAAAATGGAAAATTCCCGGAGGCAGGATTTCTCCGCCGCTGACGCGCACCTCAACCCGCTGCACACCCGGTTTGTCGCGATCAAGCCAAAGCGGCATGCGCCATGCGTGCGCGCCAGTGACCACGTCCTCCAAATCCTGCCGGGGCAAGTTCGCTACTGTCTTGGCCCGAAGTTCGCCGTCGACCCATTGCTCGACCTCAACATGGGCATCCGGTGCATTCGGCAGCCACGCCCAGCCAGTCAGCGATCCGTCATCGACGCCATCGCAAAAGCCGGCGACGCGATTATTCCGCACCATCGCGACAAGCTTCGATGCATATGCGCGCAAACCCGCCATCACATTCCCATCCATCGCACGCACATTGCACTTCCTCCCAACGCCGTCCCAATGCGCGAACTGGCATTGTTTGGGAGGGCCCGGCCATTGTTCACGTCAGCGCGCCGACGCCATGCTTTGCACCATGCGCTCGATTGTTTCTCGCAGCGCCGGCCGCGGCAACACGCCAATCGCCGCCTCCAATTTGGCGGACGATCCGACGATCGTTTTTGGCTCGTCAGCGCGCACAAAACGAGGGTCGACGGAAATCGCAACATCGTTTCCGCTCACCTCTCGCGCCAGCCGGACAAGTTCGGTCAGCACGACCGCCTGTCCTGAGCACATATTGAAGGTCTGGCCAGGCTGCGGAGCCGCGACCAGGCGCCGATACGCCTCCACCACGCTGGATACGTCCGAGAAATCGCGCGCCACATCGAGATTGCCGACCCTAAGGCTTTCGCCGCGAACAAAAGCGCTCACGATTTTGGGCGCGAAGAAGGACCGCGCGTCTTGCCCGGGCCCGGTATAATTGAAGGGCCGCACGACAGTGATCGGCAGATCGGGCGCGAACAAACGCGCGACGTGCTCCATCGCCAGCTTGCTGGCGCCATAATGATCGAACGGGCCGAGCGGGGCCGTTTCGTCCATCGGAGTATCCGAAACAGGCGGCGCGTACACTTTGGCGCTGCTGGCCAGAATAATTGACGAAAGCGCGTCCTTGCTGCGCCGCGCCGCGCCTAGAAGCGCCGCCGTGCCGGCCACATTGATCGTGTAGAGCGCATGCAAATTATCATCGACGGTCGAGGCGATCGCCGCCAGATGCACAATCGCCGTTGGCCGGATACGCTCAACCAGATCCGCGATCGGCTCTGGCTCCAGCAATTCGGCCGCGTAATCGCACACGCCGGCATCGCGCCCGACCGTGATCACATCATGGCCATCATCGCGCAGCGCCTGCGCCAAAGGCGCGCCGGTAAAACCATCGCCGCCCGTCAGCAGCACACGCTCAGAACGAGGCGCCACGCTCGTTCCTCACCAGATCGGCATCGACCATCATCTTGGCCAATTCCGCGAGTCCGGTCTCGGCTTTCCAGCCCAGGAGCCGGTGCGCCTTGCCCGCGTCGCCGATTAAGCGCTGCACCTCCGCGGGCCTGAAGAAATCCGGATTGACGCGAACGCGAACACGCCCGCCCTCGTCCAAGCCCACTTCATCCAGGCCCGCGCCCTTCCAAGTGATGGGCATGCCGGCGGCCGCGAATGCGAGTTCGACGAAACGGCGCACTGAATAGGTTTGGCCTGTCGCGAGCACAAATACATCTGGCGTATCGGTCTCTTCAAGCATGCGGCGCACGCCTTCGACATACTCGTCCGCAAAACCCCAATCGCGCTCAGCGTCGAGATTGCCCAGCTGAATTTCGCTTTCCTTGCCCAGCTTGATGGCGGCGACGGCGTTGGAGATTTTGCGCGTCACGAACTCGCGCCCGCGCAACGGGGATTCGTGATTGAACAAGATACCGGGGACCGCGAACATATCGTAGGCGTCGCGATAATTGATTGTCGTCCAATGACCGAACAGCTTGGCGATCGCGTAAGGGCTGCGCGGATGGAACGGCGTGTCTTCGTTTTGCGGCGCGGTAGCGGCGTTGCCGTAAAGCTCGGAGCTTGAAGCCTGATAAAAGCGAATGCGCTTGTTCACGCAGCGAATGGCTTCAAGACAATGCAGTACACCGACCGCCGTGATCTGAGCCGTGCTGACAGGTTGGCCGAACGACACGCCAACGAAGCTTTGCGCCGCGAAATTGTAGAAATCATCCGGCTCGGCCTTTTCCAAAAGACGGATGCACGAGCCCATATCGAGTAGGTCGAGTTCGGCGAGCATGAAATTGGGATGGCGCTCGACCCCCAGCTCTTCGATGCGCCAGAAATTGAGGGAGCCTGTTCTGCGATACGTGCCGAAAACTTTGTGCCCTCGGCTGAGCAAGTTTCGCGCAAGATAAGCGCCGTCCTGGCCCGTTACGCCGGTAATTATCGCTGTTCGCATGCCTTTAGGCTATCTTCCCTTTGCCGCTAGCAATACGCGGACGGTCTAGTGTTGGCAATGCGTTCACCTTGCCGCTCACCCGCCGCGCAGGAGCGCGGCAGCTGCGCCGCCGCACAATTGAGTCCGAACACGCGCCGCCGCCCGCGCGCCGATATCCGCCGCCAAAGCCGCATCGCCGCGCACGCGCCGCAGCTGCGCCGAGGCTACGCCAATATCGGGATCGGCCCAGCGCCCGGAAGGCGCATAAACGCCCTGCGAGTCGCGCACCGGGATAAACGCCGCCGGCACGAGCAACGCACACGCTTCATCCATAAAGTCGAGATTTCCAGACCAGTTCGTGGCGATCACGGGCAGCCCGCGCTGCATCGCCTCCGCCAAGGTAAGCCCAAAGCCTTCAGCGCGATGCAGCGAAAGGTACGTGTCCGCGAGCGCGTAGAGATCTTCCATCTCCTCAAAACTGGCGTCCTGCTCGTGCAGCACAAGCCGCACATTGGCGCCCGCGCGCGCCGCAGCGTCTTGCAGCAGCATCCGTCCCTTCGGGTAATGGCTGCAGAATGTCGCCCGAACGATGAGCAGAGCGCCTGCATCATTGGGAAACGCGTGGGCGAACGCCGCAATCGCGGCGAGCGTATTCTTGCGCTCAAGCGACGAGGTCATCGACAGACTCGTCGCAGCCACGAATTCCGCCGCGACGCCCCACCGCGCCCGCGCCGCCGCACGGCGCGCCTCGCGCGGTTGCGGCGTGCTTAGCGCCACCGGATGCGGGACAACGCTGACCTCACGGCTCAAGCGCGCGCCGATGGCGTTGGCCGCGAATGTGCTGGGCGCCCATATCTCATCGAGCCAGCGCCCGGCGCGGCGCCAGCCGGGCGGCGCCTGCTCCAATTCCCAGACCCAATAGCCAATGCGCCGGCGCGCCCGCAGCCTCTGCGGCGGCAATCGCGTCAAGGCGAAGGCCAGCGTATCGGGATTGACGTGCAAAATGAGCGCTTCGTCTGCCGGCCCCGAAGCAGCCAGCGATCCGCGCGCACTATCCAAGCTCAGGCTCAAAGTGCGCACGCCCACGCCGCCTGCCGCAAGCTCGGCCGCGCAAAGCTGCGCCGCGCGGCCAATACCAATCCCCGACCTCATAAAACCGGTCACCGCCGCATTGGCGGAGGGCGGCCCCAATCCCTCGGCTGGGGCGATCGTTTGCTCTAGGGCGCGCTGAGCCAGGGCGAAGCGGGCCCGCGCCGCAGCCGCGCGAACACCGGCAGGAACGAGGGCGCGCCACATCGTTTTCATGCGCGAAGCTGAACGGTCTGCGCGCGGCGCCGCGGCGCGCTCAGCCGGCCGCCGGTTCGGCGCGGCCGAGCCGGGCATCGAGGTGCGCGAACACACGCTGGCGCACCACCGCCTCCTCCGCGGACACGGCCAGCGCTTCCAGCTGGGCAAGGTCGGCGGAACTTACATAGGCGTCGGCGGACAACGGACTGACGCGAAAAACGCCCGGCAAATCCGCGGCGGCGACGCGTTCATACTGATCGAACAATTCTTCGTTCAGCTTTTCGCCAGGGCGCATGCCGACGATCTCAATATCAATGTCGCGGCCCGAGCGGGCGATCATTTCGCGGCCCATCTCAAGGATCGAAACAGCCTCGCCCATATCCTTGAAATACACGCCGCATTGCGGCGCAGCGGCATCGTTCAGCGCCGCCACGTTGAGGATGAGGTCCACCGCTTCTTCGATCGACATGAAATAGCGCTTCATATCGGGATGCGTGACCTGCAAAGGGCCGCCTGCCTCGATCTGCGCCGAGAAACGCGGCGCGACCGAGCCCTGTGACGCAAACACATTGCCGAAGCGGACCGCTTTCAGCGCCGTGGCGCACCGGCCTTCGGCCTGAACGCCTTCGAGATAAAGCTCGGCCAGCCGCTTGGAAGCGCCCATCACGCAAACGGGGGACGCCGCCTTGTCTGTTGAAATCAGCAGGAATTGCTCAGCGCCCGCCGCGATCGAGGCGTCGAGCACGTTCTTCATGCCGACCAGATTGGTGAGGATGCACTCGCCCGGATGACGCTCGCCAACATGCACGTGCTTGAGCGCCGCCGCATGGATGACCAGGTCCGGTTTGATCTTGCTCAGCCAAGCGCCGACCCGCCGCGCGTCGCGAATATTGCAAAGCGCTTCAATGATTTCGGTCCGCGGCGCCGCCGCACTGACCTGCTCGACGACTTGCAGCAATCCGTGATCGTGATGATCCATCAAGGCCAGTGCAGAGCAACCAGCTCCCGCCAGCTCGGCCGCTAGCGCCGACCCCACACTGCCTGCCGCGCCGGTCAGAAGTATGCGTTTTCCAGAGAAAAACGCGCGCTCCTTGGCCTGCACTTCCTCCCCTAGCCGCATCCGCTCTTCCCCCGCAAAGACCAATCGGCGAAAATGGTTTAGCCTAGGACTTCAAAGGCGAAAAGCCCCAAGCGAGCGCAACGCGCATTGGCGCTGCGCCTGCCTCCTTATCAGGCGGGGGCGCACCACATAGGAGAATGATCCGGGATCGTATGCCCCGATGAGAGTCAGCTCTCCGAGCTAGACTCCAAAGGTTGGTGCGGGGCGCTGTCGTGGTGGAATACTTGGTCCATGTCGGTGGTATCGAAGGCTTGGCCACACACCGCGCAAATTCGGCGCTGGCCATCCGTTCGTTCTTCCAAAGGTTCCTTCTGTTCCGCGCGCATGTTCTCCTCCCACAAAGAACATCGTCAGTAACGTACTACCTCATCGCGAGGCTGCTGCCTAACGTCTACTATAACCTCACAGATGTAGCGATGGTTTCGCGCCTCAGGCCGAAGCGTGACCTACATTATTTGACCGCTCGCCAAAGTCGAGCGGGTCCGGCTTGACGAAAACGCCTGCAACGCCCTGCGCAATATAGTCCGAAAGTACAGGCGCCAGCGTCAGGTGACCCGGATATTCCACACCGTTCCGGCCAAGAAACGTTACACCGCCCTGCGCGACGGTCCTCTCCGAAAGCACACGCTCGATCAAATCGGAGGCGTGCCGCCGATTGGTCGTGGCGACCAGATCGACAAAGCGGTGCCCCACCAGCGCGCCGCAATCGAAGCCCGTGAAGGCGCCGAATTTGTCGTCCACCCACTCGACGCGCGCGCGTGTGTCCAGACGCAAAGGCACGATCATTGGGTGGCAGCTCGCTGCTGTGCGGCCAGCCTCGTACTCTTCCATGCGCTGCCGCAGCACCCGAATCTCGGTGATATTCTGAAACAGCAGAATGGCGCCTTCTGATGTCGGCAACACTTTCAGCGACAGCGTGCGGCCATCGAAAGCCGTCGCCTCGAAGCGCTCCACCTGCCGCGCGCGCCGAACCGTCTGCAAACGGTCCTGTAAAATAGACGCAATCGGCTGCGGAAACAGGTCAAGGACCGTAGCGCCGGCTATCTCCGCCTTGCCTCGCCCGAGGAAAGCCTGCGACACCGCATTGCTGTCCTCAACGCGCAATTGATCGTCAAATTGCAGGAAGCCTTCTTCCATGTGATCGGACAGCGTCGCGGCAAGACTTTGCGCCGCGCCCGCATCGGCAAGCGCTTGAACCGCAGCCTGGTCTGTTCGCTTGGCGTCAAATTCATCGGGCGCAGCCAGAACCAAACGCTCGCGCCCATGGTGCGTGATCGAAACCGGTCGTCGCAAGGCTTCGTTCTGCCAGAAGCCGATATTGCGAATGAAGTCCGCCGACGAAACGGCGACTCTATCCGGCATTACAACCCCCTTCGCGCTTCCTGCCTCTCGCATTTTAGAGCCGCACGGTTAGCGAGTCCGCGCTGAATATTTTCGATATTCTACAGACTATCAGAACCTGATTGGCTCAAGGATTCAACTTTCACTACCGCTAGAATCTGTATCTTTTTGCCTTCGCTCCGATTTGTAAAAATTTTCCGCCGCAGACTTCGCGAATAGTTCGAATAATGCATGATATCCCGATCGAAATAGCCCTCTCCTAATATGCCTTCCGTCATAGGGCGGGATCATGGGCTTCTCTCTTCGATTGTCACGCGGCTTCGTTGCACGGCACGGTTTCATCGCGGCCAAGCGCGGTACTGCCGCCGTAGAATTTGCGCTGGTCGGTCCGGTGTTGCTGCTGCTGATGTCCGGCATCTTCACCTATGGCGGCTATTTTCTCACTGCGCACACTGTTCAACAGATCAGCAATGACGCGGCGCGCGCGGCGATCGCCGGCCTGAGCGACGACGAACGCCTCACGCTCGCGCAAGACACAGTCCGCGTCGGCATGGCGGACCAAAGCCATATGCGCGGCGAGTCTCAGGTGAATGTGCAGCGCGACGGATCGATGCTGCGCGTGCGTGTTACGTATGACGCGCGTGAAGACATCTATTGGGCGTTCGAAGGATTGCTGCCCGTGCCGCGCCCGGAGATCTCGCGCGTCGCCACCATCCGGCTCGGCGGCCTTCCATGATTTTACAAGATTTTCTTCGCGCCGAGCGCGGCGGCGTCTCCATTCTCACCGCCGTCTCGTCCGTCGTGCTGATCGGTTTCGCCGGTCTCGCGACCGATGTCGGCGCGGTTTATCTCGACGCACGCCGTTTACAGGGCACGGCCGATCTGGCCGCCCTTGCTGCAATGCAAAATCCCGGTGCGGCCGAGTCACTCGCCCGCTCAACCGTGCGCGACAATCGCTGGGAAACGGATGTGCGCATCACTACGACGCGCGGCGTATACGCGGCCGACCGGCGTATTGCGCCGGCGGAGCGCTTTCGCGCCGGCGGCGGCGGCGCCAACGCCGTGCGCGTGCAGCTCACCACCACGACACCGCTCTATTTCGGCCGTCTCTTTATTCCCAGCGGCCATATGAGCATTACGCGCCAGGCGACCGCGGCGCAGACACGCGCCGCCAGCTTTCAGATCGGATCGCGCCTTCTGTCTCTGCGCGGCGGCGTTGCGAATGAAATGCTGAGCGCCTTAACCGGCAGCAGCGTCAATCTTTCAGTCATGGACTACAACGCGCTTCTGCACGCG
>JAUIJZ010000118.1 GCA_030430715.1 Alphaproteobacteria bacterium
CGCGGTGCAGCTGCGGCTGGAAGCGCAAGCGCCCTACAAAGAAGCCGCGCGGGCTATGACGCGCGCCCTGGCGCGCCCGGACCGCGCGCCGGAAGCGGCGCGTCTGTTGTGGCGCAGCGCCGACCGAATTTGGCGCGCGCTGGGCGATACGAGCACGGACGAGAATTTCTATACCAAGCGCGCCATCCTTTCCGGCGTGCTCGGCTCGACTTATGCGCGCTGGTTCGCCGATGACAGTGCGGACAGCGCTGCGACCTGGGATTTCCTTGATGCGCGCATCGAGAATGTCATGCAGTTCGAGAAGCTGAAGGTGCGGCTCAAGCCTGTGGGCGAGGCTGCTGAGCACGCCGTCGGCGTTGCGGCGCGCTTTCGCTATGGGCGCTAAGGAAAACCGGCTGTAATACTGGTTCCAGCGCATCGAGCTTCCTATATCGAGAGCATAACCCGTGCTGGAGGCCGTCATGAACGCTGCTCCGTTACGGTTCCTCAAAGCGGTATTCTGGCCGCTCACGATTTGGACCAGTCTGACGCATTTCGAGGAACATCCCGCCGACGATTATGTCGAGCGCACGTTTCCCATTGCCGCGACAGCCGTTGCTTTCTGGCTTTCTGTAGCAGTGCTCGCTTGGCTGACGCTCAATGCGAGTACGGCTGGCGTTGTCAGCTCGGATGCGGGCGACGTTGCGTTCCGTATTACAAACCGCAATGACGCCCTTAGCGGCGTATTGTCGGTGTTTGCGCCTGCGATTTACATTGCGGGACTGTGGTTGTTCACCGCGCGGGAAGAACGCTTCTCGCGCTAGAGCAGGAAGTCGTCGCTTTGCAGTGAGGCGACATTGAGTTGGACCTGGAAGTCGGCATTGCCGTCGCCGTTTACGTCCGCTTCGAGGAAATTGCCGGCATAGCGCAGCTCGCCGGCGGTGCTTGAGAATGCCGCCGCGCCGATGAAGCTGAAGGCCTGATCGCCCCCGACATTGGTATTGGCGTCGATGCCGGAGAGGTCGATCTTGTCGCCATGGGCGCGGGTAAACTCGACGATCTCATCCGGCGTGCCCACCAAGCTCTCGCTCACATCGCGGTAAAAGAAGCGGTCGGCGCCGCCGCCGCCGAACAGACGATCCTGACCCTCGCCGCCATAGAGCGTGTCGTTGCCATCCTGGCCGTAAATCTTGTCGGCCCCGGCGCCGCCATCGAGATAATCGTCGCCGGCATCGCCCTCAAGCACGTCCACGTCTTCCTGGCCGTACAATTCATTGTTGGCGTTGTCGCCGAAGATTTCGTCCTGGAACGGTGAGCCGATGATGTTTTCGATCGAGCCGAATTGGTCGCCCTCGGCTTCGCCATAGCGGCCGATATATTGGAAGAGCACGATGCGCACGCCGGACGAGGAATTGTGGTACGAGGTCGCATCGACGCCAGCGCCGCCGGTGAGAATGTCGGCCCCCGCGCCGCCGATCAGAATGTCGTCGCCCGCATCGCCCCAGAGCCGGTCATCGCCGGCGACGCCGAAGATGAAATTGTTCGCCGCGCTGCCGGTGAGCTGATCGCCAAAATTGGAGCCGACAATGTCTTCGATGCTGTCGAAGGCGTCGCCTTCGGCCTCTCCGCCGCGACCGTAATTGCCGACCAGGTTCACCTCCACGCCGATCGTGCCGCGATTGTAGACAATTGTGTCGGTCCCATTGCCGCCAATGAAAATGTCGACGCCGTTGCCGCCGAGAAGGGTGTCATTGCCGTCGCCGCCCAGGAGGCGATCATATCCAGCGCCACCTTCGAGCCAGTCATTTCCATCATGGCCCGTAAGCAGGTCGTCGCCGTCCATGCCGAGAATTTCATTGGCGACGTGATTGCCTATGATTTCGTCGGCGCCAGATCCGCCGCGCGCATTCTCGATCACCACGCCGGCGGCAATTGTAAATCCGCCATAGATATTGGAATTACTCGATATGTAGCCGCCGCCACCTTGGGCGTTCAGCAATGATGCGGGCCTCAAGTCGATTGTAGCGCTGCCATTGAATGTGCTGACGATGGTGTCAACGCCACCAGTGTCCCAGATCGTTGAATAGGACGTGCCAACCGCGTTTGTGTTGGGAAGCGTATAGACGGTGTCGCTATTATTGTAGTTGGTGTTCGCGCCATACTTTTGTTGCAGCAGACCGATGTCGAGCGCCATTGGTGTTGCTGGGTTTCCCGTGACGAGAGGCGCTTGAAGCGATTGTGCAAGGCCGGGATTGTAGGTCATCACCGTGAACACGCCTTGGTTCAACAGGTAAGTTCCCAATGAATTAAACGGTGCGAGGACGCCCTGCATGATTTCGGAATTGCCCGAATTGTCATGCGGATGCGCCAGGCCGAGTGCATGGCCCATCTCGTGCAAGAGCGTTGTGAAACCTAAGCCGCCCGGGGTCAGAGCATTGGCCGACCAGTATTCTTCGCCGACAGTCGGCGAAAAGAACAGGTAGCCGCCTGCGGAATTACCTAAAAAAGAGCCCAGTGTTCCAGGGTCAAGATCGGCGAGTACAATTATGAGATCCGCGCTGGCGCTGGACGATACCTGAGTGAAAGTAAGCGGCGTGACAGCGGAAAAGGTTGCAAATGCCGCCGTCAAAGCAGCGGTTTCCGTCGCATTCCAATCTCTGAGCGAGGTTTCGCCAGCGTAGGATTGGCCCTCTGTCGCAAGATAATAGGTGATGTTGGTGTCGATGACCTCGAAGCCAAGGTCGATGCTGTCGAGCGGATCTTGGGCGGGGCCGGTGTCGGCGGTAATTCGGTAGCCGCCCGTCAGCGTGGCGCCTGTATCCGGCTCCCACGCGCGTGCGTTCAAATAATAAGTGCCGGTTTGCGTCGCCGTAAAACGCAACATGGAATCCGTGCCGGGCCCGGCATCGTCATCGACCGCGACTAAGACACCGAACGGATTGTAAAGTTCGAGATAGGTGTCTTGAAGTGCGCTGGAGGAATCGACCGCCTCGCCGGTTGCTGTGAAGACGTAGCTTTGCCCGGCGACCAGATCGACCTGAAACCAATCGTCGTCTCCGGCCGTGTTGATGATGCCCGTCGCGCTTCCGCCGACCGCTACACTTGCGGATGTACCGCTATTGCCAGCAATGGTGTCTCCGGCCGATGTTGAGGGAAGCGGCCCGGCGCCAAACTTGTCCTCAGCCATGCCGCTATTCTCCCCAGTGCGAAGCACCGGAGCACATTACAGCTTTCGCCGCCAATCTCCAATTGCAGCTTTTCCCTGAACCTCAGGGATTTGTGACGGCGTCGTAAATTACGACCTTGGTCCACAAGTGCTCCAACTCACGGAATGTGTCGTGGATCGGATGCACTTGGTAGGCGTCGTGCGCGGCGCGATCGTCGAAGCCGGTGACGAGCGCGCACGAATATGACCGCTCGATGACGGGGCGGTCCGTGTCCGCTGGCGCGCCGGTGTAGAACAGGCGGACGCCCGGAATTTCACCGAGCGTTTTCACGCCAGCCCAGAATTGATCGCGCTGCGCCGGCGTCAAATCCGGTTTGAGCCAAAAATAGACCGAGTGAACGAACACTGTTTTGCTCCGATCAGCGCAGTTTTAGCTTTGTAACGTGGCCCATTTTGCGGCCCGTACGCGCATCGCGTTTGCCATAAAGGTGCAAGCGCGCTTCAGGGTCGGCCGCAAGCGTGGGCCATGTGTCGGCGTCGTCGCCAATGAGGTTGAGCATTTCAATGCCGGCCACGCGCGTTGTTGGCCCGAGCGGCCAGCCTGCGACGGCGCGAATATGTTGCTCGAATTGCGAGGTCAGCGCGCCTTCAATGGTCCAATGCCCGCTATTGTGAACGCGCGGCGCCATTTCGTTGGCGACGAGCGCGCCGTTCGGCATGACGAAAAATTCGATGGTCAGCACGCCGACATAATCGAATGCGTCGAGCACCTTTTTCACGGCGTCGCGCCCGCGGGCTGCAACGTCGTCTTTTACATCCGCCGGCAAGACGGTGCGCGATAAGATGCCGCCAGCATGCTCGTTTTCGCAAAGGTCGTAGAACGCGACCGCGCCATCTTCACCGCGCGCGGCGATAATCGAGACCTCGCGTTCAAACGGGCAGAAGGCTTCGAGAATGCCGGGTGCGCCGAGCTGGGCATAGGCGCCCTGCGCATCGGCCTTCGTTTTGATGCGGATTTGGCCGCGGCCGTCATAGCCGAGCCGACGTGTTTTCAGGATCGCGGGCGCGCCCATATCGGCGATCGCCGTATCAAGGTCGGCTTGGCTTGCTATCGCGGCAAAGCGCGGCGTTGCGATGCCTTGCGCATTGAAGAAGCTCTTTTCGTCGAAGCGATCCTGCGCGATCGCCAGCGCTTGTGAAGATGGGCGCACAAGCGCACCTGCATCGATCAGGGCCTGTGCGGTTTCCGCGGGAACGTTTTCGAATTCGGTGGTGACCACATCAACGCGCTTCGCGAAGGCGGCGAGCGCCTGCGCATCGCGATAATCGGCGACGAACGTCTGCGCTGAGACGCGCGCGGCCGGGCTGTCGTCTTCGTCCGTGAAGATGCAAATATCGAAGCCGAGCTGCTGGGCGGCGTGCGCGAGCATGCGGCCCAATTGTCCGCCGCCAAGAATGCCGATGGTCGATCCCGGCTTGAGCATGTCTCAGCAAAAATCCATCAGGTCGGGCTCTCGCCCACGGCTTCCGTTTGCGCGGCGCGGAATGCTTCAAGGCGCGTGGCGAGCGCATCGTCGTTGAGCGCCAGGATTGCCGCCGCCATCAAGCCGGCGTTGGCGGCGCCAGCTTCGCCGATAGCCAGCGTGCCGACCGGCACGCCCTTCGGCATTTGCACGATCGACAACAGGCTGTCGAAACCGTTGAGAGCTGCGCTTTTAACCGGGACGCCGAGCACGGGCAGGGGCGTCATCGAGGCGGCCATGCCGGGCAGGTGGGCGGCGCCGCCGGCCCCGGCGATGAGCACTTTGAGGCCGCGGCCCTTGGCGGCGGCGGCGTAATCATAAAGACGCTGCGGGGTGCGGTGGGCCGACACCACCTTCGCTTCGTAGGGCACGCCCAGCGCGTCGAGCGCGTTGGCGGCGGCCTTCATCGTGTCCCAATCCGATTGCGACCCCATGATCAGGCCGACGAGGGGGGCAAGAGCCATGTGCGGCTGCTCCTAAAAAACGGCCCAGTAATGGAAGCCGCCGCCCGCGTCCAGTGTCGAGGCGGTTAAGACGTCCTTTACCAGCCGGGCGCATCCATACGGGTGGAGGCAAAGCCCCATGCCATTCGGTAAATCGAAGTCCGCACCCGAAACGACCCGGCTCCTGGAAGAGCTGGGCGTCTCAGCGCGCGATTTTTCCAAGGCGGGGCTCGCGGCGCTGGAGAGAATCGCGGCCGAGCGCGACGCCCTTGCGGCGACGGCCGATCGCGATGCGCTTACCCCAACATTCAACCGCCGCGCCTTCATGCGCGAGCTGCACCGGACCATGTCCGAGGTCGAGCGCTACAAGACGCCGGCTGCCGTGCTGTTCGTCGATCTGGATGGGCTCAAGGCGCTGAACGACCAATATGGCCACGCCTCTGGCGACGCCGTGTTGAAGCATTTGGGGCGCCTTCTCTCGGATTCGGTGCGCGAATCCGACGTTGTGGGCCGCCTGGGCGGCGACGAGTTTGGCGTAATCCTCAATCGCGCCACGGCTGAGGAAGCGCGCGCCAAGGCGCAGTCGCTCTCCGAGAAGATCAATGCGAGCACAATCATACATGCGGGTGTCGCGCATCGCGTCGGCGCCTCGTTCGGCGTGCACGCGATCCTGAGCGTGGAAGATCCCGAAGTCGCTGTCGCGCGCGCCGATGAGGCGATGTACGCGGAAAAGCACGCGCGCAAATTACAGAGCCAGGCGTTCGCTGCGTTCTAGACTTTCCCATGTGACAAGTTTGCATGCCGGCTCTGCGCACTTTGCGTAGCCCTTGCTGCTTGCCGATGGCGGCTGAACAGTCCAATAAGCGCCCCTCGCTGGACCCGGCTTTGCTCGGGTGGCTCGGCCGGGCGCCTATCCCCCGGACAATTCAAGCGGCGCAATGTGCGGCCCTTCGGGCGCGAGCGCGTGAGATAAAATGACATTTCTTGAATCGCTGAAACGCGAATGGCTGTCGAATGTGCGCGGCGATGTGCTGGCTGGCATTGTCGTGGCGCTGGCCCTCATTCCCGAAGCGATCGGCTTTTCCGTGATCGCCGGCGTCGATCCCAAGGTCGGGCTCTATGCGTCGTTCTCGATCGCGGTGGTGACGGCGATCGTCGGCGGCCGGCCGGGCATGATTTCCGCGGCGACGGCGGCGGTGGCGCTGCTGATGGTCGATCTCGTCAGAGAGCATGGGCTGCAATATCTGTTCGCCGCGACCATCCT
The DNA here is from genome assembly GCA_030430715.1 of Alphaproteobacteria bacterium. Classification (GTDB taxonomy): domain Bacteria; phylum Pseudomonadota; class Alphaproteobacteria; order Caulobacterales; family Aquidulcibacteraceae; genus Vitreimonas. The sequence goes on from JAUIJZ010000118.1 coordinate 6,376, forward strand.
GATGGGGCTGTTGCAGATCGGCGCGGGTTATCTGCGTCTTGCGGTGCTGATGCGCTATGTCTCGCGCTCCGTGATTACCGGTTTCGTCAACGCGCTGGCGATCCTGATTTTTCTCGCGCAGATGCCGGAGCTGGTCGGCGTTACGTGGCAGACCTATCTGATGGTCGGCGGCGGGCTGGCGATCATTTATCTGTTTCCGTTGCTGACGCGCGCCGTGCCGTCGCCGCTTGTGTGCATTCTTGTTCTGTCGGCGCTGGCGATCTATTTCGGCTTGGACGTCCGCCGTGTCGGCGACCTCGGCGAATTGCCGTCAAGCTTGCCGAGTTTTTTCATTCCCGACGTGCCGCTTTCATTCGAGACGCTGCAGATCATCTTTCCCTATGCGTTGACCATGGCCGTGGTCGGCTTGCTGGAATCGCAACTCACCGCCACCATCGTCGACGATCTCACCGACACGAAAAGCGACAAGAACCGCGAAAGCGTGGGCCAGGGCGCGGCCAATTTCGTCACCGGTTTCCTGGGCGGCATGGGCGGCTGCGCCATGATCGGCCAATCCGTCATCAACGTGAAATCAGGCGGACGCGGACGATTATCGTCCATGGTGGCGGGCTGTTGCCTGTTGTTCCTGATCGTCGTGCTCGGCCCTTGGGTGCAGCAAATACCGATGGCGGCGCTGGTCGCGGTGATGATCATGGTGTCGATCGGCACGTTCAATTGGAGCTCGATCAAGAATCTGCGCGCGCATCCGGGCTCGTCCTCGATCGTCATGGTCGCGACCGTCGCCGTCGTGGTGCTCACACACGATCTGGCGCAGGGCGTTCTGGTCGGCGTACTGCTCAGCGGCATTTTCTTTGCGCGCAAAGTGGCGCGCGTGGTCGGCGTGCGTTCAAGCCTGAGCGAAGACGCTACGCTGCGGACATACAATGTGACCGGGCAGATTTTCTTCGCCTCGGCCGAGGCGTTCGCGAATGCGTTCGACTTCAAGGAAGTGATCGCGCGGGTGCGCATTGACGTGTCGCAAGCGCATTTCTGGGATATTTCCGCGGTTGCGGCGCTGGATAAGGTCGTGCTGAAATTCCGGCGCGAGGGGGCGGGCGTCGAAATCATCGGGCTCAACGAAGCCAGCGCGACGATGGTCGATCGCTTCGCCGTGCATGACAAAGAAGACGCCGCGGCAAAAGCCGGCGCGCATTGATGGGAGGGCAGGCCATGTCCAAAGTGCTGGCGTCGATCGACGCCTCGTCCTACGCGCCGAGCATCTGCGATCATGCGGCGTGGTTCGCGCAGCGCCTGGGCGCGCGTGTCGCGGTGCTGCATGTGATCGATCGCGGCGAGATCGCGCGTGCGCGCATCGATCTCAGCGGCAGCGTCGGCCTCGGCGCCAGCGAGACTTTGCTGGAACAGCTCACCGCCGCCGATGAAGCGCAGGCGCGCCTGGCGCAGGAGCATGGGCGCGCGCTGCTGCAAGGCGCGGCGCAGCGTCTGCAAGAGGCGGGCGTCGCGGAGGTGGAGACGCTGCACCGGCACGGCGAAGTCGCCGAAACCGTGATCGAGCTGGAGCAGGATTCCGATCTGGTCATTATCGGCAAGCGCGGCGAGAGCGGCAATTTCGCCGAAGGCCACACGGGCAGCAAGGTCGAGCGGGTGGTGCGCGGCAGTTCGCGCCCGATCCTGGCCGTGCCGCGCGTGTTCATGCCGTTCACGCGCGTCGTCATTGCTTTCGATGGCGGCGAGAGCGCGTCGCGCGCTTTGCACTTCACCGCAGAGAGCGCCGCGTTCGCCGGTCTGCCGGTGCATGTCGTCAGCGTCGGCGCGGACGCCGCCAAGCATCTGGACACGGCGCGCGCTGTCTTGGGCGCGCGCGCGAGCGTATCGTTCGAAAGCCTGGACGGCGACGTGGAAACGAGCTTGTGCGCGGCGTTGCGCGCCAAATCGGGCGACCTCCTGGTGATGGGCGCCTACGGACATTCGCGCATCCGCGAATTGCTCGTCGGCAGCACGACGACGGCGATGCTGCGCACGGCCAAGGCGCCGGTGCTGCTGTTTCGCTAGCGGCGCGCACGCTGAAGAAGCGGCGCGACCCGCTCTATTCGCGTTTTCAAAAGTAAGGCCGGGGCGCATGCTTGCGCGCCGAAGTTTTGGTGGTGACGCTGCTTGCGCAGCGCCTGCGCGCTCGCACGCGCCCCGTCATGATCTCTCTCGCCGGGCCGTCGCAGAGAGGTTTTTCACTCTCCTGGATAGGT
>JAUIJZ010000119.1 GCA_030430715.1 Alphaproteobacteria bacterium
ACCAAGCCCATTACGGTAGCGTTGTAATCGTTGAGTGGGGCAAAGGGGGTAAAGTCGCGGTTGGTCCAGGGGGTGGCCATGGATTTTAAGGTAGCGCGATAAAAGCCGTCGTTGTCCATGGCGATGCGCACAGCGGCGCTGTCTTTGGTGGCTTTCGTCCATGGCTGATCAGGGATGGCGAAAACGAGTGTGAGCGGGTTCTTGCCGCTCAAGTGCCGTTCGATCACGCGGCGCTGAAAGACTTGGCTGATTGAATTGGTCGTCACCAGGCCAAAGCGGCGCAGCTTGGTCTCAGCCCTACGCAAAATCTCGGCGGCGCGATCCCACCAATACATCACATAATCGGCGCTCTCATTCATGTGCGGATGCGCCGCCCAGAGGGCTTCGGCATAACCGGGCGCGGTGCGTGAGCGAATGTCCTTGCCGCCAATGAACGGCGGATTGCCGACGATGAATTCGGCTTCGGGCCAAATCGGACGGCGCGGGTTTGGGTAGGTCTCGGGCGCGGCTGGAGCGCTTGGCGCTGCACTTTCAGACGCTGGCGCCGCCCCCTCACCCTGCCCTCTCCCCCTCTCGGGGGAGAGGGTGCGCGCGCCATCCCAGGTCAGCACGGCGTCATAGCCTTCGCGCTTGCCAAAATTGATATTGTCGAAGGCGCGCAGGATCGGTTCTTGGGGATGGCCCGTCGTGTTGCGGTAGTGCCATTGCAGATAGCCAATCCAGACGACGAGTTCGGCAATGGCGGCGGCGCGCGGATTGAGTTCGAGCCCCAAGAAAAGATGCGGATCGACGGTGAGGTTCTTAAGCGTGAGCAGGCCTTGCTCGTCGCCGAGCTTGGTCAGCGTCTCCAGCACTTCGCCTTCAAGCTGTTTCATCAGTTCGAGCGCGACATAGAGGAAGTTGCCGGTGCCGCAGGCTGGGTCGAGAACGCGCGTTTCGCAGAGCGTCTTAAGAAACGCGCGAACAATGCGGACGGCGTCGTCGTCCTTGCGGTCTTCCTTCGCCAGTTCGGCCTTGGTCAGCGCGGCTTCCCAGTCGGCGCGGAGCGGCTCCATGACCGTCACTTCGACCAGACGCTGCACGTAGGCGCGCGGCGTGTAATGGGCGCCAAGTTTGCGGCGCTCCTTGGGATCGAGCGCCTGTTCGAGCAATGTGCCAAAGATGGCGGGATCGACTTCTCGCCAGTCGGCCCGCGCGGCGGCGAGCAGTTCGCCAATCTCTTCACGTTGAAGGTCGAACGCCGTGGTGTTTTTGAACAAGCCGCCGTTGAAGTAGCGGATGCGGGAGTCGATCACCTCGCTGATGTCGATGCCCGTATCCATTTCCGACCACAGACGCTTAAGGCGGCGCGGGAAGATTTCGGGCTTCTCAACGCACTTCTCCAACAGGCCGCGGAAACTCTCCTTGGGCAGGAGGCCGGTGTCCTCCGCGAACATGGTGAAAAGACAGCGCATGAGGAAGTGCGCAACGTCCTCGGGATTGTTCTTGCGCTCTTCCAGCGCTTTGCTGACCGCTGCCAGCCGCGCGGCAATCTCGCGCGTGACGCGGACGGATTTTTTGGTCGGATCGAGGCTGTGCGGATCGGTCCAGATGGTTTTCAGCAGGTCGCGGCATTTGGCGTCGCGCAAATCTTCGAGGAAGATCCTGTAGCCGTTGCGATCCGGGAATTGGGTATAGGCGCGGCCTGTGCCGGTGAAATCGGCGTAGAGTTCGAAACAATGGCCGACATCGCAGACGATGATGAAGGGCGGGGCCTTGTGTTCGGCATCGAGGAGGAAGACGTAGCCTTCGGCCTGCTTGCGCGCATTGCGCATCATCACGTCCCAGCCGCGCGCGGCGGTGCGTGATCCGCGCGGCGTTTCCTCCTTGAGAAGGCTGAGCTGGCCGGGGAGGGCGTTCTTGGAGCCGGGCAAGCGTGATTGCTTGGCTTCGAGGATGAAGCAATCGCGCTTGTAAAGGTCGATGCGTTTGGGCGCGCTGGTCTCGGCGCTCTCGCGGGGCCGCACAGGGCGCTCGAAGGTGTAATCGTTGCGGCCGTCGGCGCCCGCTGGATCGGGATGCCCGACGCTGAGGGTGTCGCACAACTCGCTGAGAAAGAGGGCGTAATTGGCGCGCTCGGCCCCGCCAGAGCTGGCGGTCCAGCGCTGGATGAAGGCCTCAAGGTCTTGAAATTCAGCCAAAGTTCCACCCCTGGATGCAATCTATGGCGGCGCCGGGCGCGGATGCCAAGCTTGCGTTCGCGACGCTGACGATCCGCTTGGCTTAGGGCACAAAACCCGCGCTCACGCGTTCGTGAACGACGCAGGGCTGCTTTATCACGGCATGGCCAAGAACCAGCCTCGCGCATGGACGTAGGATAAAGGCAGGACGCGACAGCGCGCTTGCAAACGTCGAGCGAGGCAATGGCGATAACCGAAACTCTTGAACTCAGACGCGGCGCCCAGCGCTACATGCGCACGGCGATGCGCACGCCTTTATTGGAGGCCGAGCACGAGCGCGATCTGGCGCGGCGCTGGCGCGATGAGGCCGACGAAGCCGCGCTGCATGAGCTCACCACGGCGTATCTGCGCCTTGTCGTGGCGATGGCGGCGCGCTTTCGCCATTACGGCCTGCCGATGAGCGATCTGGTGCAGGAGGGCAATGTCGGCCTGATGCAGGCGGCGGCGCGGTTCGAGCCGGAACGCGAAGTGCGTTTCTCGACCTATGCCTCCTGGTGGATTCGATCATCCATTCAGGATTTCGTTTTGCGCAATTGGTCGATCGTCCGCACCGGCACGACATCGGCGCAAAAGGCGCTGTTTTTCAATCTCCGGCGCCTGCGCGCGCGCATCAATGATGTGGGCGAGGCCAGCATCAGCGCGCAAAACAGCGCCTATGTGGCGCGCATGCTCGGCGTGCCGGAAAACGACGTGCGCAACATGGCGGCGCGGCTTTCATCTTCGGATCGCTCGCTCAATGCGCCGCTGAGCGATGACGGCGCGGGCGAATGGCAGGATCTGCTCGCCGATGAAAACGCCGATCCGGAAGGCGAGACGGCGCGCGCGCACGACAGCGAAGCGCGCTATAATCTTGTACATGACGCTCTGCGCGATCTCAGCGAACGCGAACGCATCATCATCAGCGAGCGCAAGCTTGAGGAAGAAACCGTGACGCTCGAAGCGCTCGGCGCGCGGCTGGGCATTTCTAAGGAACGCGTGCGCCAGATTGAGGGCAATGCGCTGGCCAAGCTCAAGCGCGCTTTGATCGACCGCGTCGGCGATCCGGTGGAAGCGGGCTATGTGAGCTAAGCGCGCGAGGGCTGTTTTTGCGTCAGGCCCATCGGCTTCACTTGCGGCCACCTGGCAAAACATCCCCAAACCCGTGTCGCCGCAAAGGAGGCGGCACGGATGAAAGAACGCACGAAAACCGAAAAGCTCGAATACGTCGCGGATATGGCCGAGCAATTATCCCGGCTTTGCATTGAAGAGGCGCCAGTGGTTGCGGAGCTGCTTCGCCTCGCTGCGACGTTCGCGCGTGATCGTGAAGCGCCACAGCGTTAGCAACTCAGGGACTGGGCAGAATGCCCATGTCCCGTGTTTCTGGTCTCTTGTTGGCCCGAAGCAGGCGGTCGGCAGTTTCACGGCTTGACCACGCACGTGCCGGCCAAGCCAGGAAATTCGCCCTCACGAGGCGTCGTCAAAGGCGCCAGGAGGATGCGCAGGTCACGCCTCCTGCCGAAGCGAACTCCTCGTGAGGATGCGAACCAGATCTGTAAGTCCTTTGGCGCCCGTTTTGGAATAGATCGAGCGGAGATAGGAGCGCGCCGTAAGGACCGTCAAACCGAGTTCAGCGGCGGCCTGTTTGACGCTTGCGCCACGGGCGAGGACCAACGCCAATTCGGTTTCACGGGGCGAAAGGTTCAGCATTTCACCCGCGCGCCGTTCATCCGTTGCGGCTTCTTCAAGATCGTAGTGGACATACATCAACACGGTTTCCATCGCGCCCGCCGAAACGGGCTTGCGACGCGCGGGCTGAAGCGTGAGTTCGATCCAGGGTTCGCGGCAAAGGATGATGGAGTGCGGCCGCGTATCCGTACCATCCGCGATGGCGCGCAATTTCCCGTATACTTCGCGCCGATGCAGCGGATCGACCATCAAGCGGCCATTGGCGGCGATACCCAACATGCCGCCTCGTCCAAGCACCGGCGCGCAACCCTCGTCATGCTCGATCACACGGCCGCGGCCATCGAGCGTAAGCCAGCCAATCCGCGATCGGCGCACTGCATCGATACCGAAGGAAGCTCGATATCGCTCGTGTTCTCGTGCGACATAGACTTGCACGGCGCCGCGCAGTACCGGCGCCAATTGCGTTAGCGTCTGGTCCGCGGAGGCGGCGAGGGCGCCGCCAGCCTTGCTCAAGAACAAAGACGACACGACGCCAGTGGGGTCTGTCACCTTCATCAATCGCACTGCCGAGATCCGGTGCTGCTCCAATTGCTGTACAAGTGCGGCGTTCCGGGACGCGTTGGCTCGGATAATTGCCAGCACGTCATAGACGCGGCCGTTTTCGAAATCCGTCCAGGGCACGGGCCCCATCAGCCATCGGTTCCGGAAAAAGCTCTCTTCATCCTCGTCGGTCGTGATCTCACCCGACCAACGATAAACCCCTCGGCCAAAAGTGCTGTCCGTGGGTTGGCAGTACAAGAACGCATGGTCTGCGCCCGTGTGGCGGCGAAGGACGTCGAGGAACGTTGTCCAAGGCGGCTCTTCTGAGAGCCCTGCGAACAACGCATCGATCAACGTATCCGACAACATGACATACCTCAATATTAGGGTAGCACGCGCAGGTCCGTGCGTGGGAGTCCCATCGCTGACATGGGAGGGCCAATAAGAATGCGCATTCATCGACGTGGTGTGTTGGCAGGTGGGCTGGCGCTCGGCATGGGAGGCTGCGCCACCGCGACGTCGGGCGGGGCGGCGGCGAACGTCGAGCCCGCGCCGGCTGGACGCCCCAGCATAGGTCTCGCCAGCTTTGACCTCGCGGCGCTCGGCTACCGGACGGACGAATACTTCGTCTCCGGCACGGCGTCATCTTATGAGCGTACCAACGTCAATCCCTATGACGTGCGCGTTCTCCAATCGGCGCCCTACATCACGCGCATGGTTGTGGTGCGTCCCGCGGATGCGAGCCGCTTCAATGGCACAGTGCTTGTCGAATGGATGAATGTGAGCAGCGGGCACGATCTGCCCGTCGCGTGGATCATGGCGCATCGTGAGCTGATGCGCAGCGGTTACGCCTATGTCGGCTTCAGCGCGCAAGCGGCGGGCATTACAGGCAACGGTTCTCCGATCGGTACGCCGCTCATGCGCGCCAATCCGGAACGCTATGCCCGGCTTTCGCATCCTGGCGACGCCTATTCGTATGACATGTTCTCGCAAGTTGGCCGTATCTTTCAGACAGCGGACGGGCGCCGACTGCTTGGCGCTTCGCCGCAGCGCGTGATCGCCGCCGGTGAATCGCAGTCGGCCGCCTATCTCAGCACGTACGTGAATTGCATTGACCCGGTCGCCCGCGCCTATGACGGCTTCTTGGTCCATTCTCGGTCGGCTGGCGCCGCCTCGCTCAGCCCCGGCGCCGGCTTCGGCGGCGGACGGCAGCCAGCGCCTTTCCGAACCGACCTGCGCGTGCCGACGCTCGCTTTCGAATGCGAAACCGACGTCGTGGGCTACAGCGCGGTGCGCATCCCGGACTATGACAAGCTTCGCGTTTGGGAAGTGGCCGGCACCGCGCACGGCGATACCTATATGAACCAATTTGGGGTGCTGGATTCCGGCGCCTTGTCGGTTGCCGAGCTTGCGCAAGGCTATGCGCCGCTGCGACGGCTGCTGGGGTTCGATACGACGCTGCCAATCAACTCAGGTATCGTACATCACTATGTCATGCAGGCTGCGATCGCGCAGCTGGATCAATGGCTTCGCAATGGCGCCCCCCCGCCTTCGTCGCCGCTTCTGCAGCTCGGCCAGGACTCTACTCCGGAAGTCGACGCCAACGGCATCGCGCGCGGAGGCATACGCACGCCGTGGGTCGATGTGCCGACGGTTCGCTTGGCGGGCGTCGGCAATTCGGGCAGCCCGCTTGCGGGCGCCGTCGGCGTCGGGGAGCCGTTCGAGCCGTCGCGCCTAGCGCAGCTTTATCCGGGCGGGAGAGCCGAATATCTGCGTCGCTTTCAAGCCTCGCTGGATGCGAGCATCTCGGGCGGATTCGTGCTTGCCGCGGATCGCGACGAAATTCTCGCTCTTGCGGCGGCGATGTATCCTGTGGAGTAGGCGTCACGCCGTTGACGGCATCGACGGTGAGCGCGACGCTCCAAGGAAAATAATAGGGACGCGAAATGCTCGGCCGGTTTCAAAAATTGCGCCGCTTGGGTGCGTCAGCTGCTGCGTTCCGAGTGCTGGGCGTTGTTGCTGGGGCAGCTTCCGGCGAAAAGCCGTCGCAGTGCGCTCCACCCTCACCCCTGCCCCTGTTTCTCCTCGGGTGGGAGCGGGGGGCAGGAAGCGTTGGGCTTAAAGGCGTAGTGCGAAAGCGGGGATAGGGGCGCATCAATCCGACTGCTGCGCGCGGCTTTTAAGCTGTGCGCATGAAGAAAACAGACAAAATCGTAGAGCAAGAAGAAACGCCGGGGCGGCGCTTGCCGGGCGGGCTGATGCCGCAAGCATGGCGGCAATTGCAATACGAATATGAGGAAACCGACGCGAAGGCCGAGGCGCTCGCCGCGCATTATCGCGTGAAGCTGCACACCATCGCCAAGCACGCGTCGCGCTATGGCTGGCGCATGGCGCCGCGCGCGGCGCCGCCGCCGCTTATGCCGCTGCCCGATCCGAAACAGATCACGCAGAATGAGGACGGCAAAACCGTCAGCGCGTGGAACGACATCGCGCATCCGGCGCAGCGCGCGCCAGAGGGCGCATGGTCGACCTGGCTGTTTCAGGGCGGCCGCGGCGCCGGCAAAACGCGCGCGGGCGCCGAATGGCTCGCGGCGCGCGCCGAAGCGACGCCCGGCGGCGTGTTCGCTTTGATAGGCCCGACCATGCACGATCTGCGCGAAGTGATGATCGAAGGCGTGTCTGGCGTACGCAATCTGCCGGGGCGCGAGCGGCCGATCTATGAACATGTGCGCAAACGGTTGAGCTGGAAAAATGGCGCGACGGCGTATGCGTTTTCGGCCGAAGAGCCGGAGCGTTTGCGCGGTCCGCAATTCGAAGCGGCGTGGGCCGATGAGTTTTGCATTTGGCCCAAGCCTACGGTGACGCTGGCGAATTTACGCTTGGCGCTGCGGCGTGGGACGGCGCCGCAATTGGTGGTGACGACGACGCCGAAACCGATCCCGTCCTTGCGTGCGCTGCGGGCAGAGCCGGGCTGCGTGACGACACATGCGGCAACGGACGTGAACGCGGCGCATTTGGCGCCGACCTTCCTTTCCGGTCTGCATGCGCTCTATGGCGGCACGAGCCTGGCGGCGCAGGAGCTGGAAGGCTTGCTGATCGAAGGCGATGGCGCGCTGTTTCGCGCCGAGGATCTTGCGCGTGCGCGCGGCGCGGCGCCGGCTGAACTGGAGCGCGTGGTGGTGGGCGTCGATCCGCCGGCGGGGATGGGCGGCGCTGCGTGCGGCATCGTCGTGGTTGGGCGCGCGCGCGGGCGCTATTACGTGCTGGCGGATTGCTCGGCGGCGGGATTGTCGCCGCTCGGCTGGGCCAGCCGCGTCGCCGAAGCGGCCAAGGCGCATGGCGCGCACGCGATCATCGCCGAAGCCAATCAGGGCGGCGACATGGTGCGCTCGACCTTGGCGCAAGCCGGCGCGCCGGCGCCGATCCGTCTTGTACATGCGCGCTACGGCAAACGGGCGCGGGCCGAACCGGTCGCGGCGCTGTATGAGCAAGGGCGCGTCTTCCATTGCGGCGCGTTCGCGGCGTTGGAGGAAGAGCTGATGGCGTTGGGCGCGAGCGAGGAAAGCTTGTTCGACCGCGCCGATGCGTTGGTGTGGGCGCTGACGGCGCTGGCGGAGACGGGCGAGGGACCGCGCCTGCGGCGGCTTTAGTCGTTCAGCACTTCAAGCTGGCGTCCATCGTCGAGGCAAAGCTGCGGTTCGCCGCGATAGATGCCGAGCGGGCCGCGCGCACGCACGCGCGCGCCGGTGAGCGAAGCCAGCGGCGGTCCCTCCCAGGCGGCGAAGCTTTCGCCGAATACGACGATGGAAAAGGGCGCGGCTTCCGGCGCGCCTTCTATCATGAGCGCGGCGCGGCGTTCGAACACGCGCGCCTCGGCGATGCGCGCTTCGAGCAGGCGATAGGGCGCGGCGCCATTGAGGCAATTGATGTCCGCTGCGCGCGCGGCTTCAGCGGCGGCGCGCGCATTGAGGGGGCGATACTCGCGCCGGCCCCATAATCCGCGTTCGTTCGACCGCGCGCGCGTTTCAATCGCGCTGAGTTCGGCGCTGCGCGCGTGATTG
>JAUIJZ010000120.1 GCA_030430715.1 Alphaproteobacteria bacterium
CCCTCGGGCGAGTATTTGAGGGCGTTGTCGATCAGGTTTTGCGCCACCTGCGCCAATTGGAACCGGTCACCGACAGCGCGCGCCGGCTGATGCGGCGCCACAATCTCAATCCCCACGCCTCGCTCGCGCGCCGTCTCCGCCATCATGTCCACAGTCTCATGCGCGACCGCAACGAGATCGGCTCGGTCCGAGGGAGGCACGTGCTCGTCCAGCTCGATGCGCGACAACGAAAGCAGATCGTCAATCAGCCTGCGCATGCGTCCGGCCTGCACCTGCATCATTTTCAAGAAGCGGTCGCGCCCCACAGCATCGTCACGCGCCGAGCCCGACACTGTCTCGATCAGAAGGCTGAGTGAAGCGAGCGGCGTGCGCAATTCATGGCTGGCATTGGCGAGAAAATCAGCCCGCATGCGCTCAGTGCTGATGCGCGCGGTTTGATCGTGAAAGACCAGCAACGCCGCGCGGTCCACGCCCCATGTCACCGGCGCGATATAGCACCGTGTATGCCGCTCGACCTGCAGGCTCGTCTCGTACTCGACCGCGCGCGACATCCCTTCGCCGACAGCCGCCTGCACAGCTTCTAAGACGTCGGGCTGACGCAGGATGGATGTGAGGAATTGACCGCGCGGCTCAAACTGCATTTGCCGCCGCGCCGCGGCATTGGACGCAACCAGGCGGCCCTCCCGATCAACCAGCAGCGCCGGATCGGGCAGCGCCTCCAAAAGCGGCGACAATTCCGCGAGACCGACCATCTCGATACTGTCGTCATGCTGCGGGGTGATCACGTAGTAGCGCGCTTCACGCACGGCCCATGCCGCTACAAGCGCCGCGAACACCATCAGAAGCATAGCGCCCATGTTCGTGGCGAAAGCCGCGAGGGCGAGCAGGATCGCGCCGAACCCCGCCAGCCAAGCTGCGGCCGGAATTCGGTCTAACCGCCATGCCGCTTGGGTGCGCCGTTCCATTACCCGCTCGGATAGGCGGGGCGCCGCAGCGGCGCAAGCCACCTTCGCCAATGCCGCTGGTGAAAGCGCTGCTTCGCCTTGCCGCTCCCTCCCCCGGCCTCTATGCACCCCCGAGACAATTCGGAGGACGCAGACGCATGATCAACATGTCCCGCCGCGCTTTTGGCGTCTCGACATTGGCTTTGCTCGCAGGCTGCGCAACCGGTTCGCCTGGCGCATCGGCGACACGCCAGGCGCCGGTAATCGGGCCGTTCGGCATCGACCTCACGTCTCGCGACCTAAACGTGAAGCCGGGCGACGATTTCTTCCGCTACACAAGCGGCTCATGGATCGCCAACAATGAAATCCCCGCCGACCGCACGCGCTGGGGCGCGTTCGATGAATTGCGCGAAAAATCCGAGAACGAAGTGCGCGAGATCATTGATGAGGTCGCGCTGACCGGTGGCGCGCCGGGGTCGAACCACCAAAAGATCGCTGATTTCTACAATTCCTATCTCGATCAGGACGCAATCGACGCCGCCGCGCTGACACCGATCCAACCCGAGATCGATCGCATCCGCGCACTGCGCACACATGAGCAGGTCGTCCGCTTGATGGCCGCACCCGGCATCGCCGTGAACGCGCCCATTGCGATGTACGTGACGCTCGATGAGAAAAATCCTGATCGTTATGTGGTGGGCATGTCGCATGCGGGTCTAGGTTTGCCCGAACGCGAATATTACCGGCGCGACGACGGCCAATTCCCGCAATTGCGCGAGGCCTATCTCGCCTATGTCGAACGCATGTTGGCGTTTGCGGGTGAAACCGGCCCCGCAGACAAGGCGCGGACGATCCTGCGCCTCGAAACGCAAATCGCTGATTTGCATTGGCCCGTCGCGGACCGCCGTGAACGCGACCGCACCTACAATCTTAAAACACGCGCCGAAGTGCGTGCACTGGCGCGGAACTATCCGTGGGACGCCAGCTTCGAAGCCGCCGGCTATGCCGATGTGAGCGAAGTCGTCATCAGCGAACTCAGCGCTATGGGCCCGCTCGCCAACCTCTTCATGCGCACGCCGGTATCCACGTGGCGCCCGTATCTCGTCTTTCATCTGATGCGCAGCAATGCTTCCGTGCTGCCGCGTGAAATCGACGACGCTAATTTCGATTTCTACGGCCGCACGCTGAGCGGACAGCCGCAGCAGCGCGAACGCTGGAAACGCGCCGTGCAAGCCATCAACGGCGCGATCGGCGAAGCGATCGGTCAGATCTATGTGCAGCGCCACTTCCCGCCGGACGCCAAAGCGCAAATGCTGGAATTGGTCGAAAACATGCGTCACGCTTATGGCCAACGCATCGACCAGCTCTCCTGGATGTCAGCCGACGCGAAAGTTGTCGCCCGCGAGAAGCTGGCCACCTTCCGTCCGAAGATCGGCTATCCGGATCGCTGGAAAGATTACTCAACGCTCGAAATCCGCGCCGGCGACGCCTACGGCAACATCAAGCGCGCGCAGATGTGGGAACACGAATTCGACGTTGCCCGCCTCGGTCAGCCGACCGACCGTGACGAGTGGTTCATGACCCCGCAAACGGTCAATGCCTATTATAATTCCGTATTCAACGAGATCGTATTTCCCGCCGCGATCCTGCAGGCGCCCTTCTTCGATCCCAACGCCGACGCCGCTGTGAATTACGGCGCCATTGGCGGCGTGATCGGCCATGAAATGGGGCACGGCTTCGACGATCAGGGCGCCAAATCAGACGCGCGCGGCGTGCTGCGCGATTGGTGGAGCGAGCAGGACGTCGAGCGCTTCCGCGCCGTCACCGACAGGTTGGCGGAGCAATATAGTCAGTTTGTCCCACTCGAAGGCCTCCCCCTCAATGGCCGGCTTTCGCTTGGCGAGAACATTGGCGACAATGGCGGCCTGCAAGTAGCGTATCACGCCTATCAGATTTCACTTGGTGGGCAGGCGGCGCCTGAGTTCGAAGGCATCACTGGCGATCAACGCTTCTTCCTGGGCTGGGCGCAAGTATGGCGCTCTCTGATCCGCGACGAAGCGCTGCGCAACCAAGTGCTGACCGGTCCGCATTCGCCGGCCGAGTACCGCGTCAACGGCGTGGTGCGCAACATGGACGCTTGGTACGCCGCCTTCGACGTTCAGCCTAGCGATGCGCTTTACCTCACACCGGAAGAGCGCGTGACGATCTGGTAAGGCGCCTAGCGCCCCTCCAATTCAGCCAAAAGCAAATCCATGCCGTAAACCTCGGCAAGCGCTGTGCGCATGATCGTCGCCGCCACGGTGACGGTGCGGTTGAGTTCGCCGTCGTAGAAATAGTCGCCGCCGAGCGAATGAATATTACCATCGAAAACCGCGCCGACGACGCGCCCTTCGCGATCCAGCAACGGACTACCCGAATTGCCGCCGATGACATCATGCGTGGTTGAAAGATTGAAAATCGTATCGCCGTTAATGCGCGCGCGCGCATCAATCCAGCGCTGTGTCAACGCGAAGGGGGCGTGCCCCGTAGCGCGCTGATACAAACCGGAAACGCGCGTAAACGGCGGGACAGCGCGACCACCTTCGGTCCATCCTGCGACACGTCCATAGGATAAACGCGGGCTGAAAGTTGCGTCAGGGTATTGGCTTTCACCAAACGCACGAAAGCGCGCACGGGCTATACGCTCTTGTGCGCGCGCAACCGGCCCTTCCACTCGCTCTTCATACTGGCGCAACAACGCACGCGCATCATTATCCCAGCCGCGTACGAACACGATCATAGGATCGTCCGAAGCCGCCACCGCAGCGGGGCCGCCTTCCCACAATTGACGCCGATAGGCAGGATCAGCCAGCCGTGACTGCGCCAGGCGGCGCGCCAACGCTTCCGGGCTCTCATTGCCGAGCACGCGGCGAACGGCCGGATGATCCGCCGTGAGATACTCGCGCATTTTCGTCAGCCAGAAGCTCAAGATGAGTTCCTCAAACGAAGCCTCAACCGGACGCTCCGCGGCTACGAATTGCGCCGCCGACGCAATGCGCGCCTCGGTGTAGCGCGGCAAACGCTCGCCATCAGGACGGCTCCGCTCGGCGGACGCACGCACGATATCGCGCGCCCATGCGAACAGCAGCGAGCGGTCACCCGCGCGCGCCTCAAGATATTGATACGGATAGAACATGTCCTGGTAGACGTTCTGCGCTGCGGCAATCTCTTCCCATGCCGCACCGACTTCACGCTGCGAGGCCTGATTGCGCGCGACACGCTGCTGCAAATCCTGCTCACGCTCGGCGACATGCGCAAAACCATCCGGGTCGGCCAGCGCCGCACGCCGCCCCCAGAGCGCCTTGAAAGAATTTTCCACGCTCTGCAGGGCGCTCGATGCGGCCCGCGCCTGATCGGGGCCGAGCGCCGCATACGCAGCGAACTGCCCGCGCGCTTCCGCCAAAGTCACCAAACGCCAAGGCAAATTCACATCACGTTCGAACGCAAGTTCAGACACCGAGCGCAAGCGCGACGTTGCCCCCGGATTGCCGGCCACGAGCGTGACCTCGCCTGCGGATAGCGGCGTAAAGCGCAAGGAGAGATGGTTTGGCGTCGCCGCCGGCGCGCCGTTTTCATAGAGGCGCAAAAACGCGAAATCCGTGCAATAGCGCGGGAAATTGAAATTGTCCGGATCGCCTCCGAAATGCGCCATGTCGCCTTCCGGCGCGAACACGAGGCGCACGTCGTCATAACGCCGATACGTGTAGAGCGCGTAGCGGCCGCCCTGATACAGCGTCACCACCTCACAACGTTGCGTCCCCGTGCTGCATTCCCCTTCAATGCGCGCGATCTCCCCATTGCGCGCCGGCGCGAAAGCTTCGGCACTCACTTCGCGCGTCGCCGCATCGATGCGCTCTGTCACATCGGAGATCGCCGTCAGCACCTGCACATACATGCCTGGGCAAGTGCGCTCTTCATCGCGCGTTCGCGACATAAAACCGGCATCGAGATAATTGGCGTCCGTGCTCGATAGATTCTGGATACAAGCAACAACGCAATGATGATTGGTCAGCACCAAACCCTGCGCGCTGACATTCGACGCTGAGCACCCCGGCAAGCGCGCCACGCCCGCCATCACGCGGTTGAGCCAATTTTGATCAGGCGCCCAGCCAAGTTCTCGCCGCATTTCAGCGGCGGGAAAACTATCGAACGTCCACATTCCTTCTTCCGCCGACACAGGCGTGGATGCGACGGCAAATGCGCCAAGCGCGGCAGCAGCCGCGCGCCATTTGTTCATCATGACGATACCCCGATTGTTCGGGGCGAATGGAGCCGAGTCAGGGCGACGAAGCAAGGCCGCAAAAGCCGCGATCCACCTGGAACTGACGAGCGGAAAGCCCATTTATACTTTATGGCGGATCCAGAACTTCCCGGTGTCCGTGCGGAAATGCAGCGCGAGGACGGAGAAAGCCAAGCAGCCAACACGCCAAGCTTCAACGAGCAAAGCGTGCGTTGGCTGCTCTTGCTTATCTTCGCGATCGCTGTGCTTGCCGTGATCGCTTTCGCGTATTTCGGCTAGCGCGTCCGCTCGAAACGCACGACCTTTTCGTCGCGGTCCACATACGCGACGCGATAGCCCGCGCGTATCCAGGAACGGGCGTGGCTGTGATAATCCTTGTTGTCATTCGCCCAGAAAGATCTGTGCTTGACCGCACTGAGCGGAAGCGACCTGCCAATAATCGCTTCGATATCTTCGAAGGAAAGCATTTCCGGACGCCCATTCCGGCGATTGAGATGAGCGTGCAACGCTGCGTACTTGCGCATGTCCTTTCGTCTCCCGCCACGTCGCCATATCAATCGATTGCGCGACGCTAACGATGGTTAACCATGCTGATTTGCAGTAAACGAAGTTTTACCCGGCGCCTTGGTTGCGCAGACGCGCTATGACCAAGGTCACACAAAAGACCGCCTCACTTTGATCAAATCCCTTCAGATTTCACGTCTGAACCTTTTCGGCGCGAGGAACATACTACCATCGGGCACGTTTCCGGCTTCGTGGGGCGTTTCGGTAGAGGGAGAGATCAATTGAGCGAGCACTCAACCCAAGAACACTCAAGCAAAAATGCAACGACGGTTCGCGCTTCAAAAGGCGGCGGTGGCAAGTGGCTCATCGGCGCCGCTGCGGCGGTCGTGCTACTGGGCGGCGGCTACTATGTATGGAGCCAGTTCGCGCCCGCCGAACATTCCGAGATCGCACTGAACGACCCTTACGCCGCATCCACGCAGATGCACGCCGCACCGCTCAGCCCAGCAGACGACCCGGATTTTGCGGCGCCCGAAAATGCCACAGCGGAAGCCTCAACAGCGGCCCCTCGCCAAAAGCCTGCACGTACAGCGTCACCATCACGCACAGCAGCTGCGCCGGTCATTCCTGAAGAGACGATCGGCATCACACCCGCCAGTTATCAGCAAAGCGACGAACTCGTCGTACCTGCGCCGGAGCGACCCATATGGGCGCGGACGCCAAGCCCACAACGGCTGTCGCGCTATTACCCATCTTACGCACTCGAACGTGGACGCGAAGGCGAAGCCCGGCTGCATTGCATCGTGCAGGACAACGGCGCGCTGGATTGCGAACGCACGTCGGAAAGCTCGAGCGGCTTCGGCAACGCGGCGCTACGCGTCGCGCGCACCTTCCGCCATGCCCCGCAACTCGCGGACGGGAGCGATGCTGCCGGTGCGCCGCTGAACCTACGCGTCGTCTTCCGCATCGATGAGAACAGCCGCCGCAGCTAAACGCATTAAACCGCAAAGAGATGGCCGCGTGGCGAGAGCTGCGCGGTCATCTTATTTTTCGCGCCGCGGGTTCATGTAGAGGTCTTCTTCGTGACGATCGAGTTTACTCTCGGTTCGCCCATCCTCAAGCCGCCGGTAGAGTTTGCCTATATGAGTGCGTGACTTGCCATTGAAACGAAGCATGGCGCAGAACAGCTTCAGCACCGTTTCCAGTTGCGCGTTGCTTTCCGACGCTTTCAGCTTGACCTTCCACGCACCGCCAAGATTGAAAAACTTTCCGTCCAATTCGCCAATTTTGCGATTGTTCTGATCGAACAGCGTGAAGTCGGCGCCAATGCCAAAACGCTTGCGGCGCAGCTTGTAATAAGAGGCGCCGTCGTCGCCGAGCGTGAAGAACGTAAAGCGTTCGGGAAACAGCGGCAGCTTACGCGCGCAACGTTCGAGCTGAACCATCTGATCGCAACGGGCAATATTCACCGCGAACGCTGGTGTCGGCACGCCCGCGCCGTGCGTGAGCTGCAATGAGCGCCCGACCATCAGATCAATCGATGCAAGCCAATTCATGCTCTTGGAAAACAGCTTGATGACAAGCCGGCGGCCCATGCCGCTCTCATCCTTCCACAAGCCTTCGCGCCAGCCGATGATGCCGGTCCGCTCGCCGTCGTCGACGATCTGGCCGATCACCTCCATGTCCTTGGTGAACTGACGCGACTGCGCGCGGTGCTGCGTGTCCTTCATGATGCCAAGCTCGACATCATTCATATCGGTTGCCCAAAGATCGACTTTGAACTTCCGCCACTTTTCCTGGCTTGCGCTCGTGGCGGCGCTTCCAGTTTGAGTTTGAAGCATGGGCCGATATCCTCCGGGGCCTGTTCGTCAAGCAACAGCGCGGGAGGATGCGTCGCATACCGCCGCGCACGCCCCTTTGAACCGCGATTCGGAGAATTTTCGACATTCGCCACTTACCGCCAAGACGGCGCAGCGAACCTCAACACACGTTCAACGCCCGAACTTCTGAAATTTGATGCGGCTGGGAATGATTTCCGTCACACCGAGGCGGCGCATCTTGTCAGCTTCATAGCTGTCGAAATCGCCTTCGAACCATTCCACATGTGAATCGCCTTCGAAGGCGAGGATGTGCGTGGCGAGACGGTTCAAGAACCAGCGATCGTGGCTGATCACCACCGCGCAACCGGCATAGTCTTCGAGCGCCGCTTCCAGCGATTGCAGCGTTTCGACGTCAAGATCGTTAGTCGGTTCGTCGAGCAACAGCACATTGGCGCCCGTGAGCAGCGTCTTTGCCAAATGCACGCGGTTGCGCTCCCCGCCGGAGAGCAATCCCACCTTCTTTTGCTGATCAGCGCCCTTGAAGTTGAAGCTCGACACATAGGCGCGGCTCGGCACTTCGCGATTATTGATCGGCAACATATCGAGCCCGCCGGAAATCTCTTCCCAGATGGTCTTCTTGTCGTCGAGCGCATCGCGCGACTGATCGACAAAACCGAGCTTTACGCTCTCGCCGATTTTGATCTCTCCAGCATCTGGCTG
>JAUIJZ010000012.1 GCA_030430715.1 Alphaproteobacteria bacterium
ACCCTAAAAATAAAGCGCGGAGCACGCGCCCCGCTCCCATCCGGGAGACATGAAGTTCAAGCGAAAAGAGCGGGTCGCGCCGCTCGCGGAGCATGTACTGCGTTCCAGATATTTCCGGCCCGCTACGCACGCAGACGCGAAAAGATCAGCGTCAGCACAGCGCTTGCGCCCGCCGCACACCACAAGCCGTCTAACCCCGCCCAAGCGTAAGACCACGCGCCAAGCACAGCGCCCATGACAAGCCCCGCCCACAACAACGCATACGGCGCCCACTCCCATTTCGGCCCGCCCGTCAGCGCGAGCGCGATGCGCTGGCCCATGCGCACCAGCGCACCTGTCATGTACGTGACGCCAATACTGACTTCGCCATCGCGCTGGAACACCGCGTTCATCGCGCCCATCGCACTGGCCAGCACTGCTACGCCAAAGAATGTGCGCCCAAAACTCGCAAGCAATGCCGCGAACGCCAGCGCCGCCGTCACGAGGAAAAGTACGCGCATGCTGCCGGGCTTG
This sequence comes from Alphaproteobacteria bacterium, assembly GCA_030430715.1. Lineage (GTDB taxonomy): Bacteria > Pseudomonadota > Alphaproteobacteria > Caulobacterales > Aquidulcibacteraceae > Vitreimonas. The sequence goes on from JAUIJZ010000012.1 coordinate 514, forward strand.
TCGCCCGCCCGGTTGATCACAGCGCCAATGATGACGCCGAGCACGAAGAGCGCGATTAGCCCGCCGGCCAAGATGGCGGCGTCGAGCTGCGACGCCAGCCCCACACCAAGCCGCGTGGAATTACCGCTCATGAAGGAGACAAAATATCCGCCTAGGTGCACGAAGCCGTTCGCATCGATGAAGCCCGCCAGTGCGGACAGCGCGGCGGCCAACAGCCAATAGCGCCGCCGATAGCGGATCAAGGTTGCGCGCGCCCCGCTCGCAACGTCGCGAATTCATCCAGCTCGGCGGCGTCGCGCTTATCGGCGGCCGCCTTCTCGCGCGCCGCTTCCAATTCGATCAGGCGCTCGAACTTGCGCATTTCGACATGCGCCTCGGCCACCATTGCGCGCAGACGCGCGATTTCTTCGGAAACGATCTCGCGCTCGCTCGCCAACGCTTTACGCCGCTGGATCGCCACCTGCGCGAAACCGCCATAAGCACGTTGCGCCTCATAATCCTTGGCCGCGTGCTGTTGCTCGGCGCGGATCGCCTGCTCGTGACCGTGCATGCGATCCTCGATCAGCGTCTCGCGCTGGATCTGCTCGGCCAGCGCGCGCCGCAGCGTCTCCAAATCGCGCTTCGCCACCTTCAGGAGAGTTCGTAACGCCTTCATGCCATCGCCGCCGCCAATTGCGCAAAGCTATCCTCGATGCTGATTTGCTCGTCGCGGCTTTGGCTGAGCACAGCCTCAAGCGCCGGGCGCACGCGCACCGCTTCGTCCACCGCCGCATCCGCGCCGGGCTTGTAGGCGCCGATGCGGATCAGCTCTTCCATTTCATCGTAGAGCGACAACGCCGCGCGCGCCCTGGCGAGCACGGCATTCTCTTCCGCGCTATGACACATCGGCATCAGCCGCGAGATCGACTTCAACACATTGACCGCCGGATAGCGCCCGCGCTCGGCGATGGCGCGCTCCATGACAATGTGCCCGTCGAGAATGCCGCGCACCGCATCGGCGATCGGTTCGTTGTGATCGTCGCCATCGACCAGAACTGTAAACAGCGCCGTGATCGAGCCCGGCTCGCCGGCGCGACCAGGCCCCGCACGCTCCAGCAGTTTCGGCAGTTCGGCGAACACGGACGGCGTATAGCCCTTCGTGGTCGGCGGTTCGCCCACGCTCAAACCGATCTCACGCTGCGCCATGGCAAAGCGCGTAACCGAGTCAACCAGCAGCAGAACGTCGAGCCCTTCGTCGCGGAAATGCTCCGCGACGGCGCACGCCATATGCGGCGCCAGACGCCGGCGCGCCGCGCTTTCGTCGGACGTCGCCACCACGACAACCGAACGGCGCCGCCCTTCCTCGCCCAGCGTGTCCTCGATGAATTCCTTCACTTCGCGGCCGCGCTCGCCGACCAGCCCGATCACGATCACGTCCGCTTTGGCGCCGCGCGCCAGCATCGACATCAAAACCGATTTGCCGACGCCCGAGCCCGCGAACACGCCCATGCGTTGGCCACGGCACAAAGCCGCGAACATATTGAGCGCGCGCACGCCAACATCGAGCCGCTCGCCCACTCTGCCGCGATCATGCGCCGAGGGCGGCGCGGCGCGCACAAAATGGCCGCGCATGCCTTGCGGCAGCGGTCCTTCGCCATCGACCGGCTCGCCAAAACAATTGACCACACGCCCGAGCCAGGCGCGCGTCGGCCGCACCAGCGGCGCAACCCCGTTCAGCGCCACGCGCAGACCCGGCCGGATCGCCTCAATGGAATCGAACGGCGCAAGCAGCGCCCGGTCGCCGCGGAAACCCACGATCTCCGCCTGCGCGCCGCCGGCGCCGAGAATGGTGGCGCGCGCGCCCAGCGCCAACGCATCGAGCGGTCCGCTGGCTTCGATCAACGCGCCCGACAAACCGGTGACGCGGCCCTCGAAGCGGCGCGGTTCGAGCGCATCGATTTCATCGGCAAGTCGTGCAAGCAGCGAAGGCATAGGGTCCGCGAAAAATTATCCCCGACCTAATCAGGAGCGTCGCTTACCAAAATCTGAATCCGAACAAGGGTCGTTGCTGGTGCGATTCAAGATCAAGTGCTTGTGGCGCACAATTTCGCGCACACACGCCATAGACAGCGAGTCCCAAATCAGATTCTAGAGTGGTTAACGGGAGCTGATGAGGGCGGTGCAACTGAAACTTGGCAAGCGCAAAGGTAAGAATTCTTACCGGCGTTAATAACTTAATTACGGGTCGATACGATTCTGTGGATTAACGTTTCCAAGGTATTGCGCCGATCGGGGAGCATGTAATGCGAGTCTTATTGATCGAGGACGATAGCGCCACAGCGCAGGGCATCGAGCTGATGCTCAAGTCCGAGGGCTTCAATATCTACTCGACCGACCTGGGCGAGGAAGGCATCGACCTCGGCAAGCTCTATGATTACGACATCATCGTCCTGGACCTGACGCTGCCGGACATGCACGGCTATGACGTGCTGAAGCAGCTGCGCGTCGCGCGGGTCAACACGCCGATCCTGATCCTCTCCGGCACCGCCGACATCGACACCAAGGTGCGCGGCCTCGGCTACGGCGCCGACGATTACATGACCAAGCCCTTCAACAAGGATGAGCTGATCGCCCGCATCAACGCGATCGTTCGCCGTTCGAAAGGCCACGCTCATTCCGTCATCAAAACGGGCGACATCACCGTCAACCTCGACGCCAAGACCGTCGAAGTCACCGGCCAGCGCGTTCACCTGACGGGCAAGGAATACCAAATGCTGGAGCTGCTCTCGCTCCGCAAAGGCACCACGCTCACCAAGGAGATGTTCCTCAATCATCTCTATGGCGGCATGGACGAGCCCGAGTTGAAGATCATCGACGTCTTCATCTGCAAGCTGCGCAAGAAGCTTGCAGCAGCCACGGGCGGCGACCATTACATCGAGACGGTCTGGGGCCGCGGCTATGTGCTGCGCGACCCGCAAGAGCCGGGCGTTACGGCTTCGCCGTCAGCCGGCGTTGCAGCCGCTTAAATACAAATACGCTAGCGCGGCTGCGCATTGCGCATGAGAGCCGCCAACGTTTCGCGTTGCGCTTCAAGCATCGCGCCACTCATCTGCGCATAGGCGCGGCGAGCGGCGAATACCGGCGTTAGAAGGTCCGCGGCGCTCTGCTCGACCGCATCGCCGCCCTGCTCAGCGTCTTCGCCATTCTTAAGCGGCGGCTTTGGCGCGACCGCGCCGTTTAGAAATAGCTGAAGCATGGCGTCCTGCTGCGCGCGCATACTTGCGCGCATGCTGTCGGAAACGCCGCGCCAGATCCGCAGATTGGTCTGCATGGCGTTCAAGCCAAACAACGCAGCCTGCGCAAACGGGGTCAGCGCGAAGTCCGAAACGCCGCGCTCCGCGGCATCATGTGTGACGTGACGCGGCGAGGATGAAGCACTCATGCTGATCTCCATAGGCTATCGGCGCCCTCTCGGGCGCGCATCGCTTCTCGGAAAGATATTACGTTGAGCGCGTGCGTCGCGGCGATTGGCGCGCCGTCACGCAGCGGCCCATGGCGGCGACACTAAGTCCAGGCCAGATCGCCCGCAAGGGCGAACCGCTCACCCGCATACCCGCTTGCCGACAACACCATCGGCTGGCCGCGCTCTACCCGCGCAATTAACAGCGAATTCATCAGCCGCGCTAACACAGCGTCAATCGAAACACCGCTAAGCGTGCGCCTTCGATTGGGTGAGCACGCCGTCCGTATGCGCAGGCTGTCTTTAGGTCCGGCTTGGAGGAGCGTCGTTATCCCCATCGTGGGGCTCGTCCTGTTTGCGACGGCCCTCTTCCTTGCTCTTGTATCCGACTTCGCGCGCCAGCAAGACCGCGCCTTCGTCGAAAATAGCGAACGCTTGGTCATCAACGCCGTACGGGAACGGGTGCGGGCGCTCGAAAACATCGCGGCGGATTTCGCGGTATGGAATGACGCCTACAATGCGACCCGGCCCAATGCTTGGGACCAGAACTGGCTGGACGAAAACTATTATTCGAACGTCACCGATGGGCTGTTCATTCTGAACCAAGATGGACGCGCGCTTTATGCTTGGGCATCGGCCCCAGAAACGCGCGTCAACCTCAGTGAAGCGGTTGTACTTGCCGCTGGCGCGCTTGACCTGGCCGCGCTACCCGCCGCAGCGCCGGACGCAATCGCTATCATCACACGTCACGCAGTCGTCGCGGGCGCCCCCGCCCTGGTTTCCTTCACCGAAATCGCGCCTGAACAAGACGGACCCAATACGCAGAGCCGCGGCGCAGGAGCACAGCGCTTTCTTGCCATTGTCGACCTCCTGCAACCCGAGGAGATCGCAGCCATCGGTGATGCGCGCGACGTGACGCAATTGCAATTCATGCCCAGCAACGATCCGGCGCAGCAGATCGCGTTGCCATGGTCCAATGATAGTGAACCGCTTGGCTATCTGACTTGGGCGCGCGAACGGCCAGGCAGCATCGCCTTTTCGCGACAGCTTCCTCCCATCCTTGCCGGCCTATTCCTTATCGCCGCGCTGACATTGCTTCTCACGCGCCGCCTCGTCAGCTCACAAGTCTCCGCCCAGGTGCAGACGCAGTGCGCCATTGAGACAAGCCGCCTCAAATCAGAGTTCATCGCCACCATGAGCCACGAGCTGCGCACCCCGCTCAACGCCATCATCGGCTATACAGAACTCATTCAAGAAGAAGCCAGCGGCGACAGCGCGAAGGCGATCCACGATGACGCCAACGCCGTCCTCGACGCCGCGCGGCATCTCAATCGTCTCGTGAACAACATCCTCGACCAATCGCGCATCGATGCCGGGCGCCTGCACTTAGCCAGCGAAAGCGTCGAAGTGCGCGAAATTCTCGGTGAGCTGGAAGAATTGATGGCGCCGCTCGCGCGGGCCAACCGCAACAATTTTGCGCTGCACGCCAGTGAAGCGGCTGGCGCGGTGCAGGCCGATCCCGTGCGCCTGCAACAATGCCTCGTCAACCTGACCAGCAATGCGTTGAAATTTACGCGTGGAGGCCAGGTTAGCGTCAATGTCAGCGCGCGGGACTTAGACGGCGTGCGGATGATCTGCTTCGAAATACGCGATACCGGAATTGGCATCGCCGAGAACGAACTTGAGCGCTTATTCAAACCGTTCGCCGGTGCAGGCGCGCAAAGCAGCGAAAGCGGCTTTGCAACGACGGGCCTTAGCCTCTCCATCACACGCAGTCTCGCCCGCGCCATGCATGGCGACGTGCAAGCGAAAAGCGCGCTCGGTGCGGGATCGGTTTTCACGCTTATGCTGCCCTCCGCGCAAGCAACACACAACGCCGCCGCATGAGCATGCACCGCGGTATGGCCTTCCTTTCGGCGTTGGCGTGCAGCTTAGCCGCGACACCGGCTTATGCGTTCAGCGGAGAAAGCACCCTTTCAATCGTCAGCGATTATCGCTGGCGCGGCCTCTCCTACAGTGACGAGGATCCGTCCTTGCAAGTGGAAGCAACTGGCTGGTTCGAAAGCGGCGCATGGCTCTGGGGCGGGCTCAACACAGTCAGCGATGATTTAGGCGGTGCTGAGATCGGCCTTGGCGCGGGCTATGATGCAAGTTTCGCCACGCTCGATTGGTCGTTTGGCGTGATCGGCTACACCTACCCGGATGCAGACGATTACGATTATTTTGAAATGGATATCTCAGCCGCGAAGGGGTTCGGCCCCTTTTCGTTTTCCGCCGGCGTGGAATACGCGCCCGCGCAAGACAATTACGACCGGGCCAACACCTATACGTGGATTGGCTTCGACCTCCAGCTTGCGCGCTGGAATGTTCACGGTCACGCTGGGAATGACGATGACCTGATCGAGCCCGGTGGACACACGACGGATTACAGTATCGGCGTTGGTCGCGCGTTCGCGCATTTCGCCGCCGACCTCAGTTTCGTGGAAGCAGAGAGTGACGACAGCACGTGGGTGCTGCGTCTTTCACACACCTTCCCCTAGCTCCCGCGCTGCTCCAGGCGCGTCAAAGCTTCCACCGTATCGACGTCAAGGGTCACGCCCTCGTCCTCAACGTCCACCCGCGCAACTTCGTGCGCATGCGACCGCAGCAAAGAACCCGCGCCCTGATCGCCGGTCAAACCCGACGCAAGCTGCGCCGCGCGCGCCGAGAGCAAAACCGGATGGCCCTGCCGTCCTTCAAAAACAGGAATAGCAGCGAAGCGCTCCCCCAGCTTGTCCGCAAGTTTCAGCGCAACATCGTGCGCGATCAGCGGCATATCGCCGAGGAACACGAACACGCCCGCGGCATCGCGCACCTGTTCCAGCCCTAGTCGCAAGGATGCCGATAACGCGTCGCTTTCGATGTCCGCCAGAGCGATGCGCGCATCCTTAGCCGCAGCATCGCAGCAGCATTGATCGAGCGCACGCCCAGACCGTTTTACGACGACGATGCGATCCACGGGCGCCGCCGCAGCAGCAGCGATTGCATGTAAGATCAGCGGCGCACCGCGAAAGTGTTGCAGCAATTTATCGGCGCCAAAGCGCTGCGCGCGCCCAGCCGCCAAGACCAGCGCGGCAAGCCCTCTGCTCACGCCCGCGCCTGATCGGCGCTCAGCGTCTGCAGAATTTCCGCGACGATGCCGACCGCGATGCGCCACGGCGCCTTACCCAGGCTGCGTATGCCTGCCGGCGCATGCAATCGCTCCAGCGTCTCGCGCGGCGCGCCAGCGGCGACGATCGCTTCGCTGCGCATCGGCACGCGCGACGCGGCGCCGACAAGCCCTACATAGCCAGCTCCTGCCGAAAGCGCCTTCGCACAGGCCGGCAAATCGAGTTCGGATTCATGTGTCGCGCCGACAAAGGCCGTCCACGCATCGACGCCAATCCGCTGCAACGCCGTCTCGGCATCGGCACGCACATAATTCAGCCCCGCGATGGGCGGCGGCGCTTCAGGCCCGTGCGGACGTGCGAGATAGGTTTCGAGCTGCGCCTCAACGCCGAGCTTGGCGATGGCGAGCGCGGTTGGATCCCAACCAGAAACGATCAAACGGCCGGACGGATCGAAGCGCCGCGCGATCCGCAGTGGATCATCGTTCCAGGCAAGCAGCGGCGCGTCGCCAGCATCGGTCACGCGCGCGTTAAGGCCGTCGCTGACCCAAAGCGCCGGGCGGCGTGCATCGCGCCGCGCCAACACTTCGCGTGCGGCCGCGCTATTGGCATCGATGCGTTCAAGAAAAATATAGATCGCGCCGCCGCATCTTAGCTTGATGTCGACCCACGGGCTGCCTGTCCCGTAGTGCAACGTGCGCGGCTCGCCGTTTGCGAGCACTTCCGCCGCGTGCTGCGCAACATCCGCCTCGACGCAGCCGCCGGAAAAGTATCCGGACGCACACGCGCCATCGAACAGCATTTGCGCGCCGGCGCCGCGGGGCGAGCTGCCCTCGACGCGATAAAGCGTCGCCAGGACAACACTTCGCCCCGCTTCTAATGCAATGGTGAGCGCGGGCCGTACATCTTCGATCCAGCCAAAAGCTGGCCAATCCGCATCCGCCGGCCCGCTGCGGTCAAACCCGCTGGCTGCTGCCATGACGCCGTCCGTGCTCAGGCGCGCTCGCCTTTCACCGGGAAAGAGCCGAACGAGCCAGCCTTCACCTTGCCCGAAAGCGTGTCGCCGCTACGCGTAACGTCAAATTCAAGCGTCATCGGCATCGGCGAAGTCACCGAAGCGCTCCAAGTGGCGTTGTCGCCGGAAACCTTGCCGTTCTGCACCGGCGCCGAGCCCGCGTCCGCAATCTGCTGACCAGTGAGGGCGTCACCCTCGGTCTTCAGCTCGACCTTGGCTTTTTGCGCGCCCATCGGCGAACTGATCTCGATATTCCAGGTTCCATCGAAGCTCATCACGTCTCTCCTAAAACTGACCCGCCAAATATAGGCGTCGCGTCGCCCGAATTCTCGAAACGCCGGAAGCAATCTTCCACGAGCGCTTCAGCCTCCTTGTGGCCAAGCGACATCCCCAATTCCTGTTCACGCACCAGGGTGGTGGCGAGGCTCACAAGCAAAACACTCGCAAGCACTGGCGGAATTTGAGGAACGATCCCCCGCATAGCAAGGTGCCGCTCTATGGCCTTGGCCTGCATCGCACGAAAGCGCTCGGCATAGGAAGCAAGTTCATCGCGGATTTTTGCGTTACGCGACGCCAAGGCAGTGAATTCAGTCGTGAACGCGACGGGCCGGCAGTCGGTGGCGTAATCCCAAAGCGCGCGGAGCGGCTCGTCCGATTCCAGCGCGGCCGCCAAACGCTCTTCACCCTCCTCGCAGGTGCGATGCAGCACTTCGAGCAACAAATCGTCCATGCTGCGGAAGTAATAATGCACCAATTGCGGCTTGAGGCCCGCCTCGCTCGCGACGCGCCGCGAGGTGACGGCCGCATAGCCCTCATCCACGAGCAGTCTTTGCGCCGCCGTGACCAGCGACGTGCGGGTTGCGGAAGTTTCCGCACCCAGCTTGCGCGTCGCCCAGGTTTTCTCTGCTTGGGCCATGGCTCCTAATCTTGACCGATCTGTTGTCCCCGCGCCCGCAAATATTGCCGGAGCGCCTCGGCGTCCGCCACCGGGATATGGTCGAATCTCGGCATCCCGGCTGTTTGTAACGCCCCGCCACGGACAATATCGTGGAACGCCTCGCGATCGGATGGATAAGGCGAGGTGCGCAGATCAGGTGCAGCGCCACCGGCCACGGCGTTATTGCCATGGCACACCATGCAAGCATTCATGGCGAACACCATCGCGCCGCGCGCTTCGAGGGACGCATTGGAACGGAATGTCGGGTCGTCCGGCGGCGCCAATGGCGGCATCGGATCAAGCGGCGGCAGAACGTCCCCGCCATCGAGCGCAAATGTCAGCACGCGGCGCGGTAATCTGTAATCCGTCCGGTAGCCGACCAAACCCTCGGTCAGCATACCGCCGCCGGTCGCGCCATTGCCGGTGATCACCGTGACATACTGACGGCCGTCCACGGAGAATGAGATCGGCGGGCCTACGATCGGCGCTTGCGACGCGAAGCTCCAAACCTCGCGTCCACTGCGCGCATTGTAAGCGACAAACTGACCATCGATGCGCCCTTGGAAGACAAGATCGCCCGCGGTCGCCATCGTGCCGCCAGGCCAATCGCCAGGAAGCTCCACGCTCCAGCGTTCGCGTTGCGATACCGGATCCCAGGCTCTGAGGAAGCTACGCCGCGCACCGGGCAGATCGGGGTTGGAATCGTTGACCGTGCCATTGGTGAAGTGCGCGGTGGGACTATCGACATCGATGCCCTCGTCGCCCACCAGCGTCGCACCTTCGATCACCGGAATATAGACCAGCCCCGTACGCGGGCTGAACGATTGCGGCGACCACGAGTGCGCGCCGCGAAAACCCGGCCACAGCTCAAACATGCCGGGACGGCCATGATAACGGGCGCCCGGATTTTCCACCGGCCGGCCCGTTTCCTGATCGATGCGTTCGGCCCAAGTCACGCGCGCGAATGCCTCGGCCGAGATAAACTCTCCGGTTTCGCGGTCGATCACATAGAAGAAGCCGTTCTTGGGCGCCTGCATCAACACGCGGCGTTCGCGGCCATCAATGCGCAGCGTCGCCAGCGTCATGTCCATGACGGAGACGTGGTCCCATTGCTCGCCCGGCGAGGTCTGATAGTGCCAGACGTACTCGCCGGTATCAGCGCGCACGGCGACGATCGAAGCAAGAAACAGATTGTCGCCGCCGCCCGGACTACGAATGGCTTGATTGTACGGAAAGCCATTGCCTACGCCGATATAGACCAGATCGAGTTCCGGATCGTAGCTGAACGCGTTCCAAGCCGTGCCGCCGCCCGCCTGACCAGGCGTAACGCCATGCCATGTCGCGGCCGCAATGCGCATCGCTTCGTTCTCAGGTTCTTGGCTGAAGTCCGGCACGGTATAGAAGCGCCAGACGCGCTCACCCGTCATCGCATCGTACGCGCTGACATAGCCGCGGATGGCGGAGAGGTCGGCGCCGCCATTGCCAATGATCAGCTTGCCGTCAAAGACGCGCGGCGGACCATTCTGATTGCGCAATTCATCCAAGCCAAAGTCACGCGTCTCCCAGAGCGTCTCGCCGCTATTGGCGTCCAGCGCGAAAATCCGGCCGTCTTCGGTGGTGACGAATACGCGCTGGTTCCAATAGGCGATGCCGCGCGGCCCCCAACCCATGCTCATGGCGGGGTCGAGCTCACGCGTGTGGGAGTCAAATTCCCACAGCAAATCGCCGGTCACGGCGTCCAGCGCGCGAATGTAGGAATGGCCCGACGTGACAAACACTTTGCCATCCGCCGCCAGCGGACCGGTCGCTGAATTGCCGGAGGGCAGATCGTAATGCCAAGCGAGCGAGAGACGGCCCACGCTGTTGGTATTGATCTGATTGAGCGGACTATAATGCTGCTCGCCGTCGGTGCGGCCCCAGAGCGGCCAATCGTTCGCATCGGCAAGCATGCCGCCATCAGCGGCCGGATCAGACGGCGCACAGCCGGCAAACACCGCAACAGCAAGCGCAGCCAGCGCCGCGCGGACGCCGCGCGCCATTCCCGCTGAGGCCATCTTATCCCTCCCGCTCCCCCGTGCTTTGAGCCGGGCGATTATTCATTCCTAGCTACGGTGCTTAGGGGCGCTGCTTACAGCAAGTCAAGAAAATCTGAGCAATCGCTCAGCCCACTTATCCGCTATTCCGCAACGCCGCGGCTATGCCGTTGATGGTCAAATGTATGCCTTCCACCAACGCGGGATCGGCCTCGCCAGCACGCTGACGCCGCAACAGATCGACCTGAATGTAATGGAGCGGGTCGACATACGGAAACCGGTTACGGATCGACCGCGCCAAGAGCGGGTTTTTCTCAAGCAGCTTCGATTGCTCGGAAATCTTGAGCACCGCATCGATGCAGCCACGCCATTCCTCGGCGATGCGCGCGAAAATACGCGCCGCGAGCCCGCGGTCATCGACGAGTTGTCCGTAGCGTTCGGCTATGCGGATGTCGCTTTTGCCGAGCACCATGTCCATGTTTGAGAGCGTCGTCGCGAAGAACGGCCATTCCCGATACATTTGGCGCAGCAAGTCCATGCCCTTCGCGCCGTGGCGCTCGCTAAATTGCGCAACCGCCGTGCCGAACCCAAACCAGCCCGGCAGCATCAGCCGGCATTGCGCCCAACTGAACACCCACGGAATTGCACGTAGATCTTCAATACGCCGCGAGCGCGCGCGCGAAGCGGGCCGGCTGCCGATATTGAGGTTGGCGATTTCATTGATGACAGTGGATTGCCAGAAATACGTCTCAAAACCCTCGGTCTCATAAACCAGCGCGCGATACGCGCGGTGCGCATCCGCCGAAAGCTCGTCCATGGCCTGCCGGAATTCTGGCGTCGGCGCATTCGAAGGATTGGGAATAAGCGATGCTTCCAGTGTCGCCGCGGCGAGCGTTTCAATATTGCGGCGCGCGATTTCAGGATTGGAATATTTTGCTGAAATCACTTCGCCTTGTTCCGTCACGCGGATTGCGCCCTGAACCGCGCCGGGCGGCTGCGCCAGAATGGCCTGATAACTCGGACCGCCGCCACGGCCCACCGTGCCGCCCCGGCCGTGAAACAAGCGTAACCGGACGCCGTGCCGCTTGGCCGTTTCCGCAAGTGCTGTCTGCGCCTTGAACAACTCCCAGACCGACGTGAGATAACCGCCGTCCTTGTTGCTGTCCGAATAGCCGAGCATCACTTCCTGCACGTCGCCGCGCGAAGCGAGCAAACGCCGATAGAGCGGCAATGAGAGCAATTCATCGACGATGCGTGCGCTGTGCTGCAAATCGGTGATGGTTTCGAATAGCGGCGCTATGTCCGCTCCAAGCCAGTTTTCGCGCGGCTTCAGCAGACCGACTTCCTTCAGCAACACGCCGACTTCCAATACGTCAGAGACTGACCCGGCCTTGGAAATGACGTAGTGCGGCACGGCGACATCGCCGAAGCGCGCACGCACCTCCGCCGCCGCTCTGAAGATTTCCAATTCGGACGCGGTCTCTTCGGAATAGGCAAAATAGGGCGAAGCCAACGGCCGCGCGTGCCCAAGCTCCCCCAGCAGCGCCTCAACCCGCCCCGCCTCATCGAGCGCGAGATAGTCTTGATTTTCCGCGCCAAACAGCTCGCCGATCACACGTTCATGCACATCGGAATTTTGACGGAGATCAAGATCGGCAAGATGAAAGCCGAACACGTCCACAGCCCGCCGCAAATGCGCAAGCCGTCCAGCCTCCAACTCGCCGAGGCCCGTCTCACGCAAGGATGCAGCCAGCACGTTGAGGTCGCCGCGCAGCTCTTCCGGGTTGGAATACGCGGGCGCGTCCATCATCGGTTTGCGCGCAGAGTCCACGCCCACAAGGGCGCGCGACGTCGCGGCCAGGCGCGCATATATGCTGCCAAGCGCGCGTCTATAGGGCTCGTGCTCACGGCTTCCCGATCGGCCGCCTGAATTTTGCTCGGCCAGCTGCACGAGCGCTTCGGTAGCGTGCGCCAAACGGTCATCAAGCGAAAGTTCGGCGCCGAGCGCATCCACTTCGTTGAGATAGAAGCGCAGCGCGACTTCGCTTTGCATGCGCGCCGCCCTGCGCAACACATCGGCGGTCACGTACGGATTGCCGTCGCGGTCGCCGCCAATCCAGCTGCCGGCACGCAGAAAAGAGGGCGTTTGGATGCCGGCCCAATCCTCTGACGTTTCCTGCAAATTCCGCGCGAAACGCGTGTAAAATGCCGGCAAACAGCGCAGCAGAGAACTTTCGAAATAGCTTGTTCCGTTCGCAACTTCATCAAGCACGCGCAGCCGCGTGTCGCGCACGGTTCGCGTCTGCCACAGCGTCAACACCGAGCGCCGCAGCGCCACGTCATTCTCATCGCGCTCTTCCGGGGTGAAATCGACCCGGTCGCGCGCATCCAGCAGCGCGGCGATTTCCTGTTCGCGGACGATGGAGCTGCGGCGGCGCACTTCCGTCGGGTGCGCCGTCAAAACCGGCGCGCACAGCGCATGACGCAAATATTCTTCCAAGGCCGCGCGCGTCACGCCAGCCTTTTTCGCACGCCGCAGGGCGACCAGCATGGACCCATCGCGTTCCGTATCGCCCGCCTTGGCATGCGCGCGGGCGCGGCGGATGTGGTGCTGATCTTCGGCGACATTGGCCAAATGCGAAAATTGGCCAAAGGCGCGGATAATGCGAATGGCCCGCGCCGCATCCAAATCAATGGTCAGCGCCTTGAGCTCTTCGCCCGCCTTTGAATCGCCGTCGCGGTGAAAGTGCAGGCCGGAGAGACGAATGCGCTCGATCGTATCGAACGCCGCCTCGCCCTCATGCTCGCGCACGATATCACCGAGAATGCGGCCAAGCAGACGAATGTCATGCTGTAGCGGGGCGTCCTTATCGGATGCCGCGAGAGTATCGGCTTGAGACGGCACAATTCTATCCTTCGAAGCAGTGAAGGATAGTTTGCCTCCGAACATGCCTAAGTAAAAGCGCCCTCCGCGAGTTGATCAGGCTTTCACCGCCTCAAGCTGGCGCCAATCAGGCGCGCGCGGCAGCAACCAGATCAGGAGGCCGCAAAACACGGAGGCCACCGCGCCGACGATCAAGAAGCCGTCGTATTTCCCCGTCACATCGAACACCATGCCGGCGATCATCAGCCCCAGTCCGGAACCGAGCGCGACGAGACTTGTGATCACGCCGAAAATGACGCCGAAATTCTTCATGCCCGCGTGCTTGGCCGTCAGATAGCTCACGATCTGCAGCAGGCTGCCGACGCCATACCCGTTGATGATCATGCCAACGATGATGAGCGCAACCGAACCGGCGCCGTACAAAAGCAAGAGGAACGCCAGCGAAATGGCGGCGATGGTGACGCCGCCAACCAAATTTGCATCGAAACGGTCCAGCAAGGCGCCGCATACCAGCTTGCCGACAATCCCGGCCACACCGGCGAGGCTTGCGAGCCACGCAGCGTTTGTTGCCGAGACGCCAACCGCTGTGAGGATTGGAATTTGGTGCACGACCAAGCCGATCACGAACACCATCGATACGAAGGAAACGATATAGAGAAACCAGACCGCGCGCGAACGCAGCGCCGCGGAAATGGTCAGTCCGGGAATGGCGCTGCGATCGGGAACGCCTTTCGCCGTTTGCACGCCGTCGCGCGGCGTCACGTCGCGAAGAAAGAAAAAGCACAGAACCAATGTGATGAGGCCCCAGCCGCCGCATAGCGCCAGATAGGCTATGCGCCAGCCAAAATCCTGCACGAGCCAAGTCGCCAAAGGCGGCACGAGAATTTGTGCGGCGGCGTTGCCCGCGAGCGTCACGCCGAGCGCCAATCCGCGCGCGGCATCGAATGCGCCGGCGACGGCCGCCGTCCATACCGTGGTTTTAACGGTGATCGAGATCACCGCATAAAATCCCCACAGAAAGAGCCATTGCGTCGGAGAGCCATTCAACGAGCTAAAAAGGCACATCGCGAAGATGGTGACGACAAGCCCCGGCATGGCCACGCGGCGCGAGCCGAAGCGATCGATCAGCGCGCCGACAAACGGGGAAAGAATGGCCGTGGCAACCGACGCGATGGAGACGCCCGCGGAGAGCAGCGTGCGGCTCCAACCGAATTCCTCACCCAGCGGCGCCATGAAGACGCCAAGCGCCGCTGTCATGATCGAAAAGAAAGAAAACCCTACGAAACAGGCCAGCACAAGCTGCCAGCCTCTGCGCCACTCTTCCGAGCCGCTTGCCTCTGCCACGCTCATGCACTTCCCCCTATGCGCCGGCCGTGAGCGGCCGATCTTATGGTTCGCAGATCAATATTCCGCGCCGCTGATTTTAGAATTTCATAGCGAACGGATCGCGCTTGTCGCCCGAGAAGTCGATGAACACGTTTTTGGTTTGGGTGAATTCCAAGATGCCCGCCTCGCCGCGCACGCGCCCAAACCCGGATTCTTTCATGCCGCCGAACGGCGCTTGCGGCGCGGCCACGCGATAGGTGTTGACCCACACCACGCCGCTCTTGATCGCACGCATCATGCGTAGGCAGCGCGAAATGTTTTCCGACCAGACGCCGCTGGCGAGGCCGAATGGCGTATCATTGGCGATCGTTACGGCCTCTTCCTCTTCTTCAAATGGAATGATCGACAGGACCGGCCCGAAGATTTCCTCGGCCGCGACTTTCATGTCGTTGCGCACATCCGCGAAAATGGTCGGCTGAATGAAGAAGCCTTGATCAAGTCCAGGCCCGCTTGCACGCGCGCCGCCGGTCGCGAGTTTCGCCCCATCCGTCTTGGCTGCTTCAATGAAGCTGAGGATCCGGTTGAATTGCGGTTCGTTCGCCGCCGTGCCCATTTCGGTTTCCGGCAAGCGCGGGTCGCCCATCTTGATCTGCGCCGCGCGCTTGGCGAGCCCTTCGACCATACGATCATAGACGCCGCGCTGCACAAGCAGGCGCGATCCGGCGATGCAGGTTTGCCCCGTCGCGCCGAAAATGCCCGCAAGCGCGCCAATCAACGCGCGATCGAAATCGGCGTCGTCGAACACGATGTTTGGGGACTTGCCGCCAAGCTCCAGCGTCACGGGCTTGAGATTGGCGCCCGCGGCCGTGGCGATCGCGCGCCCGACAGCCGGGCTTCCGGTAAAGCTGATCTTATCGACGCCGGGATGGCCCGTCAGCGCCCGGCCCGTTTCCGCCGCGCCCGTGACGACATTCACGACGCCGGCGGGAAAACCCGCCTTCTCCACCATTTTGGCGATCTCAAGCGTAGTGACGGAGGCGTGTTCCGACGGCTTGATGATCACGCAATTGCCGGCGGCCAGCGCCGCGGGCAGCGTATTGGTGAGAATAGCGACCGGCGAATTCCAGGCCGTGATGGCGGCGACAACGCCATATGGCACGCGCACGACGATATCGAGCGTGTCCTTCTGGTCGAGTGGCACGACATCGCCGTGCATCTTGTCCGCCCAAGCCGCGTAATAGCGAAAAATGCGCGCGGCATAGCCCATCTGACTATGCGTTTCGCGAATGACTTTGCCGTTGTCGGTGGTCTCCAGGATCGCCATCCGGTCAGCGTCAGCATCGAGCATGTCGGCGACCTTGTTGAGCAAAGCAGCCCGTTGCCCCGGCGTCGTTTTACTCCAAACGCTGTCATAGGCGCGGCGCGCAGCCGCAACGGCGTCAGCCACATCGCTTTCACTCGCGACCGGCACATGCGCCCACACTTCCTGATTATAGGGATTGATCGCGGGCATCGTGGCGGCGCCGGACGCCTCTCGCCATTTGCCGTCGATAAACAGCTTGTATGTCTCAACCATGCCGCGAACCCTCATCCGAATTCATGCGCGTTCCCCTCTATTTTCCGAGCCGTCCATACTCGCCTATCGCGAAGACCCCAAATCGCTCGCGCCCTTCTCCGTCAGCGGCACGCGCCGTGAGCGCACCCGCCGTCGCTCCATTTTGGCCGACTTAAGCAAATGAGCGGCTGAATTGGGGGCTTTCTTATCGCGAGAATGTGCTACATAACCCACGTCCTGACCGTTTGGTCAAACCGCAAAATAAGAGCCGCACCAAGGCGCGCCCGATACATAGAGGGAACAAATGACCGGCGATTTGAATGCACGCCCTGCAAGCGCAAAGCTCGTGGGATTGATCGACGATCAAAATCCCTTCGATTACGATTTCTGGGAATTGCTGCCCGAACAGATCGCCGCGGCGAACGAAACCTTCCAAGCACGCGTCAGCCAGATCAAGCTGCTGCAAAACCGGGCGGAAGAAGGCAAGGTTCGGGAGGTCGGCCGCCTGCACGACATCATCCCGCTGCTGTTCGCCCACACCGCCTATAAGAGCTATCCTGAAAGCTGGCTGTTCAATCAGAAATGGCCGATGCTCGGCCGCTGGCTCGACACCATCTCCACCAAGCGCGTTCTCCCGGTCGAAGGCGAAATCAAAGGCCTCGACCACTGGCTGCTGCGCCTGGAAGAGCAGGGCCATTTCATGGGCACGTCGAGCGGCACGACCGGCAAGTGCGCCATGATGAACAATACGCGCGCCGACCTGGATTTCGCCGGCAAGACGCTCATGCACTCCATCAGATGGACTGGCCTCAATCCGCAAAACGATCGTCAGATCGTGGCCCTGGGGCAAGTCGCCATGAGCACGCGCAACATGGCGACCGGACGTCCGATGGCGGAAGCCTTCAGTCTGCCCGGCAAGATGCCGCTCGCGCCGAAGGTCCCGCCGATCACCGTCGGCGGCGTGCTTGAGATGGTGCTCCTGCGCAAGAAGATTGCCGAAGGCACAGCCAAGCCTAGCGAAGTCGCGCATTTTGAATCTGAATCGGCCGCGCGCCAGAAATCCCTACAGGATTCGGTGGAACAATCGGCCGAAGCGATCATCGCCAATCGCGACACGCCATTGCACATTCTGGGCATGTACGGCCCGCTCTACCAAGTCGCCGAGTATGTGCGCGCGAAAGGCTTCAGCGGTAAAGACTTTCAGCCCAATTCGTCGTTCTTGGCCGGTGGCCTGAAGCGCGCCGCCGTGCCCCCAAACTATAAGGAATTCATCTTCGAGACGCTGAACCTTACGGATGAGCGCGTCTGCCAAACGTACAGCATGCAGGAAATCGGCTCACAGGCGCCGCGCTGCTCAGCGGGACGCTATCATGTGCCCCCGTGGATGCTTTTGCTGCTGCTGGATGAGTCCGGTGAGAATCTGGTCGAGCCACAACGGAGCGGCGAAGCAGAAGGCCGCGCCGCATTCCTCGATCTGTCCTTGGAAGGACGCTGGGGCGGAACCATTAGCGGCGACAAAATCAAGGTGTCGTGGGCTTCGTGCTCGTCCGGAAACCGCGGCCCATCCATTCATAACGACATCCAGCGCTACGCGGATACGGAAGGCGGCGACAAAATCGCCTGCTCGGGCACGATCGACGCCTATGTCCGCGGCGCGGCAAGCTGAAGCGCACACAGAAACGATAATATTTTGGAGTTTCGGATATGAGCTCTGCGAACTTAGCCACCCTGAACCCCGCGGCCGCCACCGCGATCGAAGCGCCCTTTTTTGTGCGCGGAAAGTTGGTTCGCGGCGGCGCCGTGGCTCACAAATCGCGCGACCTTGGCGTCGAATTCACAACGCCACAGATCGATTTGGACGCGCTGATCACGCCCCGAATGGAAGCGGGGCCGCTCTTCGACGTTAAGCTGGAAGAAATTCTCGACTTCCTTGCGGCGACCGGCGAAGCCATGCGCCGCGACACCAACGGCTATCTCGCCGAATGTGTTGAACGCATTTCCGCGACCAACGTGCTTCCGCGCCCAGTGATCGAGGGAAACATCGCTCACGCCGCCGACTATCTGAACAAGGACAAGCTGCGCGAATACGCGAACGTCAATCTCGGCGACGCACGCGTGCTGGATGAATGGGTCGAGCGCGTGGACGGCAATGGCCGCCGCAGTCACACGCGCGCCTTCCCGCCGCGCCTCGTGCACGTATTGCCGGGAAACTCGCCGGTAGCGACCGTGCAATCGCTCGCAATGGGCGCGATGGTCAAAGCCGTGAACGTCTTCAAGATGGGATCGAGCGACCCCTTTATGGCGGTGGCGATGTTGCGCACCATGCTGGACGTCGATCCTAATCACCCGGTACCAGCCGCCATGTCGGCGGTCTATTGGCGCGGTGGCGACGAGCGCATCGAGTCCACCCTGTTCCGCCCTCAATATTTCGACAAGATCGTCGCCTGGGGCGGCGGCGACGCTATCCAGAACGTCATCAAATATTTGATGCCGGGCCTACAGCTCATCTCGTTCGATCCCAAAACCTCAATCTCGATGATCGGCCGCGAAGCCTTCGCAAGCCGTGAGACGCTTGAGGACGCCGCCGCGCGCGCCGCGAGCGATGTCGGCATGGCTAACCAAGAAGCATGCGTATGCAGCCGCCTTCAATTCATTGAAGGCGAGCAGGAGCAGGTCGATCAATTCTGCGACCTGCTACAAAAGAAATTGGTCGAGCAAGTCGCTTACAGCGGTAAAGCCCCTCCGCTTCCCAGCGACATCGCCGAAGAACTCGAAACGCTGCGTATGATCGGCGACGATTTCCGCGTCTGGGGCGCGCCAGACGGGCAAGGTCTCGTAGTGCGCTCCTCCGCGCCGGTTGATTTTCATCCCATCAACAAGACTGCAAATGTCGTGCATGTCGCGGCGCTGTCCGATGCGATGAAATACGTAAATGTCGCCACGCAAACAGTCGGCGTCTATCCATTCGAGCGCGCGGCGGAATTGCGCAACCAACTCGCCAGTGGAGGCGCGCAACGCGTGGTTCGGCTTGGCGAGGCAGGCGTGCAATCGATCGGCGCACCGCACGATGCGATGTATATTCTGCACCGCTTTGTGCATTGGATCGTCAATGAAGACGGCGACGCAGCAAGCTAAGCGCGCCGGCTAGCAGCCTGAAGGGCGCGCACAGCTTTAGCTTCAGGTCTTAACCGCGCCGGAAATGCCGGTTCCGGCGCCCATGCTCCTGCGCGGCGCACAGCAACACGCATCCAGGCTTCTTGACGCCATTTAGTTTCTTATGCAACCATCTTCCAGTCGGCTTCGTTGCCAGCCGAACGCCGAGGCATGCTTCCGAGGTGGTATGATGAGTATTTTGAAGCGCATTCACCACGTCGCTTATCGCTGCAAGGACGCCAAGGAGACGGTCGAGTTCTATCGCGATTTGCTGGATATGGATTTTCAGGTGGCGTTCGCGGAGGACCACGTCCCCTCGACCGGCGAATACGATCCCTACATGCACGTCTTTCTCGACGCCGGCGCCGGAAACGTGCTCGCCTTCTTCGAACTGCCCCAACAGAAGGACATGGACCGCGATCGGAATACGCCATTATGGGTGCAACACATCGCCTTCGAAGTTGCCGATATGGATGCGCTCTTGGCGGTCAAAGCGCGCGCGGAGGCGCGCGGCATCACAATCGTCGGCCCCACCGACCACGGCATCTTTAAGAGCATTTATTTCTTTGACCCCAACGGGCATCGGATCGAATGCGCCCTCAACACCGGCACTGAAGAAGAACTCGCCGAACTTCACCGCGTCGCGCCATTGATGCTTGAAGAATGGAGCCGCACCAAAAAAGCGCCGCAACACGCGGCTTGGCTCCATGAAAAAGCGCGCGCCGCACACGCGACAGCCAAGGATTCGAGCAAATCATGAAACTTGCTTCGCTAAAGCATGGGCGAGACGGCCGACTTGTCGTCGTCTCCGACGATCTCGCTTGGTGTACTGACGCGAGCACCATCGCCTCAACACTGCAGGCCGCGCTCGACGACTGGATTCACGCCGAGCCTAAACTCGCCGCGCTCGCCGAGGCGCTACAACACGACAGCGTTCCGAAAGAGCGATTTCGAGAACGCGAATGCGCGAGCCCGCTTCCCCGCGCCTATCAATGGGCTGACGGTTCCGCCTATGTGAATCACGTCGAGCTTGTGCGCATGGCGCGTAAGGCGGAAATGCCCGCAAGCTTCTGGACCGATCCTTTGATGTATCAAGGCGGCTCGGACTCATTTCTCGGCCCGCGCGACGAAATCCCCCTTGGCGACGAGGCATGGGGTTGCGATTGCGAGGCGGAAATCGCGGTCATTGTCGATGACACGCCGATGGGCGTCAGCGCCGCGGACGCGCGCGGGCACATCAAGCTGGTAATGCTCGTCAACGACGTTTCTCTGCGGAATCTTATTCCCGCCGAACTCGCCAAAGGATTTGGCTTTTTCCAGTCAAAGCCGTCCTCGGCCTTCTCTCCTGTTGCGGTGACGCCGGACAAGCTGGGTGCAGCTTGGGACGGCGCCAAGCTTAGCCTTCCGCTGCTGACACGCATCAATGGCGCGGAATTTGGCAAGCCCAACGCCGGCCAGGAGATGACATTCGATTTTGGCCAGCTGATCGCGCATGCCGCAAAATCGCGTCCGCTCTGCGCTGGAACGATCATAGGCTCCGGCACCGTGTCTAACCGCGACCCAGACGGTTCGCCGGGGCGGCCGATCGCGGCGGGCGGGATGGGTTATTCCTGCATCGCCGAGATCCGCACGATCGAAACCATCAATCATGGCGCACCGAAGACGCCCTTCCTCAAGCACGGCGACAGCGTCGAAATCGAAATGCTGGACGCCGCGGGTCACACGATTTTCGGCGCCATCTGTCAGAGCGTCTCCCCCGCATGAGCGCACTTCTACGGCTTGATGCTTTTCTTCCTTATCGCTTGTCCGCCGCGTCCAATGCCGTCTCGAAAGTTATCGCGTCCGCCTATCAGCGCCGTTTCGAGCTTTCCGTGCCGGAATGGCGCTTGATTGCCGTGCTGCGGGAGATCGGAGAATCGACTCAACAAAATTTAGTACAACGGACGCTCATGGACAAAGTCGCCGTCAGCCGCGCTGCCGAGCGCTTGGTGCAACGCGCGCTGGTCTCCCGCTCCGAGGATGAAAACGACGGCCGCGCGCGATTATTGTCGCTGACGCGCAAAGGCCTCGCGCTCTACGACGCCATCGCGCCAGAGGCTCGCGCATACGAGAAGCAATTGCTTGCCGCCCTCAGCAAAGAAGAGATTGCAGCTCTGCACGCCATGCTCGTGCGGGTTCAAAATGCCGCCACGGCACTCGAACAAAACGCGCGTGAGCGCGACGACGAGCCATAAGGGTGAAGCGGGCGCCACCTGATGCAGCGGTAATTTCAGCAACTCGGGCCATCCCAAGCGCGTGGGCTTGGATGGTGGGCGCGACAGGGATTGAACCTGTGACCCCTACGATGTCAACGTAGTGCTCTCCCGCTGAGCTACGCGCCCGATCCAGTGAAGGACCCGCTTGGGGTGGGCCGATATAAAACGCCGAACCTTGCGTGGCAATCGCCAAGCCAGCGTCAAGCGGCCGCGATCACCCGTTCGATCTCAACCACCAGATCCTTGAGGTGGAATGGCTTGGAAAGGATCTTGGCGTCCTTGGGCGCCTGGCTCTGCGCCGAGAGCGCCACGGCAGCAAAACCGGTAATAAAGACAATCTTCATGGCCGGATCGGCCTCTGCACCGCGGCGGGCGAGTTCAATGCCGTCCATGCCGGGCATGACGATATCCGTGAGCAGCAGATCATAACTGCCCCGCTCAAGCTCTTCCCAGGCCGAATCGCCATCTCCATGCGCGACAACCTCATGGCCAGCCCGCGTCAGGCTCGAGACCAGGAAGGTTCGCAGCGAATCGTCGTCCTCAGCCAGCAGGATGCGCGGCATGCGTCGGCTCCGGGATTATGCCCCTCAAGAAGCGGTAACGCTTAGCACGGGCGAGGTAAAGGCGGCCTGAACCTCCTGCGCAGAGCGATAGATTGACGGGCCTTAAGATGACGGCGAACATTCGGATATGGACCTTTCCGAACAAGGCCGAGGCGTCCTACGCACCGATCCCGAGCAAGGATGCGCCGACGACGCCACTCTCGAGGCGCCCTTCGTCCTGATCGAGCCCCTGCGGCGCAACGCTCCGCTCGTATTCGCCTCGCCCCACAGCGGACGCCGTTACCCGCCTGAATTGCTCGCCTCGACCCGCATCAGCCTGATCAGCCTCCGGCGCTCAGAGGATGCGTATGTCGACGAATTATTCGCCGGTGCAGCCGCTCATGGCGCAGCTGTGCTCTCCGCGACGGTCGCGCGGGCCTATCTTGACCTAAACCGCGACGCCACAGAGCTGGACCCCGACATGTTCGAGGAACGTCCGCCGCATGTCATGTCGAGTTCGGCACGGGTCCAGGCAGGCTTGGGCGCCATTCCGCGCATTACCGGCGATGGCCAGTCGATCTACCGCCGCAAGCTAAGCCTGGCGGAAGCGGAACGCCGCCTCGCCACGATTTATCGTCCGTATCACGCCATTTTGGCGGATCTTTTGATGGAAACGCGCGCTCAATTCGGATGCGCGATATTGGTGGATTGCCATTCAATGCCATCAAGCGCGCGCGGCGCACATTCGCCCGACATTGTCCTCGGCGACCGCTTCGGCGCGTCCTGTCATCCCTCGGTGACCGCCTTAGCTGAAGCGACTCTGCGCCGGCTGGGCTATCGGGTTGCGCGCAACTCACCTTTCGCAGGCGGGCACACCACACAAATTCACGGCCGCCCCGCCCAACAGACCCACGCGCTACAGATCGAGATCAACCGCGCGCTTTATCTGGACGAACGCACGCTTGAACGCACCCAAGGCTTCGCTCGCGTACGGGCCGATATGAGCAGGCTCGCCGAAGCCCTCTCGGCGGCGATGCTGCATGAGAGCCTCGCCTAGCACAGCCTAGGCAAAATGTTTTACCTTGTTGGCTTAACCACGAAAAAAAACGCCGCGGACTGAAAGCCCGCGGCGAAGGTCATATAGGGAGGAAACGCCCGATTGGGGCGGTGCGGCATCGCGAAACGCCGCAACACCGACAAGTTAGGGTGCGGTGCACAAAAGCACAAGCTGAAAGTGCTGTCATTTTTGCATCGCCACAACGATATGGCTGATTTTCCTATTGTTTTTTGTGTGACATGCCATATTGCAGGTGCTCACATGCGTTATCGGATGGGTCCTGGCTGCGAAACACGCCCGGGCGCCGTTGAAGCGGGCGCCGAGGCCGGGCAGATAGCGTGATCAATTAATTGAAAGCCCAAAAAATGGCCGAGCGCCTGCGCAATCTTGCCATCATCGCCCACGTCGACCACGGCAAAACTACCCTCGTTGATCAGATGCTGACGCAAGGCGGCGCCTTTCGCGCCAACGAAGCGCGGCAAGAACGCGCCATGGATTCCTTCGATCAGGAGCGCGAGCGCGGCATCACCATCCTGGCCAAGTGCACCTCGATCGTCTGGGGCGACAATACCCGCCTGAATATTGTCGACACCCCCGGCCACGCCGACTTCGGCGGCGAGGTCGAGCGCATCCTTGGCATGGTCGATGGCTGCGTACTCCTGGTGGACGCCAGTGAAGGCGTGATGCCGCAAACCAAGTTCGTGCTGTCAAAGGCTCTGGCGCGCGGCCTCAAACCTATGGTGGTGCTCAATAAGGTGGATCGCCCCAGCGCCGATCCCGACCGCGCTCTCAACGATATTTTCGAGCTTTTCCTCGCCCTCGGCGCCAGCGACGAGCAGGCTGATTTCCCAATCCTCTATGCCTCAGGCAAGGAAGGTTGGGCGAAGACGGAACTCGAAGGCGAAAACAAGGATCTTTCGCCTCTGTTTGAGTTGATCGTGCGCCATGTGCCTGATCCTGAACCCATTGGCCGCAAGGACCAATCGTTCGCTTTCCTCGTCACGATGCTCGATTCGGACCCCTTCCTCGGCCGCGTACTCACCGGGCGCGTCGAAAGCGGCCGCGTCAAGGTTGGCGATCAGGTCAAAGCGCTGTCGCGCGACGGTAAGGAAATCGAGCGCGGCCGCCTGACCAAGCTGCTGTCCTTCCGTGGCTTGAAGCGTGTGCCAGTCGACAGCGCGGAAGCCGGAGACATCATCGCCATTGCCGGTCTCGTTGAAACGACGGTGGCCGATACGATTGGCGTCACCGATCTTGCGGCGCCGCTGCCGTCAACGCCGATCGATCCGCCCACGCTGGCGATCACCGTTTCGATCAACGATTCCCCTCTTGCCGGCCGCGCCGGCGACAAAGTGCAAAGCCGTGTCATTCGTGCGCGCCTGCTCGCTGAAGCGGAATCGAACGTCGCCATTCGCGTTACTGAAACCAATAACAGAGATGCGTTCGAAGTCGCCGGCCGCGGTGAATTGCAACTCGGCGTGCTGGTTGAAACCATGCGCCGCGAAGGCTTCGAGCTTTCACTGTCGCGTCCGAAAGTTCTGACCCGCAACGAAAACGGCCAAACACTCGAACCGCTCGAAGAAGTCGTCATCGACGTCGACGACGAATTCGCCGGCGTCGTCATTGAGAAGATGAGCACGCGCAAAGCCGAATTGCAGGACATGCGCCCTTCGGGTGGCGGCAAGACGCGCCTTGTCATGCATGCGCCGTCGCGCGGCATGGTCGGCTATCATGGCGAGTTTCTCACCGATACGCGCGGCTCGGGCGTGATGAACCGCCTGTTTCACGCGTGGGCGCCCTGGAAAGGCGAGATGCCCGGACGCCGCAATGGCGCGTTGATCTCCAACGATAAGGGCATGTCCACGGCCTATGCGCTCTGGAACCTGGAAGAGCGCGGCCAAATGTTCATCGCCGATGGCGAGGATGTCTATGAGGGCATGATCATCGGCGAAAATTCGCGGGGCGAAGATCTCGACGTCAATCCGCTTAAGGGCAAAAAGCTTTCAAACGTGCGCGCCAGCGGCAAGGATGAATCCATCCGCCTCACCCCGCCGCGCCGCCTCACGCTCGAACAAGCGATGGCGTGGATTGAAGACGACGAACTTGTCGAGGTGACGCCCAACGCGATCCGCCTGCGCAAGGCGCATCTCGATCCCAACGAACGCAAGCGCGCGGCCAAAGCGAAAGAAGCCGCAGGCTAACGCCTACGGCTTCCCATCGCTTAGCGACAATTCGCTGCTTACAGCGCGCCGTCCCGCATCAGGTCGGCGGCATGGTTCGCCGCGCGCGCCGAGATCGCCATGTAGGTCAAGGACGGATTTTGACATCCGTTTGACGGCAAGGACGCGCCATCGGTGACGAACAGGTTCGGCACGTCGTGCGCCTGGTTCCAGCCATTGAGCACGGACTGCATCGGGTCCGCGCCCATGCGCGCCGTGCCCGCTTCATGAATCTTATTGCCGGGCTTCGACATCACCATCTCGATGGGCATGCTCTCGCTCGACATCACAACATAAATGCCGGCAGCTTCCAGCATCGCTTTCGCATCGCGCGAAGCGCGTTGCATCATCTTGCGTTCGTTCTCGCCGAAAGCGCAGTCGATCACCGGAACCGGCATGCCCCACTCATCGCGGCGCGTCGGGTGCAGCGTGATGCGATTGTCCGGGTTCGGCAGCATTTCGCCGAAAGCGCTGATGTAAGCAAACCACGGACCTGGCGTGCGATTGGCGGTCTTGAAGTCGGCGCCGATGCCAGCGCGGTCGCCGTTCCAGCCTTGCCGCTTGACGCCACCCTGGAAGCCGAAGCCGCGAACGAAATCCGTGTCATGCTCGGTGATGTTGGCGTAGCGCGGGATATAGATGCCGCCCGGCGCGCGTCCAGCGTGGTAGCGATCATCAAGGCCCGGCACCATACCGGCGGCCACGGCCTGCCCCACATGGTCGACGAGATTGCGTCCCAATTGTCCCGAGCGATTGGCGAGACCGTTGGGAAACGTCTCCGAGGTTGAATTCAGCATCAGCACTGTCGTGGCGACAGTCGACGCATTCAAGAAAACAACGTTCGACGTATAGACCCGCTCTTCCTTGGTCTGGGCGTCAATCACGCGAACACCGCTAATGCGCTGCGTCGCCGGATCGTAATCGAGCTTTTGAACGATGGCGTTGTGCACCATCGTCAGATTGCCGGTGCGGCGCGCAGCAGGCAGCGTCGCGGACATCGACGAGAAATACGCCCCAAACGAACAGCCGCGGTGGCAGTAATTACGCGATTGGCATGCGCCGCGCCCCAGCGCGGTTTGCTCTTCGGTCGGCGCGGTCAAATGCGCGATACGCGCACTAATAACTTTGCGGGTTGGAAACGCGCTTTCGACACCACGCTTCAGGACCTGCTCGCCAGCTGTTAATTCGAAGGCCGGCTGGAAGATGCTGTCCGGCAATTGCGGGAGATTTTCACGCGAGCCCGAGATACCGGCGAAGCGTTCGACGTGTTCGTACCAAGGGCGCAGATCGTTGTAGCGGATCGGCCAATCGATGCCGTGGCCGTCTTGCTTGTTTGATTCGAAATCCTGCGGCCCAAGACGATAGGTCTGGCGCGACCACATGATGGATTTACCCGCGGTGTGATAGCCGCGCAGCCAATCGAACGGCTTGCCTTCCGCCGTTTCGTAAGGATGCTCGTCGTCCTTGACCCAATACTGCTTCGTCGTCTCTTGCACCGCGTAGCTGACGCCAGTCTTTTGTACGTAATAGTGCTGCGCGACTTCATCCTCGGGGATGCGGTCCAGGTTGGGCCGCTGCCATGGCGCCAAATGATCCGTGTAGTCCACAGCAGGATCAATTTCCCGCCCGCGCTCCAGCACCAGCACCTTCAGGCCGCGCTCGCACAATTCCTTGGCGACCCAGCCGCCGCTCATGCCTGAGCCAATTACGATTGCGTCAAAGTCCGCCATCGCCCTCTCCCATCCACTCTAATTGTTCCAAGCGCTGCTTATTCCGCCCAGGTGCGGCCGATTTCCGAGAGCGGCGCATCGGCCAGCCAACGGCCCGGCACCAACTCGTATTGCAATTCCACGGTCGCGCCGGGCTCACTGGCATAATAGATCTGAGCGATTAGGCCTTTGAGTGCGCGATAGCTTTGTTCAGGCGTTTCCGGCGCCGGACTGCTGCCTGCAGCGGCGCCAAAGAACGAAGCCGCCGTCGGAGGACCCTGAGTTTCATACGCGGCTGTATCGAGCGCCGCGACAGCAGCGCGCCGCTCTTCGTCCGACAATTGGAAGAAATCGCGGCCGCCCAATTCGGTTAAGCGGGCGCGCACATCGCGCACAGATGTCTTATGCTGCCGCTGGGTCTCGCGCGACGCCCAGGCAGCCATCATCCCATCCAGATAGGCAGGCACACCGGCATCAACGGCCCCAGGCGTGTCGGTGGTTGGAATAATCGCATCGGCAAGCACGCCAATGAACTGGTATTCGCGCGTATTGTAGAACGCCAAACGCCCGTCAGGCCGAAGCGAGCGAAGCAATTCGTCATTGGTCGCCGCTTGATCGCAACTCGCGAGCGCCGCGGGTCCGCCAAGCGCAAGGGCCAGGCCCAGTAGAACTTGTCTGCGGTCGGTCATCGTTTCCTCCCTGAGCCGCCCTATCAACCTAACCTAAGCCCCGATTATATGGCATTGTGTGTCAAGGCTTGCCGTGCACGCCGCAAGCGCGCTCAAGCCCGGCCTTAACACAAAAGGCCGCCGCACCGCCAAGACCAATTCTCGCGTTCAGATCGCAGTAGAGCTATTGCGGCGCCGGCGCGCGCACGCCCTGCCGCCACATCTCGCGCCGCTGGGTGATCTCGGCGTGAGGATTGACGCCCGGCGCGCAAGTATACTCGATCTCACGCATCTGATCGGCGCCTGTCACCTCGGTGGCGGCGCATTGCATCGGATTGAGGACAGCGTTCGCTGCGGCCCCCCAAGTGAGTATCCCCGCCGAGCGATCCTGCGAATAGATGGTGAGGTTTTGCGCCAGCAACTGACCGAGCGGACGCGGATCGCCGCGCTGCACAAGGACAGTCTGATCGCGCTCGTGAAACCATATCTGATAGCGTTGCTCGCCGACATAAACGTCGGCGTCCGGCCATCCTGCGTCGTAGCTCAACGTGCGCTGCGTCGAGGCGCATCCACTAACCATAAGCAACGCGATCAACCAGGCCCGCATGCGCAATCTCCTTTTGGCGAAGCCTTCTCCCGGCAAATGGCGCCATTCACGGCGATTACGCGGCAAAAGCGCGACAGAGCGCTTTTTAGCCCAGAGCGCTCGGCGCCATTTCGGGGCACAATACGCGCCCAGGGCACGCTTAGCGTTCGATTAACCCCTGCAAATAGGCGAAACGCGCCCATTTCGGGCGGCGCCGCCCTTGCTCTCTCCCTTTTCGCATATGAGGCGGGCCCATGGGGGAACCGCCGTGAATAAGGGCGCACACATGGCCAACGCCATTGACCTCCACGTCGGCAAGCGGCTCCGCCGCCGCCGGCGTCTCCTGGGCCTCACCCAGCAGCAGCTGGCTGAGTCCATTGGCATCCGCTTTCAGCAGATCCAAAAATACGAATGCGGTGCGAACCGCGTGACCGCGTCTCGTTTGTACGAAGTCGCCGTCGCGTTGAACGTGCCGGTCAACTACTTCTTTGAAGGTTTGCAGCAAGTCGCGGCTCCCGCGACTGCCGGCGCGCCGGGCGCGCCAGCCAACGATCGCGAACTGATCGCGGCCGATGTGCTGTCGCAGAAGGAAACGCTGGAACTGATCCGCGCTTATTACAAGCTCGGTGAACGTCCGCGCCGCCGCCTGCTCGACCTCGCAAAGGCGCTTCAAGACGAGTCCACCGACGCGGCGTAACCCCTCACGCCAAGTCTCGGATCTTGAACGGGCTCGACTTCACGGTCGGGCCCGTTTGCTTAATAGGGGCAGGCAGACGCCCAATTGTTTCCGTCGCCGCCCAGCTGCGCCAGCGTCGGCACGGCGCCGCTCAATTCCGCGCGGACATTGTAGAATGACGACGCGTTCGCCGTCGGCGCGGTGCGCTCATAGATGCTGAGCAGGAATGGCGGCACGCCTTCGGGCGCTAAGCGATACGCCTTGGAAAACTCGCCCGTCCCGACCTGCGCGCAACCGATCATCTCCGGCGCCGCGCCGCGCAACCTCAACGCACTGACCACATCATAGGGAATAAGCGCACCAACATCGCTCCAGGCAAAGGTCACGCTCGGCACGGCGCTATCGACCTCGACTTCGAGATCGGCGCCCATGCGTCCCGGTGCGGGCATGGTCCCGCGCGCGGCGGCCAGGATCGCTTCCGCCATATCGCCGGAGGCGACTACCTTGCCCCAATCCTCTTCGCATTGGCCGGGCGCCCATCGGCTCGCCTCGGCATTCTGCGCCGTCAGCGCGGACACGCATTGAGCAACGAATTGGCTCTGCGTCTCGGCTGAATCCGGGGCCGCTTGCGCAGACGCCTCTCCGCCCGAACCCGCTGGCGGGCTGCACCCGACCAACGCTGCCAAAACCAACGCAATAGCCAGTGCACGCATGGGAGAGCCCTCCTCCGCTTTGGCCATTATCTGCGCCTAAAGCGGTAAGCGCGCAACACAAGCGTTGTTCGCCCAAGCGAACGCATGCTAGCTCCCGCCTATGCCCGGGCACGACATCGACCGCTTGCTGAGCTTCGCCGACACGCTGGCCGATGCTGCACGCGGCGCCATTCTTCCGTTTTTCCGCACCGCTCATGCCGTCACCGACAAAGGCGATGCGAGCTTCGATCCCGTCACCGAGGCCGACCAAACGGCCGAGCGCGCCATGCGCGAGATGATCGCGCGTGCGCACCCGGAGCATGCCGTACTCGGCGAAGAATATGGCGGCGCGCTCACACGCGAAGGCTACCAATGGATCATCGATCCGATTGACGGCACGCGCGCCTTTATCGCCGGCCTGCCGCTCTGGGGCGTGCTGATCGGGCTCTATCACGATGGCAAGCCGCTCATCGGCGTGATGGATCAGCCTTATCTCGACGAGCGCTATCGCGGCTGGATGGACGGCGCCAATGTCACCGCGCACGGACAAACCCGTCCGCTCAAGACGCGCGCCTGCGACGGGCTGGGCGAAGCCATTCTCTCCAGCACCGACCCCTACTTATTCGAGGGCGCGGAGGCAGAAGCCTTCGCGCGCGTTCGTGGCGCGGCCAAGCTCACGCGCTTCGGCTATGATTGCTACGCCTACGCGATGGCCGCTTCGGGCACGATGGATGCCGTGATCGAGTCCGGCCTCAAGCCGTTCGACATTGCGGCGCTTATTCCCATCCTTACCGGCGCGGGCGGCGGCGTGTGCGCCTGGGATGGCGGCGATGCGAGCGCGGGTGGGCGCGTGCTGGCCTGGGGCGATGCGCGCGTGCGCGATGCGGCGATCGCGGCGCTGCGTTAAATTTTAGCCCTGCATCGCCTCGGCGCGGATAAGCTCTTCATGCAGCACCGTTCGCGGATCGCCGTCCTGTTCAGCTTGCTCTTCCAGCATATTCGCGAGCGCCGACAACAGATCGCCAATTTCCGTGCGCCCCTGTGCGTCAGCCAGGATCGCCGTCGCGATCAAGCGTTCGCACAATAAAGAGCGCGCCTGCTCATCGTCGGCCTCCAGCACGCGTACACGCAATTGCCGCAACGCAGCGTGCAAAGGCGGCGGCGGACCATCAGCTTTTTCCTTGCGGCGTTCGAGGAAGAAGACGCTGAACACCGTGCGGCGGTCCGGGCCGAAATACTTGTCATGGTTCACCCAGCGCAGGCCGCGCGCGCGCAATTGCGGCAGCGCCGATTGCAACGTCTCGCGTGAACCGGCGCCGTCTTCGCGCCGGCGCTCGATCATGCGCATCTGACGCTTTGCACGGCGCTCCGGGCCGAAATAGGTGGGTTTAAATAGCCAAGCCAAACCAACGCTCCTGGCGCTGGCATTAGCATAGTGAGCATTACACTGAGGCTAATGATGCGGCATCAGCTTCCGCTAATTAAAGTGAGCGCGCATTTACCATACGCCCCGGCTAGCGGTACAGCTCTACACGCCGATCACGAAAAAAACCCCAAGCGGCGCGATATTGATCGAGAAAGTCCAGATCGAACCGGTGTACAAGAACACCCTCTTCGCGCTCACCGAATTCTTCAACCAGATCGCCTCGATGGTCAGCGATGAAGGAATGGCCGTAATAGCTTTGCGTGTTCGAGCCGACCGTTTCCGCGCCAATCCTATTAGCCGCGACCACGGGGATTGCGTTCGACACCGCATGCCCCTGCATCGCCCGGCGCCACGGCGCGCGCGTATCGAGCGCCTCGTCATGCGGCTCCGAGCCGATCGCGGTCGGGTAGAACAGCACGTCCGCCCCCTGCACCGCCATGGCGCGCGCGCTTTCGGGAAACCATTGATCCCAGCAGATGCCGACGCCGATGCGGCCGAACTTGGTTGACCAAACCTTGAAGCCGGTATCGCCGGGCCGGAAATAGTATTTCTCCTGATAGCCCGGCCCATCGGGAATGTGGCTCTTGCGATAAACGCCAAGCTGTGCACCGTCCGCGTCGAGCATGACGATGGAATTATAATAGTGCGGCCCGTCGCGCTCGAAGATCGAAACCGGAATGGCCACGCCGAGCTCCTTCGCCACCGGCTGCAGCGCGGTGACGCACGGATGCGTCGACGCGGGATACGCCGTGGCGAACCAATGCTCTTCCTGCGAAGTGCAAAAGTACGGCCCCTGAAATAGCTCCGAAGGCAACACGACCTGCGCGCCCTTGGCCGCCGCTTCGCGCGTCAGCTTTTCGACCTTGGCGATATTGGCGGCCATATCGGCGCCAAACGACGCTTGAATCGCCGCCACATTAATCGTTCGCGCCATCAGAGCTTTCCTTGCACCGCCCAATTGAGCGCGTCTTCCAAGCGATCATTGCCCCAAAACAATTCGCCATCCTTCGTCGTGAATGCCGGTGCGCCGAACACGCCCGCGCTTTGCGCCTCTTCCGTCGCAGCACGCAGCGCCGCCTTTACCTCGTCCTCTTTCGCTTTTTCCACGAACGATGGATCGAGATCGGCGCGGCGCAGCGCCTCGGCCGCAATCAGCGGATCGGAAATGGTGCGCCCCTCACCGAATTCAAGCGCATACACGCTCTTCACGAAACGCACGCGTGCTTCGCCGTCGAGAGCATGCGCGATCCGTCCGCACAAGAGGCTGTTCTGCGGAAACGGCGCCGGCAACTGGAACGGCAAATGCAGCGCCGCGCAGATGCGTTCCAAATCGCGTTGCATGTAGCGGCCCTTCTGCGGAAACACACGGAACGGCGCATCCTTCAAGCCCTGCGCGGCAAAGATCGGCCCAAGCAAAATCGCGCGCCAAACAACATCGACGCCGCGCGCTTTTGCTTCAGCCTCCAAGCGCATCGCCGCCGGATACGAATAGGTCGACGCAAAATCAAACCAGAACTGAACCGTAGACGCGCTCATGCCGGCTCCTGTTGCGTGATGCAGTGAAATGAGCCGCCGCCCGCAAGCGTAGCATGAGCGGAAAGCCCGATTACGCGCCGATCAGGGAAAAGCGGCGCCAAAGCCTCCAGCGCCTCATCGGCGCTATCGGAATAAACCGGCACGACCACCACTTCGTTGCCGATCAAAAAGTTCATGTGGCTCGCCGGCACGATCTCGCCCTCCTCATCCATCACCAGGCCTGGCGACGGAATACGCACCACTTCAAGCTTGCGCCCTTTCGCATCGTGCATGCCCGCGAGCGCAAGCGCGATTTCGTCATACACATCCGCATTCGGATCTTTCTTGCCCCACGGTGCCTGACACACCACGCGCCCTGGCGCCACGAAACGCGCGATATTATCGATGTGCCCATCGGTGTGATCGTTCATCAAACCTTCGTCGAGCCACAACACCTTGCCGACGCCGAGCGCGCGTTTGAGTTCGCGTTCGGCAGCAGCTTCCGTCCAATGCGCATTGCGGTTGGGATTGAGCACGCATTGGCGCGTCGTCAGCAGCGTGCCTTCGCCGTCCATTTCAAGCGCGCCGCCTTCGAGAATAAAGTCGTGTTCTACGAGCGGCGCGCCGGCATGCTCAGCCACTTGCGCGGCGACCAGCTCATCGCCGGGCATGATGTATTTGCCGCCCCAGCCATTATAGCCAAAGCCGTGCGCGCGCCCTGCCGTATCGAAAATCGGCCCAATATCGCGCAGCCAGATATCGCCATATTGCGCTTGGACAAGCTCGCCCGCGCCACCCATGGCGGCCTCCGCCGAAGCCTCGCCCTCGCGTCCATCAACCAGAACGCGCACACGCTCGCCGCCCTCGGCCAGCGCGCGCACCATCGCCGCCACCTCGACCCGCGCGCCCTCAAAGGCATCGCCCCAATAAGCGGGTTCGCGCGGCCACGCGGTCCAGATTGCGCGATGCGGCGCCCATTCTGGCGGAATTTTGACGTCGTCGGCGCTTGGGTTCTGCATCATCGTCAAAGATTAGCTTATTCGCCGCGCGCCAGTAAGGCGCAACGGGCGCGCTGGCGCCGCCTGCGCGCATCGGTTATGAGCGGACGCTGGGGAGCCAGAGACATAGCCGCCGCATGACGACCGCCCGAGGCTTTGCCTTCGACCGCGCGACAATCGCTTTTCTCGTGACGCTGCTCGCGCTTACGGCGCTGCGCGTTTATGCGCTGACGATCTCTCCCATCGATCTCTATTTTGACGAAGCGCAATACTGGATGTGGTCGCGCTCGTTCGAATGGGGCTATTTCACCAAGCCGCCCATGGTGGCGTGGATGATCGCCGCGACCACCAGCTTCTTCGGCGACGCCGAATGGGCCGTGCGGCTCGGCGCGCCCCTAGCACATGCCGTCACGGGCTTGGCGATGTTCGCGTTGGCGCGTTCGCTCTATGGGCCTTGGGCTGGGTTTTGGGCCGGCATCGGCTGGATTTTCATTCCTGGCGTCTGGCTCTCTTCGAGCATTGTTTCGACCGACGCTTTTCTTCTGCCCTTTTGGGCCATTGCTCTGTTTGCATTCTGGCGGCTTGCGGCGACACGCGCATGGAGCTGGGCGATCATGGCAGGCGCCGCGATCGGCCTTGGCCTGCTCGCCAAATACGCCATGCTGTATTTTGTCGTCGGCATAATCCTCTCGGCCTGGTGGGTGAAGCCGGTGCGCGAAGCCCTGGGCGGCGGACGCGGGATTATTCTCGGCGCGGTCGCGCTGGCGGTCTTTTTGCCGAACATATTGTGGAATGTGCAGCACGGTTTTGTGACCGCGTCGCACACAGCCTCAAACCTCGATCTTCAATCGAACAATTTCTTCCAAATTCACGAGGTTTTCGAATTTCTCTCAGGCCAGATGCTGCTCATCGGGCCGCTTCTGTTTGCACCTTTAATCTGGCTATTGTGGCGCGCGGTGCGTCATCGCGCGGCGCTCAGCACCGAAGACAAGTTTCTACTCGCATTCGTGCTGCCAGCCCTGGTGACGGTAACAATCATCGCCATCGTCACCCGCGCCAACGCCAATTGGGCCGTCGCCTCTTATGTGGCGGGCATCGTCTGGATCAGCGGGCAATTGGTGCGCGGCATTACCGGCAAGCGCATTCTAGCGGCGGCGCTGTTCGTCAACGCCGCGATCGGCGGAGCAACGCTTGCGGTGTCGCTCCATCCTGAATGGTCCAATCAGTTCAAAGGCATCCGCAATTCGCGCGCTTGGGAAGAAACCGCGCGCGAGATCGCACTACGCGCCGCTGTCCAGCCCGGCGAAGCGCCGTTCACGGCGGTTTTGGTGGATCATCGCGCGCTCTATTTCGAACTCGCTTATTATTGGCGCCACGCACGGCGCGCCGGCGCGCCGCTGCCGCCTGTGCGTATGTGGTTGCTGCACGGCGAAGCCCGGAATTCGGCGGAATCGATCGACCCGATGCGACCGGAGGAAGGCGGACGTGTTCTCGTCGTGCACATGACCGGCGATTACCTGCCCTTCGTCGCCGCCGATTTCAGCGTATTCCGCACGGTTGAGCATCTCACCATTCCACTCGGCGGCGCTTACGCGCGCGAGTTGGAGATTTCCGTGGGCGAAGGCTTTGCTCCAGCGCCGCGCGACGCCGCCTTCCGCGAGCGCCTGCGCATATTGCAACAGGGCGATTAGAGCGCGTCGTAATCCGGAAACGCCGTGCCACCCTGCTCAGCGGAATTGGCCTCGGCGCGGAACAGCTTGAACAATTCGCGCCCGAAGCCGCGTGCGTTGCCGGTGAGATCAAGTTGCGCCGGCGCGCGCGAACGCCAATCTGACGGCGCCACGACATCCAGCGCGCCGCTCTCGCCGTCCACGCGGATCACATCGCCATCGCGCACTTTCGCAAGCGGCCCGCCCTCGGCTGCCTCTGGCGTTACATGGATTGCAGCCAAAACTTTGCCGCTAGCGCCCGACATGCGGCCGTCCGTCACCAGCGCGACCTTAAAGCCGCGATCCTGCAAGGCGCCCATCAGCGGCATCAGTTTGTGCAATTCCGGCATGCCATTGGCGCGCGGACCCTGCCCACGCACGACGATTACGCAGTCACGATCCAATTCGCCATTGCGGAACGCCGCCTGCACCTGCGCCTGGCTATCAAACACCAGAGCCGGCGCTTCCACCGCTATGAATTGCGCGCCGACAGCGGACGTCTTGGCGCAGCCGCGCCCAAGCCCGCCGCTCATCACCACGAGTCCACCCGTGGCTTGGAACGGGTTGGAGGCCGTGCGCACGATCGCGTCATCGCGGCTCGCTTCCGGCGCATCGCGCCACACCAAGGATTCGCCTTCAAGCGCGGGATCACGCGTGTTCGCAACCAGCCCTTCATCGCCGCTTACGCTCATGATGTCCGCGTGGGCAAAGCCTTCGCTCAAAAGTTCGCGCGTGAGAAACGCCATACCGCCAGCGTCGCGGAATTGGTTCACGTCCGCCGAGCCGTTCGGATAGATTTTTGCCAAGAGCGGCGTCACACGCGCGATGTCGCCGAAATCGTCCCAGGTCAGCTCAATGCCAGCCGCGCGCGCAATCGCCGGCAAATGGATGAAATGATTGGTCGAGCCGCCTGTCGCCATGAGGCCGACAATGGCGTTGACGATGGCGCGCTCGTCGATCACGCGTCCGATCGGGCGATAATCGCCGCCCATGCCCGTGATCGCGGCGGCGCGCTTGGTCGCGGCGACCGTAAGCGCATCGCGCAATGGCGTGTTCGGATTGACGAAAGCCGCATTGGGCAGATGCAAACCCATCAATTCCATCATCATCTGATTGGAATTGGCGGTGCCATAGAAGGTGCATGTGCCCGGTGCGTGATAGCTCTCGGCTTCAGCCTCCAACAATTCCGCGCGGCCGATCTTGCCTTCCGCGAACAATTGACGCCGCGCGGCCTTCTCTTTGTTTGGCAGGCCAGACGGCATTGGCCCGCCCGGCACGAAAATGCACGGCAGCCAGGGAAAGCGCAGCGCGCCGATCAGCAGCCCCGGCACGATCTTGTCGCAAATGCCGAGCAGCAGCGCCGCATCGAATGTCGCGTGAGACAGAGAGACAGCCGTCGAGAGCGCGATCACGTCGCGCGAGAACAAGGAAAGCTCCATGCCCTCGAAGCCTTGTGTGACGCCGTCGCACATGGCCGGCACGCCGCCCGCCACCTGCGCCACCGCATGCGCTTCACGCGCCGCTTTGCGGATCACATCGGGAAAGCGCTCATACGGCGCGTGCGCCGACAGCATATCATTGTAGGCCGTGACGATGCCGATGGAGGGCCATTGCCCGCCCAGAAGCATCATCTTGTCCTGCACCGCACACCCCGCCGAGGTGTGCGCCTGATTGGCTTCCGCTAATCGCAGCCGCGCCGGTTTGCTGACATCGTGCTCCTCGATCAGATCAAGGTAGCGACGGCGACGGCTCTCGCTGCGCGTGCGGATGCGCTCCGTGACTTCGGCGATCGTGGCATTGAGTTTGGTCATCGCTCGGGATCCCACCAGGCGCGCCCATCGCGATCGAGCATCAGCGCAGATTGCGTCGGGCCATTCGAGCCGGAGGCATAAGCATGCGGTTCGCCGCCGCCGTCGCGCCATGCCGCGAGCAATTCATCGGCCCATTCCCACGCGGCGTCGACCTCGTCGCGGCGCATGAACAGCGCAAGATTGCCGCGCACGACGTCCATCAGCAGCCGTTCGTAGGCATCGGGGTAGCGCACGCCGCCAAATTCCTCCGCGAAAGACAGATCGAGCGGCGCTGTCTTCACGCGCAACCCGCCCGGTCCCGGCTCCTTTATGTTCAGCCAAAGCCGCACGCCTTCATCGGGCTGCAGGCGCAGCACCAGCCGGTTGGGAGAGCCCGCGCCCGCGCCAAAAATTTGTACAGGCGTATCCTTGAACTGGACCACGATTTCCGAACGGCGTGCGCCCATGCGCTTGCCCGTGCGCAGATAGAACGGCACCCCAGCCCAGCGCCAATTGTCGACCTCGGCCTTGATCGCGACGAACGTTTCTGTTTTCGACGCGCGGCCGATCTCCTCGGCGTACGCCGGCGTCTTGTGGCCGTTCACCAAACCCTCGCGGTACTGGCCGCGCACGGTTTTCGCGACCACGTCCTGTGGGCCGATGCGGCGCAGCGCCGACAATACTTTCAGCTTTTCCGTACGGATCGCGTCCGCATCCATCGAGTTCGGCGATTCCAGCGCAACAAGGCAAAGCAATTGCAGCAAATGGTTTTGCACCATGTCGCGCAGCGCGCCGGACTTGTCGTAATAATCGCCGCGGCCCTCGACACCGATATCTTCCGCCACAGTGATCTGTACGTGATCGATAGTCGCGCGCGACCAGATCGGCTCGATCAGCATGTTGGCGAAACGCAGAACCAGGAGGTTCTGCACCGTCTCTTTGCCGAGGTAATGATCGATGCGGAACGTGTTGTGTTCCTCGAACACGGCGCCGACGCCATCATTGACGGCGCGCGAGGACGCGAGGTCACGGCCAATCGGCTTTTCCAACACGATTCGCGAGTCCGGCGTCGCCAGCCCCGCTTCGGCAAGCCGCTGCGCGATCGGCACGAACAGGCTGGGCGCGGTTGAAAGATAGAAGATGCGCACCTTGCCCTCGCCGCCGGCCAAAGCCGCGTTTAGAGGCGCCCATTCGGGCGCGGAGGCGGTCGCATCGAGGCGTACATAAGCAATGTGGCTCAGAAATTCGTCACACTTGGCTTCGTCCACGCACGCACCCGGCGCGAACTTGCCGCGGCTCTCGTAAACCAGCTTGCGAAAGGCGTCGGTGTCGAGGTCGGCCCGCGCCACGCCGATAATGCGCGAACTGGCGGGGATCTGCCCGTCCAGGAAACGGTGCAGCAGCGCCGGGAACAGCTTGCGCAGCGCCAAGTCTCCGGTCGCGCCAAACACAACCAGGTCGAAGGGTGGGACGGGGATGAACTCAGCCATGTCGCCTAGAAACTAGAGTTTGCGCCCGCACGCAAACAGGCTGAGGGCCATTTGGAGATCAAATTCCGGGGTCGCAAGCCACGCCTGGAGCCTATACACTCATTGCCTACCCCGGGGGCGGGAACACGATTGGATCGGGCACGTGACGAAACTAAAAGCTGAAGACGTGCTGGCGCTGACGCCGGTGCTGCCTGTCATCACGATCGAAGACGCCGGCAAGGCCGAGGCCTTGGCGCGGGTTCTGCTCGCCTCGGGCGTGCGCGCCATTGAGGTGACGCTGCGCACCCCGGCCGCGCTCGAGGCCATTCGCATCATCGCCAAGACCGCGCCGGACATCGCCGTCGGCGCCGGCACCGTGCTCAACCCGGCCGATCTGGACGCCGCCATCGCAGCGGGCGCGCAATATGCGCTTTCGCCCGGCGGCACGCCGAAACTGCTTAAATATGCGCGGAAATCGTCGATCCCGTTCATTCCGGGCGTGTCCTCGTCCAGCGAAATCATGCGCGGACTCGATCTGGGCTATACCTGCTTCAAATTCTTCCCCGCCGAGCAACTTGGCGGCGTTTCGACCATAAAGGCTCTCGCCGGGCCCTTCCCGCAGATCCGCTTCTGCCCCACCGGATCGATCACGCCGGCGAAGGCCGCCGATTATCTGGCGCTCGATTGCGTGCTTTGCGTCGGCGGCTCTTGGGTTGCGCCCGCGGACAAAATCAAGAGCGGAGATTGGGACAGCATCGGCGTCAGCGCGAAACAGGCGGCGGCGCTGCGCTAAACCAGCGCCTCGCGCCGCAACGCACGCCCCAAAAGCGCAAAGAAGGCCTGCCGGTCCGGATAGTTCTGCGCCTCCCATTCGGGGTGCCATTGCACAGCTAGAACCGGCGCGCCGTTCACCTCGGCCGAAAAGGCTTCCACCACGCCATCAGGTGCGGTCGCCTCAACCTTGAGCCCCGCGCCCAGCCGATCCGCGCCCTGATAATGCACGCTGACGACATCCAGCTCATCGCGGCCCAAAGCCCGCTGCAACACCCCGTCCCGAACCAGCTGCACAGGATGCTGGTGATCGAAAAACTTGTCGAAGCTCTGGTCGTCTGGCCCGTGATGCGGCGTCAGCTCAGGGTGCGCGCCGACATCGCGGCGCAACGTGCCGCCAAACGCGACATTGATCTCCTGAAAGCCGCGGCAAATGCCGAACACCGGCTTACCACGTTCCAGCATCGCCTCGACCAGGCGCAGCATCATTTCGTCGCGCTCGGGATCGAACGGACCCTCGCCCTTTTCAGCCGCCTCGCCATAGCGCTTGGGCTCAACGTTAGACGGCGTTCCTGTCAACAGGACGCCGTCTAGCCGCGCCACGATCTCATGTGCCTGCATGAGCCCAGGCAACGCCGGGATCAGCAACGCGGCTGTATCTCCATATTGCATCGAGGCTTGGAGATAGCGCGTCATCACCGCCTGCGCGGCCTGGCCGTCATCGACGACGCGATTGCAGGAAATGACGCCCAATACGGGACGCGCGTGAGCCGGTTTCATCGGCTTCGCCTTAGCTTGAAGGCGGCGGCGGCGAAAGAGGCGCGGCCAGCCATTGCCGCGAATGCGTGCACGGGGCCATAAAGCGGTCAATGTCAGCTCATCTCGACGCCTATTGGATGCCGTTCACGCCCAACCGGGCGTTCAAAGCCGACCCGCGCATGGTCGTGCGCGCCGAGGGCATGAATTATTTTACCGGAGACGGCCGCGCCGTTCTCGATGCGACGGCAGGCTTATGGTGCGTGGCGTGCGGTCATGGCGCGCCGCGCATCGTCGAGGCCATTCGCAAAGCGGCGGGCGACCTCGACTACGCCACCAATTTCAATCTCGGCCACCCGCTCGCATTTGAGTTTGCCGAGCGTCTCGGCGCGTTTCTGCCGGCGGGCATGGACCGCGTCTTCTTCACCAATAGCGGCAGCGAAAGCGCCGACACGGCGCTGAAGATCGCGCGCGCTTATTGGTTCGCGCGCGGCAAGCCTAAGAAAACTCTGCTGATCGGGCGCGAGCGCGGCTATCACGGCGTCAATTTTGGCGGGCTGTCGGTCGGCGGCATCGCGCCCAACAAAACCGCGTTCGGTCCGCTTCTGGCCGATGTCGCGCACCTGCCGCATACACATGACATCGCGCGCAACGCCTTCTCGCGCGGCCAGCCTGCGCATGGCGCCGAATTCGCCGATGCATTGGAAGCCATCGTCGCGGAGCACGGCGCGGACAAAATCGCCGCCGTTATGGTCGAGCCTGTTGCAGGCTCAACCGGCGTGCTCGTGCCGCCGCAAAATTATCTGCAAAAGCTGCGCGCGCTTTGCGACAAGCACGACATTCTGCTCATCTTCGATGAAGTGATCACCGGCTTTGGCCGCCTCGGCGCCAATTTCGCGGCGGACTTTTTCGGCGTAAAGCCCGACCTGCTCACCATGGCCAAGGCGATCACCAACGCCGCCGTGCCGATGGGCGCCGTCGCGTGCGCGCGCGAAATTTACGACGCCATTCTCGGTGCGTCTGACACACCCATCGAACTCTTTCACGGCTACACCACAAGCGGCCACCCGCTCGCCTGCGCCGCAGGTCTCGCCACCCTCGATACGTTCCACGACGAGCGCCTGGTCGAACGCGCGGCCGACCTCGCGCCCTATTGGGAAGAGGCGATGCA
The DNA here is from genome assembly GCA_030430715.1 of Alphaproteobacteria bacterium. Taxonomy (GTDB): domain Bacteria; phylum Pseudomonadota; class Alphaproteobacteria; order Caulobacterales; family Aquidulcibacteraceae; genus Vitreimonas. The sequence goes on from JAUIJZ010000012.1 coordinate 42,011, forward strand.
TTCGCTGCGCGATGCGCCGCACGTCATCGACATCCGCAATCTCGGACTCATTGGCGGCATTGAACTCGAACCGCGCGACGGCACGCCGACCAAGCGCGCACTCGACGCCTTCAAGCTCTGCTTCGATAAAGGCGTGCTGATCCGCGTGACAGGCGACATCATCGCCTTCTCACCGCCGCTGATCATCGAGAAGACTCAGATCGATCAGATCGTCGATACGGTGCGCGGGGCGTTGGGGCAGATTGATTAGGGGCCCTACGCTTCGTCAGCTAGCCCTCCAGCGCCTCACTCGCTTCCAGCCAAGACGCCTCGGCCCGCGCCAGCGCCGTTGCGGCGTGGGTACGTTCTTTCAGCAAGCTCTCGCCGCGCGCGCGGTCTTCAGTAAAGAGATTGGGATTGGCCAGCGCCGCATCGATGCGCGCCAGCGCGGCCTGCGCCTGCTCCATCTCCTTTTCCGCTGTCTCCAGCTTGCGCTGCAGCGTGTATTTTGAAGACTTTGGCTTCGCTTCGGCAGGCGCTGTCGACTCGGCGCGCTTCGGCGCGTCATCGTCTTTTGGCCGGTCCGCCGCGGCGACGAGCTTGCGATAATCTTCCAGATCGCCGTCATATTGGCGCGCGCGCCCATGATAGACGAGCCACAACCGATCCGCGCACGCCTCGGCTAAGTAGATGTCGTGCGTGATCAGCAGCACCGCGCCTTCATATTCATTGATGGCGTGAATCAACGCCTCGCGGCTGTCGATATCCAAGTGCGAGGTCGGTTCGTCCAAAATCAAAACGTGCGGTTTCGAATGCGCCAGCAACCCTAACAGCAGGCGCACTTTCTCGCCGCCGCTGAGGTTCTGCACCTTGGTGTCGATCTTCTCGGCGCCAAAGCCCATGCGCGCCGCCAACGAACGCAATTTCGGCGGCGCCCAATCAGGCTCCAGATCGCGCACGTGCTCCAGCACGGTTTCGCCTTCGCGCAATTCGTCGAGCTGATCCTGGCTGAAATAGCCCATCACCGCTTTGCCCGAGGCGACACGCTTGCCCGAAAGCAAAGGCAGACGCGCGGCAATGGATTTTACGAGCGTCGTTTTGCCTTGCCCGTTCGGGCCGATCACCACAATGCGGTCGTCATGGTCGAGCCGCAGCGAAACCTGTTTCAGAACGGGCTTGCCTTCGACATAGCCGAGATCGGTTTCGTCCAGCACCACCAGCGGCGACGCCAATTGCGCTGGCGCATCGAAATGGAACGGCACCGTGCGCGACTCGAGCGGCACGGCGATGTCTTGCATCTTCTCCAATTGCTTGATGCGGCTTTGCGCCTGGGTTGCCTTCGACGCCTTGGCGCGGAAGCGATCGATGAATTTCTGCAAATGCGCGCGCTGCGCATCCTGCTTGGCCTTCATCGATGACGCCAGCGCCATGCGCTCTGCTTTCTTCTTCAGATAGGCGTCATAGCCGCCAACGAAGACTTCCAGCCTGCAATCGTCGAGCGCGAGAATGTGCGTCACCGAGCGGTTGAGCATCTCGCGGTCATGGCTGACGCAGACCACGGTATGCGGATAGGTGCGCAGATATTCTTCCAGCCACGCCGCCCCTTCCAGATCGAGATAATTGGTCGGCTCATCCAGGATCAGCAGCTCAGGCGCCGAAAACAGCACGCCCGCCAGCGCCGCACGCATGCGCCAACCGCCGGAAAACTCCCGCGCCGGACGCGTCAGATCGTCCTGCTCGAAACCCAGTCCAATCATGATCGCCGAAGCGCGCGCTTCGGCGCTATAGGCGTCGATCTCTGCCAGGCGCATGTGAATGTCGGCGATGCGCTGGGGATCGGTCGCGATTTCCGCTTCGGCCATCAGCGCGGTCATCTCTTCATCGGCAGCCAAAACCAAATCCAGAAGCGGCGTCTCGACCTGCGGCGCCTCCTGCGCAACGAAGCCCATGCGCGCGCCGCGCCGGATTCGGATTGCGTTATCGGTGTTTTCGGCCTCATCGCGGATCAAGCGTAGCAGCGTGGTCTTGCCGGTCCCGTTGCGGCCGACCAAGCCAACCTTCCACCCCTCGGCGATGAAGGCGGAGGCATTCTCAAACAGCACTCTTGCGCCGATGCGGTAGGTGAGATCGGCAATTTCAAGCATCGTAAAGCGCTGCGCCCCCTTTCGGCATAGACCGGTCGTCTAGTCCGTATTCCTCTGTACTTGCAACTGGGGCGGGGCTGCTTCGCTCTCACCACTGCGTCATATTTGTATTCATGGGCGCACCCTTGAATTTCTTCGCCGACGCATTGGCGCTTGCCGACACTGGCGCATTCCGTAACGCGGCCAAGATGCGGCCCGCACTCATGCTGCTTTCGCTCGACACGGGCATGGCGGATCATTTGCTGGCGCAGCCCGATCTGCGCCAGTGCCTCGATGCACGTTGCCGCAGGGCGGCGCGCCAATATGGGCGCACGGCGGCCAGCATCTCCTAACGCCCGCTTGCATCGCCTGATGGGGGAAACTACCACCGCATCCCTATGGGCTGGGTCACAAAATGGTGGCGGCATCTAGCTGCGCTTGTCGGCGCGCTGAAGCTCGACCTCTACACCCTACTCATCATCGCCGCCGTCATTGCCGCCATGCTTCTGCCCGTGCGCGGCGATGCGGCGCTCGCGTTTACATACGCGACCAATGCCGCCATCGGCTTGCTGTTCTTTTTGCACGGCGCCCGCCTTTCGCGCCAAGCTATCCTTGCCGGTCTCAGCCATTGGCGCCTTCACGCCAGCGTCCTCGCTTTAACTTTCGCGCTGTTTCCGCTGCTCGCGATGGCGACGCGGCTAGGATTTGGCAATTGGCTTTCACCCGAACTGATCGCCGGCATCGTTTTCTTGGGCGTGCTGCCATCCACCATTCAATCTTCCGTCACCTATACGGCCATGGCGCGCGGCGCGGTGCCGGCAGCGATTTGCAGCGCTTCGCTCTCCAATGTGATCGGCGTTTTTTTGACGCCGCTTCTGGCGGCTTTGCTGATCGGGGCGCACGGAGCAGGCTCATCCCTCGCCAATGTCGGCGCTGTCATCGCGCAAATTCTATTGCCGTTCTTAGCTGGCCATTTGCTGCGTCCGCTGATTGGCGTATGGCTTGACCGCCGCGCCGCGCTACTCAGCTGGTTCGACCGCGCCGTTATTCTCGCCGTAATTTATCGCGCCTTCAGCGCGTCCATGAGCCAAGGGCTCTGGAGCGCCATTTCGCTTGCGCAAATCATGACATTGCTCGGCATCGTCATCGTGCTGTTAGCCATCGTGACGTTCGCCGCTTTCACGTTAGCAAAAGCGCTTAAATTCGAGCGCGCCGATAGCGCGGCGATGGTGTTTTGCGGTTCGCAAAAAAGCCTCGCCTCAGGCGCGCCCATGGCCAGCATTCTTTTCCCAGCCGCGACAGTAGGCGCGGTTCTGCTTCCGCTAATGCTCTATCACCAGCTACAATTGATAGTGGGCGCCATGCTGGCGCGGCGCTTCACCCAAGCAGGCGAACCTCTTGAGAGGAAACCATGAGCGAAGCCATCATTGCTGAAACCCAGCAAGGAAAATTGGCCGGCGCCAGCGCCAATGGCGTGCGCGCTTGGCTTGGCGTGCCTTATGCCAAGGCCGGACGCTTCGAAGCGCCGGCGACGCCTCCAGCGTGGAACGGCGTGAGGCAAGCCACATCCATGGGCGCGCAATGCCCGCAAGGCATGGGCAAACGCACAATGGCGGACGGGCCCGCCTATGGCGAGGATTGCCTCGTCCTCAACATTTGGGCGCCCGAAAAGCCGAGCGCCGCCCCGCGCCCGGTCTTGTTTTGGATCCATGGCGGCGCGTTTCTCGCTGGCAGCGCCAATCAATATAACGGCGCAGAACTCGCCAAGCGCGGCGACATGATTGTTGTCGGCATCAATTATCGTGTTGGCGCGCTCGGCTTCGTCAATTTCGGCGAAGCTTTGGGTTTGCCTGCGATCCCATCCAATCTCGGCCTGCGCGATCAGCTCGCCGCGCTGCGTTGGGTGCATGACAACATCGCCGGCTTTGGCGGCGATCCTGCGCGCGTCACCATTTGCGGACAATCGGCAGGCTCGATGTCGGTTTCGCTGCTTATGCTGGCGCAAGAGGCGTGGCCCTATTTTAACGGCGCCATCATGCAGAGCGGCGCCGTCAGCCTCATTCATGATCGCGCCATGAGCCTCAAAGTCGCGCGCCGCTATGCCGATCTGCTCGACCTCAATCAAGGCGGCTTGGAGAAACTCAAATCCATGCCGGTCAAGCAATTGCTCGCAACACAGGGTCAAGTGCAGTCCAGCATCGGCGAAGCCACCATTCCCGCCGCGCCTTGGTATGATGGCGACCTGTTGCCCGGCTCGCTTCTCGAAGCGCACACTGCGCCGGTCGCACAAACGCCGCTCATCGCCGGCTTTACGCGTGACGAGATTCGCACTTTCGAATTTCTCGGCGGACCGGAAATTTTACCGATGAAGCGCGCCTCGCTTGAACGCATCGTGCGCGCACCATTGCCGTCCTCACAAGCAGAGGCCGTTCTGGCCGCCTATCCCGCCACCAAAGCGGGGCAACGGGCGCTGGCCACCGATCTCAATTTCGGCATGCCCACGCGCAATTTCGCCGAGCGGCACGCCCGCCAACAGCCCAGCTGGTTTTATCGCTTCGATTATGCCCATCCGATCGCCGGCGCTTTTCACGGGCTCGACCTTGCGTTCATCTGGCCGATCAAAGGTCTCATCGGCGCCGCGCTGCGCGGCGGTCCAAATTCAGGGGTGCGTCGCGCACTCGCAGAACGGCTGCAAGATCATCTCATCCATTTCGTACAGCACGGCCGACCAATGGCGGACTGGCCGCGCTATGACGCAGGACAATACCCGACTTTGCTGTTCAACAAGCAGGACAGACTTGTGGACGACCCCGAAGCCGACCGCCGCCGCGCGTGGCAAGGCAAGGATGTGGGCCCCGGCATCACCGCCGCGTTCGACTGAAGCGCCTTATGGGCGCGGCCCGCGCGCAAACAGGCGCTGCGACAACACTTGATAGCTTGGATCATCGGCGCCCGACGGCGTGAAGCTCTCGGGCATTGGGATCGGCCGCTTGCTTTGCAAATCGAACGTCACCACACGGCGCGTGAACATCCAGCGCCCGTCAATTTTGGCGTAATTGTCGATATAGCGGACCGCCATCAGATCCTCGATCGCGCCGCCCTTGCCATCAGGGTAGATGTGATAGGCAATGGCATAGACCTCGCCATCGCCCTTATCGCCATCAACCGAAATGAGATGGTTGCAGATATGGTGCCCGCTATAGAGCATGTATGGGAGCGATTGCTCCAGAAATGCGACATAACCTTCAGCGTCGCCATCATATTTATCGCCGTGATGGTCAGTCGCGCCTTTCGCATAAAGCGTCTTCAAGAGCGCAACATCCTTGCGATCGACGCCGCGTGAATACAGCAAGGCAAGCTCGCGAATTTCATCCTTGGCGATGAGCGCGTCCAGCGCCTTTTGATCCGCCGCCATGCCTGCCCTCCGCTACATCTCCGCCCACATGCGCAGGAGATTGTGATAGACGCCCGTCATCGACACAAGAGAAGGATGATCAAGGCCGACCTCCTGGGCAAGCCTCTGCACGCTCATGTCCATATCGAACAAAAGCGCCCGCTTCGCATCGTCGCGCACCATAGATTGAATCCAGAAAAAGCTGGCGATGCGCGCGCCCTGCGTAACGGGCCGGACATGATGCAGGCTCGATGATGGGTAAAGCACCATATCGCCCGCCGGAAGCTTTACGCTGTGTCCGCCATAGGTATCCTCGACAACCAACTCGCCGCCTTCGTAGGCATCCGGTTCGCTCAAGAACAAAGTTGCTGAGAGATCAGTACGAATTTTCAGATCACCCGCGCGATTGCGGCGCACGGCATTATCGACATGATTGGCAAAAAGTTGCCCGCCCTCATACCGATTAAATAAGGGCGGAAACACCGTGTGCGGCAGCGCCGCAGCAATGAAGAGCGGCATCCGCTCCAGCGCCTGCAAGATAATATCAGCCGCCTGTTTGCGCGCGGGACTTTCCTCATTGAGCTGCATATTGCGCTTGGCCAGCGCAGCCTGAGGGCCTGACGTCACATTGCCGTCCACCCACTCGCCCGCTTCAATTGACGCGCGCACACGCGCCAGGGCGTCCTTCGACAAGACTTCAGGAATGTGCAGCAACATGCGCGAACCGTCTCCGCTATCGCTTTAGATCGGCGCGGCGCTCCTCGCAAACGATCGCACTTAATATACGAA
>JAUIJZ010000013.1 GCA_030430715.1 Alphaproteobacteria bacterium
GTCACCGATTTCTTCACCGAGACCGCTGGCTCTTGTGATTGATCAAGAAGCGCAGACGGCGCCTCAGAAACCTCTGAAAGAGCAAAGTAAATCGTCCGGATCAGCGCCGGCAATTCTTGAGGCGGAATTTGATTGGCCGATACATAGGCAGACACTATTTCAGCGGCCATATCGACGAGCTCGCTTTTGCTATCCATTGCTGATTGCCACGCCGATAACTAGGATTCCGGTAGTATAGGCGGCAATACGGGTGTTTCAAGCTTAATCGTTGGGCAAATAAATGTTGCCGAATAAAGGGTTTGTTCTAAACCGAAGGGTGCGGGTGCTTAGACACATTTAGTCACAATTGAGCGCCGACAAGCATTATCAACAATAAACCTGCCACGGTCAGAAATTGAAGCGCCGACCAACCCCGCGATGGATACGGCCAATCCCACCGCCGCATCCACGCCGACAGCCCTGCGCCCGTGCGCTCGGCGACAATTGCGAGCGCCGCCTGCCAGGCGCCGTAGATGCGCAAGATGACAATGCCCGCCCAGCGCCCAGCGTCAGCAAGCGGGCCGCGATAAAGTGAATCGACATCGAGCAATTGCATCGGCCGCTCTTTGGGCAGCGCGCCAAACACAAGAAGCAGAATGTACGTTACACCAGCGGCGCCGAGCAGCTCGAATTGCGGCGCAAGCCTGTCCCAGGCGAATGGCGCGAACGCTATGTCAGCCGGCATCAAGCCATAGAGCCAATTTGGCGCCAGCCCCACGGACAGTCCGAAGAATGTCGCCATTCCAGCGCCCAGCAACATCGAGAACGGCGCTTCGTTTATGACGCCGGCATCATCGCTGCGCCGGTGCGCCGCAATCGCCGGACGCAGCGTCAACGCAATAAACAAACCCGCCGGGCTCGCAGCTATCAGCGTCCAGAGCCATTGCAATTCCCATTGCGCCGCCGCCTCAAGCCCAGCCGACAAAGTGACGTAGAGTGAAAAGCCTGGCATCGCTGCGACGGTGATCCCGCCTATGAACAACAGCCAGCATGTAATCGGCATGGCCCGCGCCAGCCCGTGGAACCCTGAGATGCGCACGTCTCCGCGCCGCTCCAGCACGGCGCCGCAGGCCAATTGCAATGCGGTGAACGCGATCACCGAAGTAAAGGCGTGCCCCTCCGCGGCGGCCAGTGCGAGCGGAGACCCCAATCCGATCAGCGTGACGCACACGCCGACCTGACTGATCTGCCCATACGCACACGCCGCGCGCAAATCATCCGCCGCTGCCGCATACGCAATTCCGAGCACAACCATCGCCGCCCCGATCGGGCCCAAAAGCGGCTCGGATGGAAAAAAGCGCGCCAGCGCATACACGCCGACAATCGTCGCGAAAGCCGAAAGCGCTGCTCCGCCCAAGGGCGACGCGTGCGAGACCGTATCCTTCACCCACACATGCGCCAGCGGCGCGCCAGTGCGCATGAGAAACGCCGCCAGCAAAAAGGCGCCGCCCACCGTGCCCACATCCATGCGCGAGAACACGGAACTGTCCGCGCCGGCGGAAAGATGAAACGCTACGCCGACAAGCAGCAGCAATCCCTCAAGACCATTCCAAACCAGCAACCGCACGCCCGCGCGCTCGGCGCCTTCGCGTTGCGAACAAAACACCACCCACGCCGCGCCCAATCCCGAAAGCGCCGCGGCGGCCACGAAACTCACCAGATCGCCGACAAACAAAGCCGAGACAGCGCCGCCCGCCATGATCATCGTCGCCGCATCCTCGACGCGGTTGCGCCGCGCATGCGCGAAAATGGCTAGCCCCATAAGCGCGATCAGCAACGCGACGCCGAACAAGCGGTTCAGCACATCGAGATTGAGCAGCACCACGGGCAGGCCCATTTGCGCCACCGCCGCCGCCGCGCCGAAATCGTGCTCCAACAACAAGATCAAGCCGAGCAGCCCCGCCCCGGCCATGATCGGCGCGCGTGCAAAGCGCGGCGCCGCCAGCACGATGAAGCCGGCCAACACCAACACAAATCCAGGATTCAGCGGAATGCTAGGCATCGCGCTTCTCCACACGGTAGAGCGCGCGCCCAAGCAAGCGGCGCAACACATGCGCGGCAAGAACGAGCACCAACGCAACGCCGAGCCCGATCAGCGCCCGCCCCCCCGGCGCGCTGACAAGCATGCGCGGCGCGACGCCGCCGTTTAAGAGGAAGTCGAAAGCGAGCCCCGCCCCACCGGCGACGGCGCAAAACAGCAACGCCAAACCGGCGATGCCGCCGCGCTGCGGAGGCTGAAAGCTTGGCTTCATGATGCAGGCGTCCAGATCGGCGCGAGAAACGACGCCAGAGGATCGGCAAGCAAAAGCAGCCACAATGTAGCCGCCGCACTAAAGATCACTGGCGCCGCCAACAGAATGGATGCGCCATCGGGGCGTTTGAATGCATCGGTCGGCGCACGTCCCGCAAGCGCGTGCGCCGCCAGCGGTCCAAGATGCGCGAATGTGAGCACGGCAGCTAACGCCGCAAGGCCCGCCGCCCAAGTTAAACCCGCGGCTGAAGCGGCCGTAATCAGCCATAGCTTTGCCCACGCGCCCGAAAATGGCGGCAAGCCGATCATGCTGGCCGAAGCCAGAGCAAATCCGGCGAACGTCCACGGCATGACACGCCCGAGCCCGGCATAATCGGCTACGCTTGTGCGCCCGGTCGCCGCCGCAACCGTGCCGACCGCCATCGTCAATGTCGCCGCCGCGCACGAGAGCGCCACCACTTGCAGCGCCGCCGCGAACAATCCGACCGGAAGCGCCAACAATCCGCCCATCGCAACAGCTAACGATTGCGCCATGCACGAATAGGACAGCCGTTCGCGCAGATCCTGCTTCGACAAGGCGATCAGCGCCGCCACGCACATGCCCACGCCAACCAAAACCAAAAGCGCGAAGCTGGCGATGCGCGCTTCGGCCAACGCACCGCCGAACACCAGCGCGAATACTTTCAGCAGACCGATGCCGCCCGCCGGCAGCACGGTGACGGCATGTATCGACACAACAGCGGGATTGGGTGCGTTGCTCGACGCCGCCAGCCAACGATGCAGCGGCGGCGTCGCCGCCATGCCAATGCCAAACACAAACAAGACAAGCAATGCATTGGCGGTGAACGTATCGACCCGCCCGGCAAGCATGCCGCCTGGCTGAAAATCGAGCGCGCCGGCAATCGCGTAGGTCCACACCAGCGCCGGCAACAGCAAGCCGATAGAGCCGGCCAACAAGGTCGCAAGATACGTGCGCGCGGCGCGGCGCGCGTCCTCGTCGCCGCGATGCGCCACCAGCGGGAAAGTCGCCAAGATCAGCGCCTGGTAAGAAACGAACAGGCTGAACAAATTGGCTGAAAACGCCACAGCCATCGCCGCAGCGAGCGCAAGCGAGAGGAACGCCATCAAACGCGCCGGCGCTTTTTCCTGCGTGGCGCGAACAATGCCGGCGGCATGCGCCGCATGCGCAAAGCCAAGCACAGAGATCAGCGCGCCCATGAGCGCGCCAAGCGGCTCAATCGAAAACGCCAGATCAACATTCGGCAACGGCCGCGCCAACACAATGCGCGCTGTTTCACCCTGCCCCGCCGCGCTCGCCACAAACAGCGCGGCGGCCGCAACCGCCAGCGCGCCGCCAATATGGACAACGTCGCGCAAACCCGGCGGACGCGACAGCGCCAACACCAGCAATGCCGTTGCGGCTGGACCAATCAGCATAAACGCAAGCGCGAATTCCAAACTCATGGGGCGCCCCCCATGATCATGGCGCCTGCGGCGCCGACCGCGCGCAGCAACAAGCTTGGCTCCACGCCCAGCAACGTAATGCAGATCGCCGCGATCAATGCCGGCGCGGCGCACCAATCCCCCGCCTGCGCATCGGCGACTGCGCTGGAGCGGCGGAAATACACACGCTCCACCAAACGGCCGCCATAAAAGACACCAGCCAGCAAGGCCGCGATGGCAATGCACGCCGCCCACCACCAGCCGACACCAACCGCCGCTTCGATCATGCGCCAACGTCCAAGAAACGTGATCGTCAACGGCGCCCCCATCAAGCCGAGCGCACCGGCGGTGATGGCCGCGCCCGCGAGTGGTGCGCGCCGTCCCACGCCGTCAAGCGCGTGCAAGGATTGCGCGCCGCCCATAACCGCCGAGCCCACGAACAGCGCAATCGCGGACGAGATGATCGCCAGCGCCTGCACCAAGGCCGCCGCGATGCCGGCCTGCGAACCGAGCGCGGCGCTGATCAGCACACACCCGGCCTGCGCGGCGAAAGCATAAGCGGCCAAGCGCGGCAAACTGCGCGCGCCAATCGCCTGCATCGATCCAATCAATGCGCTTATCGCGCCAAGCGCGACCAATCCGGCCGCGACGCCGCTGGCGATCGCCGGCGCCGCCATCGCATGTGCGGCGACACGCACGATCACCGTCAACGCGCCGGCAATGCCGATGACGCCGGCCGTCAACATCATCCATGCGCCGCCCCTGCCGAACGCAGCCCCGCCCCACAAATGCAGCGGCGCGATCCCTGCTTGAATGGCAAGGCCGGCAAGGATCAGCCCGACCCCGGTCAAGGTCAGCCCCGGAGCAAAGATGCGCGCGCTTTCCAACGCCGCGATCTCCAGGGATCCGGCGCCGCGCCCAATCAAACCCGCGCCGAAAAACAAAAGTGCGCAAGCCACGCCGCCGGCGCCCAGCATACGCATGGCGCCGTTAAGCGCAGCGCGATCACGCTCGGCGCCAAAAGCAGCCAGCGCAACGCTCGCAATCCACGCAGTCGAGGCGGCGGCGATCAGGCCAAGCCAATCCTGCGCGTAAAGCGCGCCGATCCAGCCTCCGCCTGCGCAGAGCACTAAAGCTAATCCTAGCGGTGCAACACGCGGGTTCAGCTGCCGCAAAAACGCGCCCGCCGCGATTGTGGTCACGGCCAACGCGCCCGCGATCCACGCCGCTGCGAACAGCGCCACACCATCCGCGCGCAGTGCTATGCCTTCAACGCTGTCAGCTATCGGCGCGCCATTGATCAGCGCGCGCTGCCCCGCATCAATCGCCAGCACCGCCGAACATATCGCCGCCAACACGGAAATCGCCCAGCTTACGCGAGCATGGCCGGCCACCACCGCCAGCGCGGCGCCAATGAAGGGCGCAATCACGGCCAGCAACAGAGCGTGCTGCCGCGCGAGTTCAAGCAAAGACGCGTTCACGAATCCGGCTCCACAGGCTCGGATTGCTTATCCGCACTATCGATGTCGGGCGCCTCGACGCCGCCATACGCTTCTTGCAGGCGCACGATGATCGCTCCGCCCAGCGCAACATGCGCGAGCGCCACGGCAATCGCGATCAGCATCAATGTGCTTGGCGCCTCGATCACGGCAAGCGCGACACACCCGCCGAGCAATGCGATCTGCACCCCGGCCAGCCGCTTGGCCGCGTTGGCGGACGACCAAGCCATCACCGCCCCTAGCGCAAGCAAAGCCGCTGCAATCGCGAGTTCGGCCACCATGGTCCAGCCCGGCGCCATCACCAATCCTCGTCGCGCAAGCTCGGCGCCCGGCCAACCAACACTGCGAGCATAAGCGCCGACGACGAAGCAGACGTCACGAACAGCCCGCCCTCGATTAAGTGTCCGGCAAAAGGCCAAGCCGGCACGCCCGCACCGATCAACGCCGCAAGAAAACCCAGACACAAGAGCGAGCGCATCACCACCGGCGGCATGGCGGCGCGTGCGGCGGCGGCGCCGAACACCATCGCGTGCAGGGCCAGCATCAGCGCGAACGCCAGCCCAGCGATCAAGCCCACGCCCGATCCAGCAGGCAGCATTGTCAGCAGCAAGCCCGCAAACAGCACGATCAGCGGCATGTAAAAACGCGACGCCGCCAGCAAAACGATTTGACTGGAACGCCTCACGGTTTTCGCTCCGGCGGTTCGAAAGCGCCGCGCTCGCCATAGCCCAGCGCGCCTACGCAACCGATGGCGGCGACAAACAACAACGCCGCGATCCAGGGCCCCGCCGCCCCGTGCGCAAACGCCGCCGGCGGCGCCGTCGCGCGAACTTCAGGCGCCGCCCACAAGATCGCCACACCAGCCGCCGCGGCGCTTGCGCCCGCCAGCCACACCGGGCCACGCTTGAATGCCTTCGTGGCGCGCGCGCTCAAGAGCAGCGCGGCAAGCATCAACACCGGCGCCAATCCCGCGCCGAACAGCGCCAAACTCAGCGCCGCATCGCTGGCGCCGCGCGCCAGCACAGCGACGGCCGCACACGCATGCGCGCTGGCCAGCGCCATGCACATGGCGAACAGCGAGCGCGACATGGCGGCGGCGAGCGCGCAGGCCGCCGCGCCTGCGACGAAGCTCAGCGCAATAAAATTCTCGCCCCATTGCATGATAAGCGCGCTCATGGCGCCTCGCGCCGGGCGCCTGGTCGCGGCGCTGTATAGCGTCCCGCGAGCGGCGTGAGCCCGCCCGTGTGGGCGGCGTTCGCGGCCAAATGAGACAGAAGCGGCGCCGCCGCCGCCATCAGCACCGCGAGCAACAGCAGGCGCACCGTCATCGCGCCGTCATCCGAGAGGATGGCCAGCCCGACGAGCACAAGCGACGAGCCTAAACCATCGGCCAATTTGGCCCCATGCAAACGCGTATAGAGATCCGGGAAGCGCAACACGCCAATGGCGCCGCTCAACATCACGACAATGCCGGCCAGCGCCAGCGCACCGCCAAACAACGCTTGTACAAAATTGGCGAACGCCTCCATCAGCCGTCCTCCGCCGGCCGCACCAGCGGCGGCTGAAACGAGCGTGCGCGGAAAAATTTCAACACCGCCGCGGCCAACGTCAACGCAGCGAGCACACAGGCGATGGCGACATCCACACCCGCCGCTTCCCCGGCGAACACGGCGAAAGCCGCGCAAGCCAGCGCGGCGCGCAACACCACGGCGCTCGCCGCCAAGGCGCGGTCGTAAAGCGTCGGGCCGATCAGCAGCCGCGGCAACGCCAGCGCTAGCGTCAGCGCAATCGCGGCGGCTATGCCAAGCGCAATCATGGCGCGCGCTCCTCGCCGGAAAAGCCGAGCACGCGCGCCTCAAGACGGCCAAGGTCGGCGGCGTCCACGCCGTCTTCGTCGATCACATGCACAAGAAAACCGTCGCTATCGCATTCCACCACGACCATGCCGGGCGCGGCGCTCATCATATCGGCCAACGCGGCGCGCGTTTCCGCATTGCTTGCGCGCGTGCGCACGCGGACCAAAGCTGGCGTCAGCGTAATATCCGCGGCAATCGATGCGCGCATCGTCGCCAACGCGCCGCGCATGACGGCGCCGGCGCGCGCAAACCCCAACGCGATGCGCCCCGGCGCCTGCGCGAATGCGGCGCCAACGCCGCCAAATCGCAACGCGGCCAGCACGCATGCCGCCGCCGCGCCGAACGCAAGCGTCGCGGCGCTGGCGGCAATGCCAGTCTGTGAATAAAGCAGCCAGAGGACCGCCAATCCGGTCAACATCGCTGCGGCGTGAAGCATATGCAAAAGCCTCTCCCGGCGCCGCTGGCGCGTGGGCAAGGCTTAGCCTCATACCCTGGGATTCGCTATCTTGACGCCGGGATTTGTCTCAATTGTCCCGCCCAAACAATAGCGCCGCATTACGCCGAGCTAATGAGACATCCATATCCGCATCGTCGAGGACCACGCGGTCGAGCGCCACCGCGTCGGCCGTGAACGACCAGTTCCAATAGCGAAGCACGGTTTGCGCCTTGGCTGTCGCCAGCGTGTCAAACACGTAGACGCAACGTCCAAGCGAATTGTCGGTTGTGGTCGGGTCGCCATTAGGCCGTCTCAAGCCGCGCCACAATGCGAGCAGCGCCGGCCGTTTCAGACCTACAGCCTTACAAAATACGCCAATCGCTTCGCCGCCGGCATCGGTCAGAATCTGCGATGCCGTGGTTGGTTTGATTCCGGAAAGATGCGCGATTTCGCGGATCAAATTGCGATCGACGCCATGCTCCATCGCCTGTAACGCGCCCTCCAAAGAACCATGCGGGCTTTGCGCGGCGGCGGCGCGATTGCGTTGGCGCCGCTCAATCACCTGCATGGCTTTGCGGGTATCGGCGTCCGACCACGCCTCCTTGGCCGCGAGCTTGAACACCTCCGCAAGCTCTTGAATGAGAATGCTCCGATCGACAGCGAAACGACGTAGGATGTTCACCCGCGCCTCAAAATCCGCCCACCAAAACAAGACCAAAGCTTGTGTCGGGCGCATTTCCGAGCGCGCCGCCAACAGAGGCGGCAGACTTGGGGCCTGACGCGAACGCGCCACCACCAGATCGACGCCATAACTGGAAAGCCGCGCCGTTTGATTGCGCAGCACCGCCTCCATCACGCCGACATCGCCCGTTTGCAGCAGCGCGTCCGTTACCGGCTCGCTCAGACCGCGCCGGCGCGCAAGCGCCATCCAGTGCGCGGCGACGCTGACGCGCACGGCTGCGATCAAGTCAGAATCGTCAAAACCGACGCCCGCCTCCAGAAGCGGACCGGCGACGCTGATTTCATCCCGCGCCAAGTAGCGCAGCAGCGCCTTTGGAGCGTCCCGAATTCTAGTCACCCCGGCTGCGCAACGTTGTCTGAGATCGACACTGGCGGTGCGTAGCAGGCCAACAAGAATATCGGCTGCAAGTTGGCGCTCATGGCCCGGAATACGGCTTTCCGGCCACGCAACGATCTCACACAATCGTTGAATCAGCGCCTCACGCGCCGCAGGCATGTGCGCCTCGCCGAGTTCAAGCGGCTCCGGCGTCAGGGGTTCGAGGCGAGACTGATTCGAAGCCGACATAGCGATGACCACGTGAACACGCGTGGCGTTAATCTCTCGTCAACGACGAGGCGTGGGCGCTGGACGTTCTAGCCCGCCCGGCTCTAAGCAGATCGGCGATGGACGTGAGGGACGACATCACAAAGCGCGAGGGGGAGCGACGCGGCATCGGCGCGGAGCTTGCCTTCTACTACGCGTTAGTCGCCTGCTACTTTTTCGCGTTCGGCATGCAATTCGTGCTGTTCCCCTCGCTGGCCGCCTTCATCCTGCACGCCAGCCCGGAGGGTGTGGGCTGGGCGCAATCGGCGCTTTCAGCGCCGATGTTCTGTTTGCTGCTCTTCGGCGGCCTTGTGGCGGAGCGCGCGCGCGCCGGCCCGTTCATCGCCCAAACCTATGTATTGATGGCCGCCGCCACGATGGCGCTTTATCTCGTCGTCACCGCTGGCTTGCTCACCTATCCCCTGCTGATCGCTTACGCCATCTTCGTCGGCGCGTGCGCGGCTTTAGCGATGCCGGTTCGCGACGCCGCGCTCAATGGCGTTGTGGCGCGCGCATTCGCGTCTGGCCGGCGCACCAATCTTGCCACGACGGCCGCCACCACCACCGCCGTACAGATTGCGGCGCAGATCGCCGGCATCGTCATCGCGCGCTCGGCCGGCGCCAATCCCAGCGCGTATCTGGCCATTCAAGCGATTGCGCTTCTGCTTGGCGCGGCGGTCGCGCTCATGTTGCGCGCCCCTAAACCCGTCGGCCATGAGCACACCGTAAGCGGCGCGTTTCGCGACATGCGCGATGGCCTGAGCTATTCGTTCCGCAACGCCATCATGTCGCCCATGCTGATTTCAGCGGCCTATGTCGGCGTCTTCATCGTCGGTTCGTTTCAAGTGTTGTTTCCGCTCATTGTCCGCGATGAATACGGGGGCGATGCCGCAACGCAGGCTGGCCGCCTGGCGACTTTGCTCGCATGCTTCTGGGGCGCCTCGTTCGTCTCTGCGGCGACGCTCAGTGCGCTAAAGCCGCTGCGCCGCCCCGGACGCGCACTCATCATCACCCACATGATCAGCGCAGCGGCGCTTTTGACCTTCTTCTGGCACAAGCCATTCTTGGTGTTCGCCGCGATCGTCGTCGCGTGGGGCCTCGCCGCGGGCGTGACCATTTCCATGAGCCGCACAATTGTACAAGGCGCCGCGAGCCACCGGTATCTCGGCCGCGTTCTTGCTGTCTATTCGATGGGGTTCATGGGCGGAGCGCCCATTGGTTCTGCCATCACCGGATATGCGGTGGCGCATATGGGAACGCAAGCCGCCGCGCTGATCCCCAGCATCGGCCTTGCGCTTGCTTCAATCATCTTGGCGACGACGACTCCGCTGTGGCGCTTTACGCCGACAGCGGAGCATGCCGATGCCTAAAATTGTTTAGCGGCGTCCCTGCGGACGCGCGTTGAACTCTTCAACTTCAGCCACCCAACCATCGCGCGCGGCGGCGGCTGCTTGGTTGGCTTCATTGAATTGATCACGCAGCGAATTCGCGCGGTGGATCGCCGCCGCCGCTTCATTACGGCGGCACTCCAGCGCGGTATTGGTCGCTTCCATCCAAGTGTTGAAAGCGGTGTTTCCGTCCGTCATTTGTTGCGCGTTGGCTTCGGCGCCATCGGGCAAATCAGTCGGGATCGCGGGAGGCGCCGCGCATGCGGACTCTGCTGGCGGCGCCGGCGGCGCGGCCGGCGTTTCTTCGGTTTGAGCGGCCGCAGTGCCGGCCATGATGAGCGCCGCTACCGCCGCGCCAAGTATCATTCGCATCAATCGCTCCTCGCCTTGTTTCGAAAAATCCATGGCCCTCTGCCCCCCGCATGTCGAGCCAAAACGCGGCCAAAATGCGGTGCTACACAAAGGTGTTATTGCAATTCGAACGGCACACGCATGCGATAACGCCCCTCGACCGCAACGCCGTCACGCATCGCTGGCGCCATTTGGTGTTCCGCCGCGATCCGCATCGCCGCATCGCCAAAGTTCCAGCCGGCAGGGCTCTCTTGGGCGACGCCGCAATTCAACCGCCCGCTCACCGCGACCAGGCAATCCAGCACGACCTCGCCTTCAACGGCCCGCGCCAGCGCGCGGCGCGGGTAATAGCGCGCCAAATCGCTCGGAACATGCCGCCAATGCGGATTGGTGATGACCGGCGGCCCGATATCTGTCGCGACGGCGACATCGCCAAGACTGGAAAGCGTGTTCGCCGCAAAGCTCGCGGACGGCGCATCAATGGACGCAATTGTTAGCTCGCCAGTGCGTATTGGCGCAGGAGACGCTTCCGTTGGCGGCGCGGGTGGAAGCAGCGGCTCCACCACCTCGACAACCGGCCCCGACAAGACCGGTTCACTGCGCATTATTGTGAAGCTCATCGACATCGCAGCGATCACGGCCGCACCAAGCAAAGCCGCCGATGCCGCAAACGAGCTTGTCCGCACGCCTACATCAATCACGTTCACACTCACCTCCCTTAGCGCTTGCATGCGCTTTTGGATGAGCGTGCGCTTCAATGCTGACGTGCGCTAATCACGCGCGCGCGAGGCAGATCACGTACGCGCGAAACCGCGAGGCTTTGAACCTCGCGGCTTCTGATCTGCGTATCAACCGAGGCGGAAGGAGATCGGCACCCGCACGCGGCCGCCGGAAGTCGGCGCGCCATCGCGCGTCGCCGGCGCCATGCGGAAGCTGCGTGAGATGCGGATCGCCGCATCGCCGAAGCCCCAGCCGGACGGATCCTCCGACGTGACCGAACAAGATATCCGGCCATCAGCCGCAACCAGACAATCGAGCGTCACACGCCCCTCCTGCCCACGCTGCAAAGCGCGGTCGGGATAGTAGCGGGCGAAGTCGCGTCCGGACGGCCGCTCGATCCAGGTCGGATCGGTGATGACCGCAGGCGTCGGGGGCGCCGGCGGCGGATCAACCGCAACCGGGATCGGCGTCGGCGTCGGCGGCGCGGATAGATCCGGCGGCGGCACACGCTGCTCAGGCGGCGGCGGCGGCGGCGGACGATCCGGCGGCGGCGGCGGCGGCGGCGGCGGCGGCTTTTCCTTCTGCTCGATTTCGACCTTCACCGCGTCCTGATCTTCGAACAGGTCGGTGATGGCGCTGAAACGTTGCGTCAGTGCGAGATAAACGATCGCACCACAAACAGATGCAGCAACCGCGAGTGAGAATAGTCGAAGGCCAACCATGATTTACCCTTCGCTCGCGAGTTCTGCGAAGATGCCAACCTTCACGAAACCCTCTTCTTGCAGCCGGCTCATGACATTGACGACTTGGCCATAAGCCGTGCTTTGATCCGCGCGCACGAAGATGCGCGCTTCAGCATAGATGTCTTCAACGTTGAGCGCTGGGTTGTTGCGGATGGCGTGATCGAGCGTCCGATCCGCCAGCTGCGAGAGCTGCACCGTCTCTTCGTCAACATAGATCGCTTGACCGGTAGGTGTCTCGCGAATGGCGACGATGGTCGGGTTCAAGCCCTCAAGCCGGATCGGCACCGGGTTCGGCGGCGGTAGGTCCACACGAATATCCACGGTGGGGATCGGCGCCGTGACCATGAAGATGATCAGCAGCACAAGCAGAATGTCGATGAACGGAATGACGTTCGGTTCGGAAACCGGGCCGCCCTTCGCGCCGCCTACTTTCGCACCCATGGGCTACCTCCGCCGATCTTCGGCGACGAGGCCGATCTTGGTGAACCCGCGGTTTTGCAGCTGGTTCATCACCCGCACGACGTTGCGATAGGCGGTGTTGGCGTCGGCGCGGATGTAGATGCGCTGATCCTTCACCTCGAAATCGTCGTCACGAATGAGCGGTGTGTTGTCCTGCACCGCTTCGTATGTGCGCTGCCCGACATCGGCCAGCGCCACGGCGTCATTCATCACGTAGACTTCCATCCCAGCGCCGCTGTCGGTGATCGACACCCAAGTCGGACGTGGCGGCCGCTGTGACG
Source organism: Alphaproteobacteria bacterium (assembly GCA_030430715.1). Taxonomy (GTDB): domain Bacteria; phylum Pseudomonadota; class Alphaproteobacteria; order Caulobacterales; family Aquidulcibacteraceae; genus Vitreimonas. Next base: position 12,791 of record JAUIJZ010000013.1, read on the forward strand.
GCTGAATCTTCGAAGTCGGCATATCGACCTCGATGTCCACGCTCGAAATGGGCGCGGCGATCATGAAGATGATCAGCAGCACGAGCATGATGTCGATGAACGGGATCACGTTTGGATCCGCGTTCACGTCCATACCGCGACCGCCGCCACCTCCACTGGATACTTTACCCGCCATTGGGGGTCCTCCAATGCTCGGTTAAAGCTCAGCCCGCGCGGCGGTCCATGTCGCGCGAAACCAGCGCGATGAACTCAGCGGCGAAGTCATCCAACTTGGTCGCCTGCTTCGAAATTTGCTTGGCGGCGAAGTTGTAGATGAGCACCGCCGGAATAGCGGCTGCGAGACCAGCGGCGGTGGCGAGCAGAGCGCCGGCGATACCCGGAGCAACAACGGCCAGCGACGTGGTTTGCGTTTTCGCGATGCCGACGAAGGCCACCATGATGCCCCAGACGGTGCCGAACAGACCGATAAACGGCGCGTTCGCGCCGATCGACGCAAGGAAGGTCATCGAGGAACCGAGATCGTCCAGGTGCTCGTTCTGACGGGTCGCCATGGCCGATTGCACGCGCTGCATCGTGTGATCGCGCGCATCGCGCATCGTGTAGAGGCCGAGATCCTGCGTGCGGCGCACTTCCGCCATGCCGGCGTCGAACATCGACTTGATGCCGGAGTTCGGCATCTTGCGAACGATGGCTTCAGCTTCTTCGACCGAGTTGGCCTTGCGGAATGCGGCAAGGAAGTTCTTCGTTTGCGAAGACGCTTTGCGCATCACGTAGATTTTTTCGAACAGCAGCGCGACGGCGTAAACGGCGCACAGGCCGAGAATGATCATAACGCCCATCTCAACGCCGTTGAGGTGGACGAACAGCTCGATCATGCTGACGTCTTGCTGACCGGAGGCCTCAGCGGCCGCGGCAGCGCCACGTTCCTTGGCGCTCGCCAGTTCTTCCGCGGAGGGCGCCGCCGCCGGCGTCGCTTCCGGCGCGGCGCCGGGTTCTGCGGCTGGCGCCGCGGCTTGCTGAGCAAACGTCAGCAGCGAATTCATCAACGTCATGGGTGTGTCCTTCTGCCTACCGTACTTCCTCTGAGGGCCGCTCGCGCCTCGGCGCTCGCGCGCGGCGGCGCCGCGAACTCATTCGTCTCAAGATGGAGTATGAGCGCCCGCCGAGGTTCGGCGAAGCTGAAGCATCCTCCCATATCTCCGTTTGGGCGGCCGCATATTGTGCGGTTCTCGTGTCCCAGACGGCTCTCGACGCGTCTAAATTTTCGGAAAACTTGCCGTTGTCAACGTCTCCCAAACAGCAGGCGATCTTGCGACCGCCGTCCCCTCAAGGAGGGGAAATGCCCTGCCGTCCCCCGAGCCGCAACCAAAACTTTCGTGAACGTCATGCATTCCGCTACTTAGGTCCCGTGCGCCGCATCCTTGAATTCCCCGTGCGGGCGCAAAATTGACGGTCGAACGGATCGATCACAAAAACAGGAGCAAGCTCATGGCCATGGCTGCGGACGAGTTGGAAGCATTGTTGCGCAGCGCCTTCGCGGACGCCGACATATCGATCATCGATCTGGCCGGGGATGGCGATCACTATCGCGCAATCATCCGCTCCAGCGCCTTCGCCGGCAAAAGCCGCGTTGCGCAACACCAGATGGTATATGCGGCGCTACAAGGCCGCATGGGCGGAGAATTGCATGCCCTGGCGCTCGACACTGGCGCAAAATAGAGCCGCGCCATTGCCCATGCCGGGCAACGCCATTACCTCGCTCCCAGGAGCTTGAACGCATGACCGTTACGCACGACCGCATCAAAGATATCGTCGCAGCCCACGACGTCGTCCTTTTCATGAAGGGCACTGCCGACCAGCCGCGCTGCGGCTTCTCAGATCAGGTCGTGCGCATCCTCGATCATATCGGCGCCCCCTTCCACGACGTAAACGTGCTCGCGGATGAAGACATCCGCCAGGGCGTCAAGGATTTCGCCAATTGGCCGACAATCCCGCAGCTTTACATCAAAGGCGAGTTTGTCGGCGGCTGCGACATCGTCCGGGAAATGTTCCAGACCGGTGAGCTCAAGCAATTCCTGAGCGAAAAAGGCGTCTCACTCGCCGCCTGATTGCCAACGGCCGGTCAAGCGCTATGGCGCAGCTCCGGCCGCTGTTTGACTTCAAGTCCAAGGCGCACCAGCAGACCATCGCGTAAGATTTCCAACGTCACCCGCTTGCCGATGCGCTCGCGCGTCAGCAGCTTGTGGATGTCGTCCACCGAGACTGTTTTTTCGCCATCCAGCTTCAGCACGACGTCGCCAACGCGTAGTCCAGCCTGATCGGCAGGGCCGCCATTCGAGACGGCGACAACAAGCACGCCGCTTTCGGCGCTCAAATCGAGCCGGCGCACCAACGCGCGTGAGAGGTCTTGAGTTTGGCCGGCGATACCGAACCACCCGCGCGCGACACGCCCATCCCGCATCAATTCAGGAATGATCCGCTTTGCTGTATTGATCGGCACGGCAAAGCAGAGCCCTTGCGCGCCGCCAATGATGGCCGTGTTCACGCCGATCACGCCGCCATGCGAATCCACCAGAGCGCCGCCAGAATTTCCCGGATTGAGCGCCGCATCGGTCTGGATGACGTCTTCGATCAACCGCCCGCTTTCGCCACGCAGCGTGCGCCGCAATGCCGAGATCACGCCAACCGTGACCGTCGCCTGCAAGCCCAACGGATTGCCGATGGCGATCGACAATTCGCCAACCTGCAAATCATCGGAATCGCCCAGCCCGGCGGCGCTGTGTCCGCGTCCGTCCAAGCGCAATAATGCGAGATCGGTATCCGGATCCGCGCCCACGATCTCCGCACCGACGACGCTACCGTCGTGCAACACGCCCTCAACCCTGCCCGCACCGCGCACGACATGGTTGTTGGTCAGCGCATAGCCGTCCGGAGAGATGATCACGCCGGACCCTGCGCCATCATAAAGCTCGCGCGCGCGGCTGGTGCGCCGCACGCCAATAACGGCCGGGCCCACGCTATCCACGACTTGAACCACAGTTTCAGAAAAGCCGTCTCGAGGGCCGCGCCGGCGCGGCGCCGAGACGAAAGTGCTCTTGCGACCGAACATGCTCACAAAAGTAAGAATGCGTTCGCGGTTCCGCTAGGCCCACGCTTTGCGGAAGCCGCTTCTTAGCCTACATCCGACGCATGGACTCCCCCCGCGCCGATTTCAACTTCCTCGCCTGGCTGCGCAATTCGTTCCTGGCTGGAATTGCGGTCGTGTTGCCGTTCGTCGTCACCATCTGGCTGATCTGGATGGTGGTCACGTTCATCGACAACAATGTCGAGCCGCTCATTCCCGATCGGCTCGATTTCTTCAAAGAGTTCCCTGGCGGCGGGGTATTGATCGCCATTGCCGCTTTGACCTTGGTCGGCGCGCTGGCCGGTAATCTCATCGGGCGGTTGATCGTCGAAGCCGCAGACCGCGGCATCGCAAACTTGCCGCTGGTGCGCTCGATCTATGGCGGCGCCAAGCAGGTGTTCAAACAGGTCGCCGCGCCCGAGCGAACGTCTTTCAAGCAAGCCGTTCTGGTCGAGTTCCCGAAGCCCGGCGCTTGGGCCATCGGCTTCGTCACCAACGAAGACACCGCCGAAGTGGCGCACGATATCGGCGTGGACCTTGTGGCCGTTTACGTGCCCCAAGCCCCGATCCCGACATCAGGCTTCCTGCTCTATCTGCGCCGGGACGAGCTAAAACCGCTTGCGATCAGCCCCGAGGAAGCGCTGAAGCGCGTCATCTCGCTCGGCATCATTCGTGATGCGAGCAATGGTCCACCCGGCCTGCCGCCTACTGAATCTTGAAATCGTCCGGATTCCAGTCCGCCTTCGGATAATCAGGCGCCATGTCTTCGAGCGTCCCGCGAACGACGCTCGAGATGATCGCATTGCGCCGCCACTTTTTATCCGCCGGAACGACACGCCAAGGCGCATGCTTGGTTGAGCAGCGTTCCAGCATTGTCTCATACGCCTTCTGGAAATCGTCCCAGAGCTTGCGGTCCTCGAGATCGCCGGCATTGAACTTCCAATGCTTGTGCGGCTTGTCCAATCGATCCTGCAAACGCTCGCGCTGCTCGTCCTTGGAGATATGCAGCATGAATTTGAGCACGACGACGCCGTTCTCGGTCAGATGCTGCTCGAATGAATTGATCTGCTCGTAACGCTGTTCGACCGCATCCGCCGGCGCCAGCTCACGCACCTTCACCACCAGCACGTCCTCATAGTGCGAACGGTTGAAGACGCCGATCACGCCCTTCTTCGGCACGGCGCGATGCACGCGCCACAGATAATCGTGCGCCAGTTCTTCTTCATTCGGCTTGCCGAACGCGGTGACATTCACGCCAAGCGGTCCGCACGCGTTGAACACGCCGCGCACGGTTCCGTCCTTGCCCGCCGTATCGATGCCTTGCAGCACCACCAGCAGCGCGCGGCGGCCTTCGGCCCAGAGTTTATCTTGAAGCGCATTGATCGCTTCCGCGTTCTCCTGCGTAAGCGCTTCCGCCTCGTCCCGATCGGAGAACAGGCCCGCACATTCGGTGTCACGGTCCTTCAGAGGGTTCTTATCCTTGGGTTTGATAAGAATGGCGTCATCGATGTCTTTGAGATCAGTCATGCGCGCACCCTAGACCAAGCGCCGCCTCATGCGAACACAACCGTCCGCTGCCCGGTGACCACCACCCGCCGCTCCAGATGCCATCGCACAGCGCGCGAGAGAACTTGGCTTTCGATGTCGCGGCCGATCTCGATCATGTCCTTGGGCGTATGATGATGCGCGACGCGGCTCACAGCCTGCTCGATGATCGGCCCTTCATCGAGGTCGGGCGTCACATAATGCGCGGTGGCGCCGATAATCTTCACCCCGCGCGCATGCGCCTGCGTGTAGGGCTGCGCGCCTTTGAAGCTCGGCAGAAAGGAATGATGGATATTGATGGCGCGGCCTTCGAGCTTGGCGCACGCATCGGCTGAGAGAATTTGCATATAGCGCGCCAGCACCAGCAGCTCGGCGCCGGCCGTTTCCATCACCTCGAAGATTTTCGCTTCCGCCGCCGCCTTCTCACGCGGCAGCAAATGATAAGGCGTTTTCCGCCACGCACAGAAGCTTTCCATGTCGGGATGGTTCGACACCACCGCGGCAATGTCGGCATCGAGCCAGCCCGTCTCCTGGCGATGAAACAGATCGTAGAGGCAGTGCGGAATCTTCGACACCGCAAGCACGATCTTGGGCCGCACCTCGGTATCGTGGATGCGCCACTTCATGCCGAACCGGCGCCCGATCGGCGCAAATCCGGCTTCCAATTCCGCCAAGCTCGCCGCGCCCGGCGACGGTTTCGAAAACGCCGTCCGCATGAAGAAATGCGGCGCGTCGTGAAACTGGTCGCTTTCTTCGATTGAAAGTCCGCGGTCGGCCAGGAACGTCGCCACCGCCGCCACGATGCCGATAGCATCGGGGCATTGCAGCGTGAGAATGTAGCGCCCGTGGCTCATGGGGATTGGGTTTTAGGACTGGGGATTGAGAAAGCCCAGCGGGCCCAATCCCAAATCCCAAGCCCTAATCCCGATTACGACGCGTAATATTCGACGACCAGGTTCGGCTCCATCTGCACCGCATAGGGCACATCGGCGAGCGTCGGCACGCGCGCATAGCGGGCCGTCATCGCCTTGGGGTCGACATCGATATAGTCCGGCGTTTCGCGTTCTTGGCTTTGCAGCGCTTCAAGCACGAGCGCCATGGTGCGCGCCTTCTCGCGGACTTCAACCAGATCGCCGGCCTTCACCTGATACGACGCGATGGTCACGCGGCGGCCATTCACCTTGACGTGGCCGTGATTGACGAACTGGCGCGCGGCGAACGGCGTCGGCGCGAACTTGGCGCGATAGACGACGGCGTCGAGACGGCTTTCGAGCAGACCGATCAGGTTCTCGGCGGTGTTGCCCTTGCGGCGGGCCGCTTCCTCATAGGTGCGGCGGAACTGCTTTTCGGTGATGTTGCCGTAGTAGAGGCGCAGCTTCTGCTTGGCGACGAGCTGCAGACCGAAATCCGAGGTCTTGCCCTTGCGGCGCTGACCGTGCTGGCCGGGGCCGTATTGGCGCTTGTTGACCGGCGACTTGGGACGGCCCCAGAGGTTCTGGCCGAAACGGCGGTCTGCTTTGTATTTGGCTTGAATACGCTTCGTCATGGGCGGCTCGGCCCCTTCTTCTCGTTGACGGGGCCCGGCGGCCTCACGATTGAGGCTGCGACTTCCCTGGCGGTATGCCCGTCATCCAGTATGCGCCCGCCCCCGGAACGAGCCGGTGCGGGAAAGCCGGGGGTTTTAGGGAGCCGCCCGACAAAGTCAACCTTGGCCGGGCTCTCAGTCCGGGCCGCTATCCAGCTCGTACTGGCTCTGCAGGTAGTTTTGCAGGCCAATTTCCTCCAGCACGGCAAGCTGGGTCTCCAGGAAGTCGATGTGCTCTTCGGTATCGTCGAGGATGCCGGTCAGCAGGTCACGCGAGACATAATCCTGCTTGGTTTCGCACAAGGCGATCGTCTCGACCAAAGCCGCACGGCCGGTGGTTTCCGCCGAAAGGTCGCCCTCCAGGCGCTCCTTCACGTTCTCGCCGATCTTCAGCTTGTTCAGGTTCTGCAGGTTCGGCAGGCCTTCAAGCATCAGAATGCGGTTCATCAGCTTGTCGGCGTGCTTCATCTCCTCGATGGATTCCTCGTACGTCTTCTTGCCCAGCTTTCCGTAGCCCTCATGCTGGTACATGCGGGCGTGCAGGAAATACTGGTTAATCGACGTCAGTTCGTTGGTGAGGATCTGGTTCAGCTTCTTCAGGACGTCCGGATCACCCTTCATCGCGCTCTACTCCGTCGCGACGAGGCTCCGCCTGGCCATCCCGCCGCATGCAATCCCCTCGGCGATCTCCGTCAGGCACTGCCCGCAACACGGCTCACACCCATGATGGGCGAGCACCGCTTCGGGAGCCTGGGCGCCGGCAGTGATGGCTTCGTCCACCTCTGACCGACTCACGCCGTTACAATTGCACACGTACATTCAGCATTGCCCTGAAAGCAAAGACGAAATGAGCGACTGACTTGCAGCCGCAAAGATTCTTTAACTTGGCCGGACGGCTATTGCAAGTCATTCGCAGGCGCGAAAAGCAGCCGCGTCCACCCCTTGGGATAAGTCCCGTCCTAGGCTAGAAGCCCGGCCTTCATGTCCAAAGCCCCTGCCATTGGCCCAACGGTCGGTATTGTCTCGCTCGGCTGCCCGAAGGCGCTCGTCGACAGCGAGCGCATCATTACGCGCTTGCGCAGCGAGGGCTATCAGCTCAGCGGCTCCTATGAGGGCGCCGATCTCGTGGTCGTGAATACGTGCGGCTTCCTCGACAGCGCCAAGGCCGAGAGCCTCGACGCCATCGGCGAAGCCATCAGCGAAAACGGCAAGGTCATCGTCACCGGCTGCCTCGGCAAAGAAGAAAGCCTGATCCGCGAAGCGCACCCCAAAGTGCTCGAGATCACCGGCCCCCACCAATACGAGGCGGTCGTCGGCGCCGTGCACACGCACCTGCCCCAAGCGCACGATCCGAAGATCGACCTCGTGCCGGAAGGCGGCTTCCGCCTCACGCCGCGCCACTACGCCTATTTGAAGATTTCCGAAGGCTGCAACAATCGCTGCAGCTTCTGCATCATCCCCTCCATTCGCGGCGATCTCGTCTCGCGCCCGGCCAATGCCGTTCTGAAGGAGGCCGAACAACTTGTGCGCGCCGGCGTCAAAGAGCTGCTCGTCATCTCACAAGACACATCGGCCTATGGCATCGACGTGAAATACGCCGAGAGCAAATGGAAGGACCGCACCGTCCGCGCCAAATTCTACGATCTCTGCAAGGAACTCGGCGAGCTCGGCGTGTGGACGCGGCTGCACTACGTCTATCCTTACCCGCACGTCGATGAGGTCGTCGGCCTGATGGCCGAAGGCAAAGTGCTGCCGTATCTCGACATCCCCTTTCAGCATGCGTCGCCGAACGTGCTCAAAGCCATGCGCCGTCCCGCCAATCAGGACAAAGTGCTCGACCGCATCAAGGCGTGGCGCAAAATCTGCCCGGACCTCACCATCCGCTCATCCTTTATCGTCGGCTTTCCCGGCGAAACCGAAGACGATTTCGAAACCCTGCTCGACTTCATCGAGGAAGCGGAAATCGATCGCGCCGGCTGCTTCAAATACGAAAACGTCGACGGCGCGCCGTCGCGCGACCTGCCCGACCATGTCGAGCAGGACGAAGTCAACGAACGCCACGACCGTTTCATGGAAGTGCAGACCACCCTCGCCCATGCGCGCGGCCAGGCCATGATCGGCAAAACCCTCGACGCCATTTGCGACGGTTGGGACGAAGATGCTGAAGCCTACGCCTTCCGCACCAAAGCCGACGCGCCCGAAATCGACGGCGTCGTTTACGTCGATAGCGAAACCGAAATCGCCGCGGGCACAATCACCCAGCTCGAAATCCTCGGCGGCGAAGGTCATGAATTGGTCGGACAGATCGTAGCGCCGAGCTGAGTGGCGCCATGTTGTCACCGCTTCTCCGCAGCCTCCGCGGCCGCAATCCCATCCGCGCCAGCGAGGCGCTGCGTTCCGGCGTAGGCGCGCTGCTCGGCATTGGCGTAACCGGCCTAGCCGCGCACTTCATCGTCACTGGCGACGCCTCCGCCGCACCGCTGCTCGCCGCGCCCATGGGCGCGTCGGCGGTTCTCGCTTTCGCGGTACCGGCCAGTCCTCTCGCGCAGCCGCGCGCCGTCATTGGCGGCAATATCCTCTCGGCCATTGTTGGCGTGACGTGCGCGCTCCTCTTTCATCAACAGCCAGCGCTCGCCGCTGCCTGCGCCGTGGGCGGCGCCATTATCGTCATGGCGCTGCTTGGCTGCCTACATCCGCCTGGCGGCGCTGTAGCGCTCGGCGCAACGCTCGCCACCGCGCCGCTCGACGCGGCGGCTTACATCTATGTGCTGACGCCGATTGGCCTCTGCTCGGTTTTGCTTGTCGGCTCCGCCATGGCCTACGCGCATGCCACCGGCCACACCTATCCGCACCGCGTTGCAAAACGCGCCAATCCCCACGCCACCCAAGACCCGCCGCCCTCGCATCGCGTCGGCTTTACCCAAGCCGACATCGACAATGCGCTGAAGCGTTATGGCGACCTGCTCGATGTCGATCGCGACGATCTCGACGCCCTGTTTCGCGAGGTTGAGTTGCAAGCGCATCGCCGCATCCACGCGCATATTCTCTGCGGCGATATCATGTCACGCGACGTGCTCACGGTCGATCTGCATCAATCCGCCGAAAGCGCGCTCACCTATATGCGCAATCACGATCTGCGCACCGCGCCAGTTCTGGATGCGGAGGGCAAGATCGTCGGCATGGCGCGGCGCGCCGAACTTCTCGCCAACCGCAACAAGCTGGTGGACGCCGCGCTCGATCCGTTCGCGCATAAGGTGCGCCCGTTCACGCCCATTGAGGCGTTGCTGCCAATTCTTTCGAGCGGCGCGGTTCATGAAGCCATGGTGGTGGACGAAAATCGCACGCTGCTGGGCGTCATCACCCAAACCGACTTGCTCGCCGTTCTCTACCGCGCACACATTGTCGAAGCCCTGGCTTTGCAGCGACGCCCCCCCGTCACGGCCTGAAGGAGAAACGCGTGGGTCCATTCGCTGACGGATGGGACGAAGCACAAGTTGAAGCCGTGCTCGCGCGCGGCGATCCGGACGAAGTGCTCTATGTTCCCATCCTCGTCTCGCTCGATCCGCCCGATTGCGCTTGGTCATTCGGCATCTGCAAGCAGCTTGCGGCGCATGCCGACGCACGTGTGCGCGCAAACGCCATGCTCGGCTTTGGCCATCTTGCGCGCACCTGCGCCGCGCTTGACCGCGACATCGCCCCTCTGATCGAAGCCGCGCTTACGGACGTTTCCGAAGAGGTGCGTTTCAAAGCCAATGACGCCGCGCACGACATCAATCATTTCCTTGGCTGGCGTTTGCCCACGCTGGACGACTAAATGCCGTCAACTTATGGGCCGCAATTCCACTCGCCTTCATAAACGCGCACCGCATCATCCGCGCGCGCGGTAAGCGTTGCGCTGTGGCGCACTTCCTCCGTGCGCGTTGCGATCTCAGCCGCCGTCGCGACCTCAATTGTCAGCCCGCCGCCCACGAACGTCTCGCCATCGTCCAGTGTATTGAAGCCTCCCGGCGCCGTCGCTTCCAAGTCCGCCAGCACGCCGTCTCGCTTCACTAAAGCATCGCTTGGCGTTTGAGATACGACCACGCCCATCGCTATCAGCAGCACATCCTCGCCAGCGCGGAACGAGCAGCCCAGCTCACCCGAAAGGCGTCCTTCGGTCTGCGCCCCAATCAGCGTTTCCAGCACCAATTCCGAACCCGCGCGCACATCCGGCGGGATCACGGCCTTTTCAGGCGGCGGGGCCGGTTCGGAACACGCCGCCATCGCGGCCAGAACGATCAGGGCAAATTTCTTCATGAGGCCTCCAACGCCTCCATTTAAAAGCAGCGTCAGCCCGTAGGTTCCAGATCGCACCGCACCCGCGATCAGTGCCGCCGCCAACTCCCCTTTCCCGACCGTCACCTTGACCGCGACGCGCCCGCTCCCGATACCAGCACAAGAAACGCTGAAATCAGACGCGGCCTCGCATATTGGCCGCCGCAGGGAGATCGCGCTCGTGACCGACAAGACCTTGGATTGCTCCGATCTCGACCAGCACATGGGCAAGCCCATCCAAGAGGCGAAGCAGAAGGAAAAGCTGCACAACAACGAATTCCGCCGTTGGGCGCAGGCGATGCACTATCCGAACCTGCTGCACTACGATCACGATTACTCCAAGGCGAGCCGCTTCCGGAAATTGGTCGCGCCGCAATCCTTCGCCGTCGCCACCGATGACGGCCACGGCGCCGGGCCCGCATGCGTGGGCCGGATTCCCAATTCGCACCTCATCTTCGGCGGCGACGAATGGTGGTTCTATGGTCCGCGCATTGTCGCCGGCGATCTCATCACCAACGAAAAGATCCCGCTCGATTACGTCGTCAAGGAAACCAAGTTTGCCGGTCCGACCTGCTTCCAGCGCGGCGACAACAATTATCAAAATCAAAAAGGCGAATTGATCGCCAAGCAACGCTCGACCGCCATTCGCTATCGCCACGATCTGGCGCTGGAGAAAGGGGCGCTCACCAATACCGAAGACCCTGAATGGACCGACGAAGCGCTCGAGCAACTCGAAGAACAGAAGCTCGAATTCATCAATTACATGCACGACCTCGGCCATAAGAAAAAATACTTCGAGGATGTGAAGGTCGGCGACAAGCTGCCGACGCGCGTGTTCGGCGTGCACTCGATCGCCAGCTTCGCCACTGAATGGCGCGCTTACCTCTTCACCAATTGGGGCAGCACGCATCGTCCCGTCATCGACATGGAAGCGCTCGGCTACGACCCGAAAATGGCCGGTCACGAGAATGACGGCGTGATGGAGCGCATCAATCCTGAACTCACCGACGGCGCCTATATCGGCCCTTCGCGCGGCCACCTCTTCCCACGCTGGGCGCGCTATATCGGCATGCCGCGCGGCTACGGCTATGGCGCCTCGATGGGCGCGTGGATCCTCGACTATCTCGCCGGCTGGGCGGGCGAATGGGGCATGGTCACGCACGTCAATTCCGCCTATCGCGGCCCGGCCTTCACCGGCGAAGCCACCATCATGACAGGCAGCGTGGTCGATAAGATCGTCGATGAGGAAGGCCGCGACGTTGTGCAGATCGACGTCAAAATGGCGAGCCATCTCGGCGTGACCATGGCCACCGCCAAGGGCGAAGTGCTGCTGCCGAAAAAGAAGAAGCCCGCAGCGAAAAAGACCGCCTAAACGCAGGATCCGGCTGCGCGCGAGCCCGCCTAGGTTGACGCGCGCCGTTGACTGAGCGACCGCCCAGTTTTATGAGCCACAGCATATCATTTAACGGCGCCACACTGCGATAACGTGCGCCGCCAGGGAGGCGTGCACATGACGAACTACGACAGCGTCGACATTTTCACCGATGTGGGCGTGGCCACGCGCCCCGACCCATTCATCGAGCATTTGCGCAGCAAAGGGCCGGCCACTTGGCTGCGGCCCGACGTCGTGGCCGTCACCGATTACGCCACCGGCCTCGCCATCTTCCGCGACGAAGAACATTATTCCACGGTCAATTGCACGTTCGGCCCGATGGAATTGCCCTTCAAGGTCGAAGGCGATGACATCACCGACCTGATTGAAGCGCACCGCGACCAGATCCCCTACGGCAATCTCATCCTCAATCAGGATCCGCCGCATCACGCCAAATCCAAGGGCGTGCTGATGGGCATCATCACGCCAAAGCGGCTGAAGGAGAATGAGGAATTCCTCGTCACCCTCGCCGACCGTCAGATCGATGAATTCTTCAAGGACGGAAAATTCGAAGTCATCACCCAGTACAGCCAGCCGTTCGCCACGCTGGCGATCGCCGACCTGCTGGGCGTGCCGGAAGAAGACCGGCCTACCTTCAAGACGCTGACCGGCTCATTGCCGGGCGAAATCGGCGGCGTCGCCCCCGAAGACGTTTCGTCCAATCCGCTGGCGCAAATCGGCATCTTCTTCTTCAAATATATCGAAGACCGCCGCGCCAATCCGCAAAAGGACGTGCTGACCGATCTCGCGCTCCAGAAATATCCTGACGGCACGCTGCCTTCGACGGTCGACATCGTCACCGCCGCGACCTTCCTGTTCGGCGCCGGCCAGGACACCAGCGTCCGCTTGATCGCCGCTATGTTGCGCTACCTCGCTGAGGATCAGGAACTGCAACAGCGCCTGCGCGCCGATTACAGCCTCATTCCCAAATTCACCGAGGAAGTCCTGCGTCTCGAAGGCACGGCCAAGGCCACCTTCCGGCTGGTCAAGAAGAAGGTGAAAATTGGCGACATCGAAGTGAAGCCTGGCACGAGCGTCATGCTCATGATCCGCGCCATGAACCGCGACGGCAAACGCTTCGAAAACCCGGCCGATCTCGATATCGCGCGACGCAATTCGCAAGAGCATGTCGCGTTCGGGCGCGGCATTCACGCCTGCGCCGGCGCCCCGCTCGCGCGCGCCGAAGCCCGCGTCACCTTGGAGCGCTTGTTCGACCGCACCAAGAACATCCGCATCAACGAAGCCAAGCACGGCCCGGCCAATGCGCGCGAGTATAATTACTGGAAGAATTATCTGCTGCGCGGCATCACCGAGCTGCACCTCGAATTCGATCCCGCGTGAGCAGAACCATGGTGAAGATTACTTACATCGAAGCCAATGGCGACAAGCAGATCGTCGATGCAACGCCCGGCCAATCGCTGATGCAGGCGGCAACGCGGGCCGCCGTGCCCGGCATTCTCGCCGATTGCGGCGGCGCGGCTGCGTGCGGCACCTGCCGCATCTATGTGGACGACGCCAATTATCGCGCCAAGATGCCGCCGCGCAGCGAGATGGAAGACGCGATGATCGAATTCCACGACGATTCCGAGCCGCACGTGCGGCTCGCCTGCCAGATTCAGGTGGTCGAGGAATTTGACGGCATGGTTCTCCGCATGCCGGAAAGTCAGCACTCCTAACGCGCACAACACATCTGACGGTACAAAAAACAACCCGCCGTGAGGCGGGTTGTTTCGTTTCGCTATGCGTGAGCGCTTATTCGATCACGAAGGCCGGCGTCGCACGCAGCCAATATTGCGTCGAAAGCGAGGTGCAGCGCCCCGTCTCCGGATCGAAATCACCATCGGCGAGATCATACATCGCGCGATAGGCGCCCTGGCAGGTACGGCCCATCACCGAATTCGATCCAACGCGCGTGCCGTTCATGCGGTCGCCGACCAGCTCGCCATTGTCGTCCCTGACATTCCGCATGCCATAATTGATGTCGTACATATCTTCGACGAGCGTGTAGCCCGCCAGATAGCCTTCCATCAGACCGTCGGAGGTGAAGCGCACATTCAAACGCGCCCGGTTGAGCGGACGTTCGGAAACGCGGCCCGCGGGAAACCAATGAAAACGCACGTCCACCGGTTCGGTGGTCAACACGCCATTGCGGATGCGCCCCGTTGTTTCCGCGCGGAAGCGCTGATCGGAATCGGCGGCATAAGTCACATTCGGCACGGCCGCGTCACGTGAGGGCGTCAGCTGAATGGGGTCAGCGTTGGAATAAATGCCGACCCGGACGCTGTCATCGTTCTCCAGGCTCTCGACATCATGGAGCGAGATCAAGATGCCCCATGCGCCCTGCAGCATGATGTCGGAAAGACCTGTCACGCCGCGCGGAATGTCGCCGGTTTGATCTTCCGCTTCATATTGCTCGCCGGCGCCTTCGCAGCCGACGACGCGCGCCATCTGATTGTCAACGCCGCGCTGACCACTGACGCCGATGAAATCGTCATGCGCGCAGGTTCCCGGCGCGGGGCGCGAATTGCTGGTTGAGTTCTGGCCATCCAGATCGATGCCGAAAGCGACGATATTTGTCGCCGTCATCTGGCGATGATGCGGATCGGGCGGACCGATTTCCGGATGCATGCACAGATTCATGCCATCCTGCGTCGCAAGTTCCATCGCGCCGCCGAATACCCGCCGCTCATACGTTTGCGTATCCTCGCCCTCGCGCAACTGGCCTTCGGGGCTTTCCGCGTAAATCTGGCGATAGCCCATGGAGCGGCCATCCGGACACATCGCTTCGATCTGGCCTGGACGCGCATACGCATTGCCAAAGCCGTGCACGACGAAACCCGCGCGGCCATCTTGAATGAAGTTGGTTTGGCTTTGCGCTTCCGGCACGAAATGATTGGCTGCAAGCACGCCAATAGATCCCAAAGCCAACGCCGTCACAGCATATCGCAACGTCTCGCGTAAGCGCATTTACCTCTCCCTAGCCTCTAAAACGGGCGCACCGTATAGGCGCATTGTGTCATGCGAATATAGGCAATGGGCCACGTCAAATTATGTCAAGACGTGGCCGTCACGGACGTGTGACGCGCGAAGGACGCGTTATTTCCGCACCTTCGGCTGGCCGAGCGTCATGAAAATCACCGGCCCTTCGGTTGGCGCGCGATAAACGCCGTGACTGGCGTTCACCTTCATCGCCAACGCCGTCATCTGCCACGCTTCCTGCTCGCTCATCTTGAGCGCGCTCTCCGTGAGTTCTTCGAGTTCGTGTTTTTCACCGAACCAACGCGTGCGCTCGGCGTCATTGCGCAAGCGCTGCACCACCATCGGATTATCCCAGCCCCAGCGGAACATGCTGGTGCGCGGATTCCAGGCGCCGACAATCTGCACAGGCGCGGTCACCAGCGCGCCGTCCTTGCGCTCGAACTGGATGATCCCCGCATTTTGATCGACCATCCAGGGCGCAGTTTGCAGCTTCAGCTTCTTGGCGAGCCAGCGCTGCCGGTTCAGCAGATCAATCCAGGATTCCGCCCAGAAGCGATCCACATCCACTGTCTCCCCGCCCCACGGCACCAGCGCGCGCGACGGCCCAATGGCCGTATCGGTCCTAGCGGCGGTCTTGGCGCGGCGTTTCGCGGCGGGCATTCGCTTCCCCATCGGCGGTATGTGGATAACCATTTTCGATCAGAGCAGGTAGAGCAATTTCCGATGCGCTGCTGAAAAGTGTCGCGCGAGGTGGCCGAATGTGCCGTTCGGCGACCTAAGGTTGACTTCGCGGCACTGCATTGCGCAAACTTCACAAAACTCCTGGAGCGCTTGATGAAGTTCGACCCGCCTTTCCCGCACCAAGGAGAACCGCATGCCGGAATGAGCGAACACAATCGTCAGATCGTAAACCTCCGGAAAAGGGACGCAGCGGGCAACCGAGAAAAGCTCCTGGAAATGGCGATTGCGGAGCGGGCAGCAGGCATTCGGATGGAATTGGTCAATGCGGCTCTCGAGCCGTCAGGCGCGTCGTGGACAAGCGCTCAAATCGCCCTCATTCGCCAACTTATCGAAACTGACGACAGCGAGCATATTTATTATCGCGCTATGGAATACGTGAAACAGCTAGAAGGACCGACGCGCACAGAAGGGATCAACCACCTCTGGCGCATCGCCACTGCGGATCCGCATCCTTATCGACGCCTCTACACGATTTACGTGTTCCGCGATTATCAGAAGATTCCCAAAATCTCCGAGTTCATAAGAAACCGCGCGCTCTCAGACGAAAGCAACTATGTGCGCCAGAGCATCTGTCACGCGTGCCTAAACATCTATGATTACGAGCATTTACAACCGATCAGTGAGTTTGCTGAGCAATGGTTTGCGCATACGGGCATTGTTGACTCTTCGCACCCCAAGCTGGCTTCACAGAAGGCGCTTCGCCAGACCATTATTCCTGGATACTTCGCATCCGAAAGGCGCCCACTGCTCTCCCAGCACGATCCCTATTCTCAAACTGGATCGCGTCGCGCCTAACGACATCACGGGTCAATACGGATCACCCAGCTTGCGCCCGCCGCGCCCAATCGTCAGCGCCTTGATCACGCCGCGCAGGGTTTTCACCTCCTGATCGGTGAAGCGCGCACGCAGAAGCGCTGTACGGATATTGCGCTTCATCACCGGCGCCTTGTCCGGCGGATGATAAAAACGCCCACGCTCAAGCTCGCCCTCCAGGTGCGCCATCAGCGCCTCGAACTCGGCTTGCGTCGCCGGCGGGTCCTGCAAATCGAGGAACCAAGGCGGCAGATCTTTCTCCTGCCGCGCCTCGGCATAGGCGTAGGCGAAGATCGACACCGCATTGGCCAAATTGAGCGAGGCAAAGCCTGGATTGACCGGCAGCGTCATGATCGCGTCGGCGCGCGCCACCTCATCGGTCTCAAGCCCAGCCGCCTCCGGCCCGAACATCACCACCGGTTTTTCACCCGCCGCGATTGCGCTGCGCAGTTTCAGCGCGGTTTCGCGCGCGCCCCAGACCGGCTTTTCCAGGCCGCGCGGCCGCGCCGTCGCCGCCACCACCAGGGTTGCATCGCTGAGCGCATCCTCAATACGCCATTCGACCCGCGCCGGCCCCAGCACCTTGTCGGCGCCGACCGCCACGATCTCCGCTTTCGGATTGGGCCAGCGGTCGCGCGGCGCCACCAGGCGCATCGACACCAGCCCGAAATTCAGCATCGCGCGCGCCGCCGCGCCGATATTCTCGCCCATTTGCGGGCGCACCAGGCATATGGCCGGCCACGCCTCTTCGATGGGCGGGGGCATATTGGGCGCGCGGGTCATGCCCCTTTTTGTGGCGAAGTCCGCCTCCGCCGCAAGCCGCCAGTCGCGGGCGCTGCGCCGCACCGGGCAAACTTGCGCCCACGCCCCAAGCTGCTACCAAGCCGCCAGAAAAACGCACAACGAATTCAGGCTTAGGAACGCATTCATGGCTAAGATCAAGGTGGACAACCCCGTCGTCGAGATGGACGGCGATGAGATGACGCGCATCATCTGGGCGCTGATCAAGGAACGCCTGATCCACCCCTATCTCGATATCGACCTCAAATATTACGATTTGAGCGTCGAAAGCCGTGACGCCACCGACGATCAGATCACCATCGACGCCGCCAACGCCACCAAGCAGTACGGCGTCGCCGTCAAATGCGCCACCATCACGCCCGACGAAGCGCGGGTCGAGGAATTCAAGCTCAAGCAAATGTGGCGTTCGCCGAACGGCACGATCCGCAACATTCTCGGCGGCGTGATCTTCCGTGAGCCGATCATCTGCAAAAACGTGCCGCGCCTCGTGCCGGGCTGGACCCAGCCCATCGTCGTCGGCCGTCACGCCTTCGGCGACCAATACCGCGCCACCGATTTCAAATTCCCGAGCGCGGGCACGCTCACCATCAAATTCGTCGGCGACGATGGCAAGGTGATCGAAAAGGAAGTCTTCAAGGCGCCGGGCTCGGGCGTCACCATGGCGATGTACAACCTCGATGAGAGCATCAAGGATTTCGCCCGCGCCTCGATGAATTACGGCCTCATGAAGGGCTGGCCGGTTTATCTCTCCACGAAGAACACGATCCTCAAAGCCTATGACGGCCGCTTCAAGGACATCTTCCAGGAAGTGTTCGACACCGAGTTCAAGGACAAGTTCGCCGCCGCAAAGATCACCTATGAGCACCGCCTGATCGACGACATGGTCGCCGCCGCCCTGAAATGGTCGGGCGGCTATGTGTGGGCCTGTAAGAATTATGATGGCGACGTGCAGTCAGACACCGTCGCGCAAGGCTTCGGCTCGCTCGGCCTCATGACGTCGGTGCTGATCACGCCGGACGGCAAGACGATGGAAGCGGAAGCCGCGCACGGCACGGTGACGCGCCATTATCGCGAGCACCAGAAGGGCAACCCCACCTCCACCAACTCGATCGCCTCGATCTTCGCCTGGACGCGCGGCCTCGCCCATCGCGGCAAGCTCGACAACAATCAAAAGCTGATCGATTTCGCGCTGAAGCTGGAAAAGATCACGGTCGACACCGTCGAAGCCGGCGACATGACCAAGGATCTCGCCCTGCTCGTTGGCGAAAACCAGAAATGGCTCACCACCGAAGGCTTCCTCAACAAGGTCGGCGACAATCTCGATAAGGCGATGGCGTAAGCGCCATCCGCACGTGCGCTTGAGGGTCCAGGCTCAGCCTGGACCCATTTCATTGACCTGATCGCAGCAAGCAGCTTGCTTTTGCCTCCAACGACCGTTTCGAACTGGGCGTCGGCCTGAGTTGGCAAGAGGCCGAGTACCGCGCGCTCGGCCACAATTTCCGCGAACGCGGCCGGCGCATGAGCGAACAATTGGAGGTGATCCGGCGGCTTTGGACAGAGCCCTACCTCACCTACAAAGGCGAATTCCACGATTTCAACGATCTCGGCTTTGGCCGGCTTCCGAACAAACCGATCCCGCTTTGGGTCGGGACATCGACATCTGAAAAAGCGCTGCAGCGCGCGGCTAATTTCGCTGACGGCTGGATGTGCACGTCAGACATCGCAGAGCAACTGCCGCAATTTCGTGACTACCTCATTGCAGCGGGACGTGACCCGGCGTCGATCAACATCATGTTTCGCATCGTCCCCAAGCAAACGGATGGACCGGATGAATGGGTCGCCGAAGCGCGCCGCCTGCAAAAGCTCGGCGTCAGCCACATCAATATCTGGCCCAATGCTGAGATCGAGGCTCCTGAAGGCGAGAGCGTTCAGCACGTGCTGAATATTTTGAGCGTGCTGAAACGCGAGGTCGGATAATTGCCGGCGCGCCCTCAAACATGACCATTTGTGCGGTTCGCGCGCTGCAATTCGCCGATCAACATCAATCGCCGCTAAGCGCGCGCCGCCGCATCAGCACCATGACGATGAAGGGTATGCCCGCCACGCCGGTGACCGCAGGCCACAGCACGGTCGTCAGCGAATAGGCTTCAAGCGCCGCGATCGCCACGCCGTTGCGCAGCGTGATGACGGCGTAGAAAGTCAAACTCTCTTCGAATGGCCGCGCATAGCCTTTGCGTATTGTCGGCGCGAACCCAAGCAGGTCGGCAATGGTGAGAATGATCACCGCCGCGAGCGGATCGTCCGTCGCCCACCAGGCCGGCAAAGACAAAAGTCCCAGCACCAGGAACGACCAATCGAGCCGCGTGACCGAATAATCGCCGCGCTTCAAATAGGCGAGCACAGCCAGGCCAATCGAGACGATCCCGGAAACGCCGATTGGCCATGCGCCGGCGCCCGCGCCATCGGCCGATTGCGCCAGAAAAACGATGAACGTGGTCGAGCCCCACACCACCCAGGAAAAGACGTGCGGCTTGGCGCGCCCGCTTAAGATGGCGAGCACGTACGGCAAAAACGCGCCGAGCGTGAGCACAATCGCCAGCGCGCTGAGGCCGTCCTTCACGCTCACACAGATGACTTTCCGGCGCGGTTAGAGTTTCAGCAGATCGACTTCCGCCGCTTGATAGGGGTCCAGCCGGTACACCAATTGGCGATGGATCGCGACCAGCGCACCCTCGCCCCAATCGTCGATCAATTCAGCGTCGTCGCTCTCGCGCGCCGCCCAATGCGAACCGTCTTCACAAATCAACACACGACCGCCGCCCATCACCGCATCGATCATCGACACCGAGCCCGATTGGGCGCCAGCGCCAAGTCCGACTCGGAACACCGACAGAATCGCTTCACGCTGTCCCTGCGTGAGTCGATGCCAATCGAGTCGCTGAAAAAGCTCTGGCCCTAAAAATGCGGCCAGCGCGTCGTTGTGCGTCATCCCGTCCCCCGTCACCCGAATCGAGTCGTCCAAAAACGATTGATTTGGTTTCCGAGACGTTACCCGTTACACGCGCGGCGAAATCAGAGCGGAAGCTTCCAGATGAGATCGCGGTCGGCGGTATCGCCCACCATGAATTTCCACTCGCCATGATGCGTCAGCCCATGCCGGCGATAAAAGCGTTGCGCGCGTTCGTTGTTTTCCCAGACGCTGAGATAGATCGCCGATGCGCCGCGCGTGTGCGCCCAGGCGATGCAATCCTTCATCAAGGCATCGCTCACGCCAGCCCCTTTCACGCTGTCATCGAGATAGAGCCGGCGAAGCTCGACGCCCTCTGGATCATCGACAGGCAAATGCAGCGGCCCCATCTTGCAATAGCCGACGATCTCGCCGTCACGCAGCGCAAGCCGATAGCGCAGCGACGGATCGGCAAGCTCGGCACGCTGAATCGGCGCGCCATAATTGGCGTCGAGATAAGCCTTCAAATCTTTCGGAGGATGGCCGGCATGCGCGAAGGTCACTTCCCAAGCGCGCCGGCCAAACAGTGCAAGCGCCTTCGCGTCGCTGGGCGCGCCATCGCGATAAATGATGGTCACGCCGCGAGCGCGCCTTCCAGTGCGGCGCGAATAGCCTCCAAGGCTTTCGGCGCGGCTGCCGCGTCGGGGCCGCCGCCTTGCGCCATGTCGGGCCTTCCGCCGCCGCCTTGGCCGCCAACCGCCGCCACGCCTGCTTTCACAAGATCGACCGCGTTCACTTTGCCTTTGAGATCGTCGGTCACGCCAACGGCCAAGGCCGCCTTGCCGCCTTCGACACCCACATAAGCGATCACGCCCGAACCGATCGATTTCTTGCCTTCATCGACAAGCCCGCGCAGCTCCTTCGCCGGCACGCCTTCAAGCACGCGCGCCAGCACGGAAACGCCGGCGATTTGCTCGGGCCCAGCCGGTGCGGCTTGCCCTCCGCCCCCCGCCATGGCGAGCTTCTTTTTTGTATCCGCGAGTTCGCGCTCAAGCTTTTTGCGTTCGTCCTGCAATTGCGCGACGCGGTCGGTCACTTCGCTCAGCGGCGATTTCAAATTCGCGGCGATGGCTTTCGCCAGCGCGGCTTGCGCTTTCATATGCGCGAGCGCCGCGGCGCCCGTCGTTCCTTCAATGCGGCGTACGCCGGCGGCGACGCCGCCTTCGGAGAGCACCGCGAACACAGCGATGTCGCCCGTGCGCTTCACGTGCGTGCCGCCGCACAGCTCGACCGAATAGGCCTTGGCGCCGCCATCGAGCGCATCGCCGAGACGCAGCACGCGCACGCTGTCGCCGTACTTTTCTCCGAACAGCGCCAACGCGCCCTCTTCGATCGCTTGCGCCGGCGCCATCTCCTTGACCACGCCTTCCGCGTTCTGCCGGATCACAGCGTTCACCTGATCCTCGACGCGCGCGATCTCCTCGGCGCTCAGCGCTTGGCCGTGACTGAAGTCGAAACGGAAATAATCCGCCTCCACCAGCGAGCCCTTCTGCGTCACGTGCGGGCCCAGCACATTACGCAGCGCCGCATGCAGCAAGTGCGTGGCCGAGTGATTGGAGCGGATTTGCGCGCGCCGCGCATGATCGATCTCAAGCTGCGCCTTGTCGCCAACCTTGATCGCGCCTTTGCTCAAGCGCCCAAGATGCACATGCAACGCGCCGGCCTGCTTTTGCGTGTCTTCCACCGCGAACACGGCGCCATTGGCGAAATGGATCATGCCATGATCGCCGCTTTGCCCGCCGCTTTCCGCGTAGAATGGCGTGCGGTCGAATACGAGCGCGCCGGCTTGGCCCTCGCGCAATTCATGCTGCTCGGCGCCGCCCGCAACGATGGCGGCAAGCTTGCCGTCGCCATCCTCGGCGCCATAGCCCAGAAATTCATTGCCGCGCGTGCGTTCCAGAATGGAATGCCAAATGGCGGGATTGTCGCCCCCCTCGGCGCCGGTCCAGCTCTCGCGGCCTTTCTCGCGCTGGCGTTCCATCGCCGCGTCGAAACCGGCGGCGTCCACCTCAAGGCCCCGCCCGCGCAGAATGTCCTGCGTGAGATCGAGCGGAAAGCCGAACGTGTCGTACAGCTTGAACGCGGTGTCGCCGGCCAGCTTCTCGCCCTTTTTGAGGCCGGCCAGTTCGTCCTCGAGCAAACGCAAACCATTGCCGAGCGTGCGGCGGAAGCGTTCTTCCTCTTCGAACAATTGCGCCTCGATCACCGGGCGCGCGCGCTGCAATTCCGGGAACGCCTCGCCCATTTCGCCGATCAGGGTCGGCGCCAGGCGATGCATCAGCGGCTCTTTCGCGCCGAGGATGTGCGCATGGCGCATGGCGCGGCGCATGATCCGGCGCAGCACATAGCCACGTCCCTCATTCGATGGCGAAACGCCGTCGGCGATCAAAAACGACGATGCGCGCAAATGGTCGGCGATGACGCGATGGCTGGCCGCCTTCTCGCCCTCCGCTTTCACGCCCGTGAGTTCGGCCGACGCCGCGATCAGGTTTTGGAACAGGTCGATTTCGTAATTGGAGTGGACGCCCTGGAGAACGGCCGAAACACGCTCCAGCCCCATGCCGGTATCGATCGACGGTTTGGGCAGATTGCTGCGCCGCCCGTCCGCGAATTGCTCGAACTGCATGAAGACGAGATTCCAGATCTCGATGAAGCGATCGCCATCCTCTTCGGGGCTGCCGGGCGGGCCGCCTGGGATCGACGGGCCGTGATCGTAGAAAATCTCCGAGCACGGGCCGCACGGGCCGGTGTCGCCCATCGACCAGAAATTGTCGCTGGTGGCGATGCGGATGATTCTCTCGTCGGGCAGGCCCGCGATCTTTTTCCAGAGCGCCGCCGCGTCCTCGTCATCGTGATAGATGGTGACGAGCAGCTTCTCTTTCGGCAGCGCGAAATCCTTGGTCAGCAGCGACCATGCCGCGTCGATCGCCTCTTCCTTGAAATAATCCCCAAAGGAAAAATTGCCGAGCATCTCGAAGAAGGTGTGGTGGCGCGCCGTGTAGCCGACATTGTCGAGATCGTTGTGCTTGCCTCCGGCGCGCACGCATTTCTGGCTGGTGGCGGCGCGCGGGTGCGGCGGCGTGGCGGCGCCGGTAAAATAGTTCTTGAACGGCACCATGCCGGCATTGACGAACAAAAGTGTCGGATCGTCCTGCGGAATCAAAGGCGCCGCCGGCGGCGTTTCGTGTCCGCGGCCCGCGAAAAAGGACAAAAATTGCCGCCTGATGTCGTTGACGCTCGCCATGTGAACCTAAAACCAGCCGCAAATCAGTATCCGGCTTGGTATAGGGAGGCGCGCGGCGAGCGCCAAGCGTGCGCGCGGATTGGAAGCGACGCTGCCTGTGACGAGACAGCTATTCAGGCAGCTTCAGCGCACCGTCTTCAGCCAGGGCGAAGCCCGGATTCCAGGCCACTTCCCATAGATGGCCATCCGGATCGGCGAAATACCCGGAATGCCCTCCCCAAAACACGTCCTCGGCGGGCTTCACGATACGGCCACCGGCCGCCTCAGCTTCCGCCAGCACCGCAGCCACATCCTCCTTGCGGCGCACATTCTGGGCAACGCTCACACCGCGAAAGCCCGCACCGGCGCTCGCGACTTGCGCATCCTCGGCAAGCGCATCCCAACCATAAAGGCCTAAAGCCATGCCGCCCGCTTGGAAGAAAGCCACCTGCTCGTTGCTGGACGACGAAGCGCGGAAACCAAGCCGCTCATAGAACCTGCGAGCCCGCGCCACATCCTTCACGCCCAACGTGACCAATGAGATGCGCGGCTCCATGAGCACTCTCCAGCTTGAGACAATCCGCCGGCCGGCCCGAGACGGGCCAGGGCATGGGGTCGGGTCGGCTTAACGCCCCGGAGCCAGCCGGCGAAACGGGTAGGATCAGCCGCCCTCGGCGGCGTCCTTTTCCTCATCGCCCTCGGGCGGCGAATACATAGCGTCGGACACCATTCCAGATTTCATCCGGATCGCGTCTTCGACCTCATGCGCGGCCTCCGGATGCTCCTTCAAGAACCGGCGCACCGCTTCCTTGCCTTGGCCGAGCTTTTGACCGCCATAAGAATACCAGGCGCCCGACTTATCGATGATCCCAGCTTTCACGCCGAGTTCGATCAACTCGCCCATTTTCGAAACGCCTTCGCCATAGATGATGTCGAACTGCACCTGCTTGAATGGCGGCGCCACCTTGTTCTTCACCACCTTCACGCGCGTCTCGGAACCGATCACCTCGTCGCGTTCCTTGATCTGACCGGTGCGGCGAATATCGAGACGCACTGACGAATAGAATTTCAGCGCATTGCCGCCCGTCGTGGTTTCTGGATTTCCGTACATCACGCCGATCTTCATACGGATCTGGTTGATGAAAATGACCAGCGTCTTCGACTTGTTGATCGAACCGGTGAGCTTGCGCAGCGCCTGGCTCATCAGACGTGCCTGCAGGCCGGGCAACTGATCGCCCATCTCGCCTTCGATTTCAGCGCGCGGCGTCAGCGCCGCCACCGAGTCCACGACAAGCACGTCAACCGCACCCGAGCGCACCAGCGTATCGGCGATCTCCAGCGCCTGTTCGCCATGGTCGGGCTGCGACACCAAAAGGTCGTCGAGATCGACGCCAAGCTTGCGCGCATAAATCGGATCGAGTGCGTGTTCGGCGTCGACAAATGCGCATACGCCGCCGTTCTTTTGCGCCTCGGCGACGCAATGGAGCGCCAGGGTCGTCTTGCCGGAACTTTCCGGCCCGTAAATCTCCACGATCCGGCCTTTGGGCAGTCCGCCAATGCCGAGCGCGATGTCGAGCCCTAGCGAGCCTGTTGAGATCGATTCAATCTCCACCACCGGCTTCTCGCCGAGGCGCATCACCGAGCCTTTACCGAAGGCGCGGTCAATTTGGCTGAGCGCTGCGGCCAAAGCCTTCTGCTTGTCCGTTTCCATGTCTTTCTCAACAAGCTTTAGGTTAGCCATCGATATGCTCCCTCTAGGTCGAGTCCATGCCAGGGACCACCCGCCCCGCTAGGATTCGATTTGTACCGCGTTTGTTCTAAGAACACAAGCGGAACATCCGATAAAATGAGGATCGCCTAGGTTCGGCGGCTGGAGCGCCCACATCTGGTGGGCGCATGCATTCCCGATACGATCTCTATTCAAGCGAACGTTCCCTCGTTAAACATTTCGACGGGGGAACAAGAGAGGATTGAACGCATGGCTTCATCCTTAGCGCCCTTGCCGCCGCGCGGCGGCTCGCCCGCCACCCTGGAAGGGATGGCGACGTTCCGTATGAAGACGGCGGCGCTGTCGCGTCCGGCGGCGCCGATGCGCGGCGATCCCAGCATGGTTTTGGTTACGGGCGCCGATGGCGGCGTGGTGGTCTATCCGCCGAGCGACAAGCTGATCATCCTCGCCGCGCGCCGCGCGGAACTCGAAACGCCAACGCTTCAGATCGATTGCTGAACAGCGAGACGCTGCGCTAGCGCGGCGCACCAATCACGCGAAACATGACGCGGCGCGGGTGTGATCATATCGTCCGGCCGCAGGCGCGCGATCATCGCGCAGGTTTCTTCGAGGCCGACCGAATCCTCGCTCTCACTGACAATCACGGCGCCGATTGAAACACCACGCGCGTCGAGCACGGCCAAGCCGCTCAGCGCATGACTGACCGCGCCAAGGTATGATCCCGCCACAAACACGACCGGCGCGCGCAACGCCGCAATAAGATCGAGACAGGTGTGAGACTCCGTCAGCGGCGCCATCACACCGCCCGCCCCTTCAATCAGCACAAGCCGATCAGCTTGGGCATCAATGTGCGCGCGGCAAGCGCGTTCGATTGCAGCGAAATCGAGTTCTACACCCTCGGCCTGTGCCGCAAGCGGCGGCGCCAACGGCGCTTTGAAGCGCCACGGAGAAATGCGCGCCAGCGTAGTTTCGGACAGCGCTTCGCCCAACGCGCTCAACAACAAACCGCAATCGGAGCCCGCGGCCGCGCCCGGCTCGTAGCCGGAAACCACCGGTTTGAACGCATCGCACGCTACGCCGCTTTCGCGCCACGCCCGGAGCAACGCACACGACACGTAGGTTTTGCCGATTTCGGTGCCGGCGCCGGTCACGAAAAGCACGCTCACGGCAGGAACTCACGCACAGCTTCCGCCGCCGCGTCGATCTGCGCCTCAGTATGCAGGGCGCTGAACGCAAAGCGCAGCAAGGCTTGGCCAGCGGGTACGGTGGGCGGACGGATCGGCACCACCAAAAAGCCCGCGCGCTCCATCGCTGCGCCCGCCTCCAACACGCGTTCAGGCGAATCGAGCACGACCGGCACAATAGCGCTTTGCGCTTCGGGCAAATTCAGCGCGCGCGAGAACCGGCGCGCAAGCGCAACAGGTTTGGCGACCAGATCAGGCTCGCCCGCGATGATTTCCAACGCTTTCAGCGCCGCGCCCGCACAGGCTGGCGGTAAGCCGGTGGAATAGATGAAGGTGCGCGCGCGCGTTTTGATAAGGTCGATCACCGGCGCGGACGCACACAAATAGCCGCCGAACGAACCCGCCGCCTTCGACAGCGTGCCCATTTGCAGCGGAGGCGCAACACCGGCAAAGACATGGCTGGCGCCGCGACCACCGCCAATCACACCAAGCCCGTGCGCGTCATCCGTCAGCAGCCACGCATCATACGCTTCGCACAGCGGAACCATGCGATCGAGCGGCGCAAGATCGCCGCCCATGGAGAACACGCCGTCCGTCAACACCAGCGCGTGCCGATGCTTGGGCCGCTCTTGGCGCAACAATTCTTCCAATTGCGCGATGTCGTTATGGCGAAAAGCGATCACCTCGGCGCCGGAAAGACGCGCGCCCGTCCACAGGCATGAATGCGCCAATTCATCGATGAGAACGATATCGCCTGCCTTGACCAGGCACGGCGCGATCCCGGCATTGGCGAGATAACCGGCGCCAAAAACAATCGCGGCTTCCGTGCGTTTGAACCGCGCCAGCGCCGCTTCCAAATCGCGCAGCAAAGGGTGGTTGCCCGTCACCAGCCGCGACGCGCCAGCACCCGCGCCGTAAGACAGCGCCGCATCCGCCGCCGCGCGCGTAACACGCTCATCCTGCGACAAGCCCAGATAATCGTTGCAGGAGAAAGAGACGAGACGCTTTCCCTTACGCTCGACATAGATGCCATCGGTGCGCAGGTCTTCATGCAGGCGGCGGCGCAGCAGCTTTCCTTCCAGCTCATCGAGCTTGTCGGCGGCGAACCTATCGAGACTGTTCATGCCGAACTTCTAGACACCGCCCTTCCCGGCGCCTAGCAGGGTGCATCATGCCGCAACCGACTTGGCTCACCGAAAACGCGCGCAACGTCTGGCGCCCTTACACGCAAATGAAGACGGCCGCGCCCGCCTTGCCGGCTGTGCGCACCGAAGGCGCACACATTCACCTTGCGGATGGGCGTGTGCTGCTCGACGGCGTCGCGTCCTGGTGGACCGCCGCGCACGGCTACAACCACCCGCACATCCTGGCGGCGATGCGCGCCCAGCTCGATACGATGCCGCATGTGATGTTTGGCGGCTTCGCGCATGAGCAAGCCTACCGCCTTGCCGGCCGCTTGGCGCGCTTGCTGCCAGGCGATCTCGATCATGCGTTTTTCGCGGAATCGGGTTCAGTTTCTGTTGAGATCGCCATGAAGATGGCGGTGCAATATTGGCTCAATCGCGGCGAGCGCGGACGCACGCGCTTCTTATCGTTTCGCGGCGGCTATCACGGCGACACGCTGACGACGATGAGCGTGTGCGATCCCGATGAGGGCATGCACGCGCACTTTTCGGGCGTCGTGCCGCCGCAGCATGTCGTCGATCTACCGCGCGATGACGCTGGTGAAGCTTCGCTTGACGCTTATCTTGCGCAACATAGCGGCGAAATCGCCGCGATCCTGGTTGAGCCGCTCGTACAAGGCGCCGGCGGCATGATCTTCCATCCGCCGGAAACGCTGCGCCGCTTGCGCCGCCTCGCCGATAAGCACGGCGCGCTGCTGATCTTCGATGAAATCTTTACCGGCTTTGGCCGCACCGGCTCGCTGTTCGCCATGCAGCAGGCGGATGTATTGCCCGACATCGTCACGCTCTCCAAGGCGCTGACGGGCGGCGCCGCGCCGCTCTCGGCCGCCGTCGCGCGCACGCATGTGTTTGACGCGTTTTGGAGCGACGACCCACAGCACGCCTTGATGCATGGGCCGACCTATATGGCGCACGCGCTGGGCTGCGCGGCGGCAAATGCCTCGCTCGATCTCATCGAAGCCGGCGCTTGGCGCGAAGATGTTCCGCGTATTTCAGCAGGGCTAGAAGCCGGGCTCGCGCCCTGCCGCGCCCTTGGCGGCGTTGCGGATGTGCGTGTGATGGGGGCCATCGGCGTGGTGGAGCTGAAACAGGCGCCCGACATAAACGCGCTGATCGCCCGCTTCGTCGGCGAAGGCGTATGGATCAAACCGTTCGGGCGCGTCGTTTACCTCACACCGGCGCTGATCGCGGGCGACGATGACATTGCCCGTCTAACCGGCGCTATCGTTCGCGTACTCAACGAGGCCGCGCCATGAACCCAGAAACGCTCGTGAAATTCTGGGCCGATGCCGGGCCTGAAAAATGGTTCGCCAAGGACGATGCGTTCGATGCCGATCTGCGCACCGAATTTGAAGCGATGCACCATTTGGCCTCGCGCGGTGCCTTGCACGCTTGGGAAGAGCGCCCAGAAGGCGCGCTGGCGCTCCTGCTGCTGCTCGATCAGATTCCGCGCAACATCTATCGCGGCTCGGCGCATGCCTTCGCCACCGACGCGCAAGCGCGCGAAGTGGCCGCGCGCGTCTGCGCCAAGGGCTTCGATCAGAAATTCGATGCCGGGCTGCGTTGCTTCTTCTATTTGCCGTTCGAACATTCCGAGGACGCCGCCGATCAAGCGCGTTCGGTGGCACTCTATGAAGCGTTGGGCGATGCGGAGTTTCTAAAATTCGCGCAGCTGCACAGCGATATCATCGCGCGCTTCGGACGTTTCCCGCACCGCAACGCCGTGATGGGCCGCATCAGCACGCCGGAAGAGCAAGCCTTCCTCGATAGCGGCGGCTTCGCCGGCTGAGATTTAGCGCACCGGCGCGTCGAACGCGTAGCGCCACGCGCCTTCATAATCGCGCGTCCATATCGAAACGTAGCGGCCATTGGAGCGCGTACCGTCCGGCGCGACCTCCACCGAGGCGCCATAAGTCCAGCCCATATCGCCGCGCGCGGAAACGCGCGCGCTTTCCGGGGAGCGTTCGATGCGCGCGCCCTCTGGCCAATCGGCGAAGCGTTGCGTCACGCCCGCATGCCCCGTCGCCAGCGAACCGTTCGCCAGCGTTACCGCATCGCTCGCCGCATAGTGCGCGAAGGCTTCCGGCGCACCATCGGCGCGCACCGCCGCCGCGAACGCCGCATCCGCTTCCAGCAGCTCATCGGCCGCCGCCGCCGCCAATTCCTCTTCCGTGCGCGAACCCGCTAACTCGGAAAGCCGTAAGGCAAGACGCCCAGCCGGATCGTTCGCCTGCACGCACGGACGCGAAATGCTGGTAGCGCGGCCGCCCATGGCCAATTCGATGAAGGCTTGTTCACCGCCGGCGCACGAGGAAATCTCGCCGCCCACGCCGCCGGCGACGCCCAGCAGCGTGCGCGCCAAAGATGTGATCTCTTGTCCAGCCGAGGCAGGCGCCGGCGTCACGCGCGGCGCGTCCGAACCCCAGAGCCACCAGCCGGTCGAGGGATGGCCGGTGAAGCGCCGCACTGCCAAAATTGCCTGCCCATCCGCAGGCGCGTCGTAGCGGATCACCCGCGCGACACCGCCGCTAAGCGGCGCGATGGTGACGCGGACAGACGTAGCTATGCTATCAGTGGCGAGCACGGCCCGGCCGCCCGTGGTGGGGATGATGTCCGTCGCCAGCATGGGTTGAGCCCAAGCCGGCGCGCGCAAGCTCAGATTTTGCGCCAAGGCCGGCGCACTCCATGCAAGCACCAGCGCAGCAGCCACAACACTCAGAAGACGCATCGGAAATTACCCCACCTGGCGGCGCGCCCCCACGCCGCGCCACACCCCGTCTCCCAATTCAGGCCGAGCGGGTCAATGCGCGGCGTCAGCGCCCTTACACCGCGCGGCGCGCCATGGCTTCGCGCTCGGCCACCCAGGCCGGTCCGCGCGGACGATCAAGATAACCCGGATAAAGCGCCTCCATGGCCAGCCCGAGATCGGACGCCATGGCGAACGCGGAAACCTTGTCGTCCTTCCGGCCAATAGCCAAACGCTTCAGCATTTGCTTGCGCCGCCTCGGATCGATCGCGTTCTGCGCTTCCGATACCAATAAGCGGCGGCATTTCACCAGAAACTCTGCGGCTTCTTTGTCGGCGCCGCCTTCCGCTTCCATGCGCCCGAGGCGCCCGCAGGCGAAAATGATCGCATCGAGGATGGGCGGCCGATAACCCTGGAACGCCGCCTCCTTGTGCTGACCATGGCGATCCGGTTCTTCATTGGCGAAGAAGAGACGTCCGCGATCCGCTACCGAGGAAAGCTTCTGCGAGGTCTCCAGCGCGTGGCGGGCAAATTCCGCGGCGGGATAAGTGGCGCCCCGCCCCTCCGCGAGCGTGATGGCGTCTGACACGCAATCGATCGCGTCCTGGGCCCAAGCAACGACTTCCGCATCCATTTCCGCGCGCAGCGTTTCGTATTGCAGCTCAGTCTGACGGCGCACCACGATCCAGTTCAACGCCAAAGAGATAAGCGCCAGCGCCGCCGACCCAACCGCGACCCATTCATTGACACCCCAATCCATGATCCCTCCGTTCGTCGCCCCACATATGAGAATGACGCACGCAACGCCGCGTGCCCGGCGTCACGGCATCGTAGCGAACACCGCCTCAATGCGTTCGGGAAGCGCTTCCACGGCGATGCGCGGCCAATCGGGCATCTGCCCGCCAATCCAGGTGAATTGACGCTTAGCGTAGCGGCGCGTGTCGCGCCTGCCGATCTCCGCCGCCTCATCGAGGGAGAGTTCGCCGCGAAGATGCGCCATCAGCGCTGGAGCGCCATGCGCTTTCATCGCCGGCAGCGCCGGATCGAGCCCCCGCCCCGCGAACGCGCGCACCTCATCCAACGCGCCCGCCTCGAGCATCTTCTCGAAACGTGCATTGATGCTGGCATAGAGCGCGTCACGTTCCGGCGTTAGCGCGACGCCAGCCCACGCACCGCGCGCCAGCGCCGGTTTGGTCGCGGCATGCAGCGCGCTGATGCTTTCGCCGGTCGTTTCAAGCACCTCCAGCGCGCGCAAAATACGCGGCGCGTCGTTCGGCTCAAGCCGCGCCGCCGTCACTGGATCGCGCGCCGCGAGTTCCGCATGGAGCGCCGCCGCGCCCTCACGTTCGGCCCGCGCCCGGAGTTCCGCCCGCGTTTCGGGATCGGCGGCGGGAATGTCGGCGAGGCCTTCGGTCAGCGCCTTGAAATAGAGCCCCGTGCCGCCGGCGAGGATCGGCATGCGCCCCCGCGCCTGGATGTCCGCAATCGCCACTAACGCATCGCTCAGCCAGCGGCCTGTGGAGTAAAGCGCGCCGGCATCCACATGACCGTAAAGATGGTGCGGCGCCTGCGCCTCCTCCTCCAGCGAGGGCCGCGCGGTGAGGATGCGGAAATCCCGATAGACTTGCATGGAATCGGCATTGACGATCTCGCCGCCCAGCCGTTCGGCCAGCGCCAGAGCCAGCGCGGATTTTCCGCTGGCGGTCGGGCCCATGATGAGAAGCGCGCGCGTCACAGGGGCTCAGTAGCGCAAAGCGGCAAACCGCCCTAGATGCTAGGTCATCCATGACCCAACATGCCCTTGTTTTCGTCGCCCGCAGGGACGACAAGCCCGCCTACCGCGAAGCGTTGCTGATGCTTGGACGCGTGGCGCTGTCGCGCAAGCTGCCGCCGCCGGAGGTGCTCTCGGGATGGGAAAGCGCACAATGGATCTATGACAGCGTCGACGGCGAACTCCGGCACGAAGCCGCCGCCGCAGTCGCGGAGCTCCCGGTGGATTGGGCGCTGGTTCCGGTCGAGGGCCGCAGCAAGAAGCTACTGGTCGCCGACATGGATTCCACCATCATCAATGTGGAATGCCTGGATGAGCTGGCGGACTTCGCCGGCATCAAGGCCGAGATCGCCGCCATCACCGAACGCGCCATGCGCGGCGAGTTGGAATTTGAGCCGGCCCTGCGCGAGCGCGTCAGCAAGCTGAAAGGCCTCGCGCTCGGCGCGCTGCAGCAAGCTTATGATGAGCGCGTCAAACTCAATCCCGGCGCGCGCACCTTGGTGACGACCATGGCCAAGCACGGCGCGCGCTGCGTGCTCGTCTCAGGCGGCTTCACCTTCTTTACCGCGCGCGTCGCCGAAGCGGCGGGCTTTCACGCCAATCGCGCCAATGTGCTGCTCGATGACGGCGCGGCGCTTACAGGGGCCGTGCAGGAGCCCATCCTTGGCCGCGCGGCGAAGCTGGAAGCGCTACAACAGGAAGCAAAGGCGATAGGCGCTACCCAAGCCGATGCACTCGCCATTGGCGATGGCGCCAATGATCTCGACATGATCAAGGCTTCGGGCCTCGGCGTGGCCTATCGCGCCAAGCCGCTTGTCGCCGCCGAGGCCCACGCAAAAATCGACTTCGCTTCGCTTGAGGCGGCTCTGTTCTTCCAAGGCTATCGCCGCGAAGAGTTCGCCGATTGACCTTGCCGCGCAAACCACGCGCCGTCGTATTCGACCTCGACGGCACGCTGATCGATTCCGAAGCGCTGGTGAAGGAAGCGTGGCTGACCACGTGCGGCAAACTCGGGCTCACGCTGACGGAGGCGCAATTCCTCAGCTGCGTGGGCATGCACCGCGAACATAACGAAGTTCAGTTGCGCACCTTCTTCGGCGCGGATTTTCCTACCGATACCTTCTACGCCATGACCAGCGCGCATGTCGGCGACGGGGTCGCGCCGCTCAAACCCGGCGCGCTAGAGCTGATGCGCGCACTGGACGACATGCAAGCGCCGTTTGCGCTGGCCACATCCTCGCGCAAGCTGTGGGTGGAGCGCCATTTTAGCGCGCATGATCTCGCCCGGCGTTTCCACGCTGTCGTGACACGCGATGACGTGACCAACGGCAAGCCCGATCCCGAACCATATTTGAAAGCTACGCAAATGCTTGGGTACGCCCCCGGCGACGTGCTTGCGATCGAGGATTCCCATGCGGGCGTGCGTTCCGCGAGCGCGGCCGGCTGCATGACGGTGATGATCCCCGATCTGCTTGCCGCCAATGATGAGATGCGCGCCAAGGCGCTCGTGCTCGCTTGCCTGGACGACGTGCGCAAGCTGCTGGCTTAGCTGCGCGCGCGCAAACGCCGGTACGTCACCGCCCCGTCGCGATTGATGCGTACGATCATCGCATGTTCGCCAATCGCCGCCCGCCCGGCGATCGCACGGGCAACGGCAATGGAATCCACCGTTTCAAACGCCATCGCCTCGATCACATCGCCGGCGCGAACAACGCCTTCATTCTCGCCGCCGACATCGACGCCCAGCACAACCAGCCCCGCTATGCTTGGCTCGATCTGGAATTCCTCGCGTAGGCTGGCGTCGAGTTCGCTCAGCGCCACACCGAAAATGCGTCCGCCGCGCGGACCGCCGTCGCGGCGCGGAACGCCGCCCTCTTCGCCGCCGGCGATGGCGCGCGCGCCGCTATCGCTTTCCTGCAAACGCTGAATAGTCGCGCGCAACGTCATGCGCTGCCCGTCGCGCAAAACCTCGATCTCCACCTCATCGCCCACGCCGCTTTCGCCGACCATGCGCGTGAGCGTGCGGCTATCAGCGGCGTCGCGGCCGCCATAACGCAGCACAACATCTCCCGGCCGCAAACCAGCCCGCGCCGCCGGACCGTTGGGCGTCACACGCGTAATGACAGCGCCGGACGCCCCGCTCAGCCCCGCACGTTGCGCCACTGCCGGCGTGAGATTGGCAAGGCGCACGCCAAGCCAGCCGCGCCGGGTTTCGCCATAGCGAAGCAATTGCTGCACGACAGGCCGCACGATGGAGGTCGGCGTAGCGAAACCGACGCCCACCGAGCCGCCCGTCGGCGACACGATGGCCGTGTTCACACCAATCACTTCGCCATCGGTGTTGAACAGCGGCCCGCCCGAATTGCCGCGATTGATGGCGGCGTCGGTTTGAATGAAATCGTCGTAGCGGCCGGCGTCGATATTGCGATTGCGCGCCGAAACCACGCCCACGGAAAGCGAACCGCCCAGGCCGAACGGATTGCCGATCGCCATCACCACATCGCCGACGCGGGCTGAATCGCTGTCGCCAAGATTGACGTAAGGCAACGGCGCGCCCGCCTGCACGCGCAACACCGCGACGTCCGTGGCTGGGTCCCGCCCAATCACAGTGGCTTCCAGCGTCGCCCCGTCCTGCAAGATGACATCGATGGCGTCCGCAGCCTCGATGACATGGTTGTTGGTGATGATCACCCCATCGGGCGAAATGATGAACCCCGAGCCAAGCGAGGTAATCTGCGCCTCGCCTTCATCCAGCCCCTCATTGAAACGCTCCAGCGGCGAGCCCGGCGGAAAGCGCGGCAATTCCTCCACGCCGCGCACGCGCTGCCGGGTGGCGATATTCACAACCGCCGGCGCCAAACGCTCCACAATATCGGCATAGCCCTCGGTAGGCAGGCGCACCTGCCCCGCCGCAGGCATGGCGGCGAGCACGAACACGGCGAGAGCTGCAAACAAAAAGCGCATGGAAATCGGCCTCAGCCTAGCGGCGGCGGCGGCGGGCGCAATCCCAGATGGACAGCCTTGCGACTTAAAGCACGTCAGGGGTCCAAAGCAGAACCGCCAACCCAATCGAAATCAGCGAAAGCACAAGCGACAGCGCCGCGATCCGCGTTGACACCTCATAGCGCCGCCGATCCTCGCGCAGATCGGCAAGCACCGACGCGAGAAATGGGAAATTGACGCAATGGCGATCCCGGCCGACCCGCAGTTGAAAAAATTCTATCGCTTCGTTTTCACCGAGCGACTGCCGGTACTTGCCGTTGAGATGATAGTAGAGTCGGCCGAAAATGAG
>JAUIJZ010000121.1 GCA_030430715.1 Alphaproteobacteria bacterium
CATCGCCGATCAGATCGGCGCTCTCGCGCGCCATCAAATGATTGGCCACGCCAAACAATTGGAACACGCCGGCATTGTTGAAAATCGTGCGCCAATCCTTCGGATAGAGCCGCTGCAATTGGCTCAAATCCTGGAAGAAGGGCCACACCTGCAAGCCGTAGCCGCGCAGCAGCGTCATCGATTGACGCAACGGTCCGAACTCGCCGAGTTGGGCGCACTCGTCGAGCAGAAACAGCGTCGAGCGCTTCGGGCGGCGCTTGCGGCCCATCACTGTCAGCATCAGCGCGCCGACCCACAGGCGCAGCAGCGCGCCGTGGCTTTCCAGCTTATCCGGCGGAATGACGATATAGATCGTCATCGGATCGCCCTTGCGCACGCTTTCCAGGCTGATGGTCGATTTCGACAGCGAACGCAGCGCCGAATCCGAATTGACCACCTTCAGATACGATTGCGCCGTCGAGAGAATGCCTGAACGCGTTTGCTCGGTGATCGGCAGGAATGACGAGATGTTCTGCTTCGAGAGCCGGTTGATGTCTTCGTGGTTCTCGATCAGCGCGGCCAAATTATAGACCGCGTCGTCGCTCATCAGAACTTCGCGCACCTTGCCGAAATGGCGCTCGCTCTTCGACGCCGTCTCCGCCACAGCCGCGATCACGCCAGCCATCAGCGAACGGCCCCAATTGTCCCAGAACGGCTCCTTGTGAAAGCCGACATCGCCGGCCAACAAAGAAGCCAGCATTTCAGAATCCGCATCCAGCAGCGCGCCGGGGCGGTCGAACAGATCGAACGGGTTGAGGCTGTCCGTGCGCTTGGAGACCGCGCCGAACGGATCGAGCAGGCGCACCTCCTGGCCCATCTCCTTGCGGCGGCGCGCCGTGCAATGCCAGGTCTCGCCCTTCGGATCGATGACGATCACCGAGCCTTCGAAGCGCAGCAGATTGGGAATGATGACGCCACGGCCCTTGCCGGCGCCTGTCGGCGCGATCGTCACCAGGTGGCGGTCTTCGCCATAAACGATCGGCGTCGCGTCGAGCGACGCCGGCGCCGGCGCGCTTGGCGCGGAAAAACCCATCGGCGCGCGCGCGGCGTCGCCGGTTTTCCAGCCCAGCAGCAAATCCATCGTCTCAGGACGCACCGGCGCCGCCGCAGCCGCCGCGGCGGACTTTTTGCGGGTGCTGGTGGTGCGTGACCGAGCCATCGAATTCTCCCTTTCGGCCGCCCGCAGAAAAGCGCCCGTGAATCACTTGTAACGTCCAATCGAGGCCGGAGGCGCGCCCCTTTGCGGCGCTGACGCGGCGAAGAGACGTTCCGGCGACGGAGCGATCAGCCCGCGTCCCCGGGGCCTAGAACAGCCGGAAAAGAAGGCGCGCGCAATGCTTTCCGCGCGCCTGGCGCAGCTTTCTCTGCGGGCGCCCCGATGGCTTTTTAAGCCGCTGAATTTACAGGCAGTTTTGCCTTATTCAGATATCGCCGCGGCGCTTTCCGTAGCGGCGGGGGCGGCCCCCGCCCCCTTGTGGGCGAGTTTATGCAGCCAGGGCGAGAGCGCGCCCAGCACCACCCCGAGCCCGACCGCCCCCCAGCCCAGCTGCTGGAAGACGGCGACATAGGTGGCGAGTGCGGCCGCCGGGTCGAGCACCTGCCCGCCCACCGTTTCAGCGGCGGTGAATTTGGCGATCTGTGCGCCCAAAGCCTGCGCCGCCGAACTCGACAAGAACCACGTCGCCATCACGGTCGAAACGATTGCCGCCGGCGCAAGCTTCGTCATCGCCGACAATCCGACTGGGGATAAGAACAACTCACCGGTCGTGTGCAGCAGATAGAGCAGCACCAGGAAGATCAGCGGCACGCGATAATTTTCGTCCGCGAACTGCGCGCCCCAAACCAAAACCAGGAAGCCCGCGCCGACTTGCATCAACGCCAGCGCAAACTTCAGCACGTCATTCGGGTCGGACCTGCGCTTTTCCAGGAACGCCCAGATCGCCGCAAAGATCGGTGCGAAGATCAGAATGAAGCCGGCATTGAAGCTTTGCGTCTGGCCGGCGGAGATCGAAAAGCCGCCCACGGAAAGCTGCGTGCTGCGCTCGGCGAATTGGTTGAGCGCGGTGCCAGCCAATTCAAACAGCGTCCAGAACACGGTCGCCGCCGCGATCAGGATCAGCGCCAGGATGATGCGCTGCGCTTCGACCGCCGTGCATTTGCGGATCATGTAAACGACGAAATAGAGCACCACGGCGATGGCCGCGATCAGCAGCGTCCAATTCACCACCGGCTCGCGCTGCACCAGGAACCAGGACACCGCCACCAACGCGAAACCGATCAGATAGAGCAGCCATTCGCGATTGATCGGACCAAGCACGGGCCGTTTCAGCTGCTCCGGTTCGGGCGGCGCGCCGACATCGTCCGGCAATTGCGGCGGACCAGGCAGGAAGAACAGCAAGCGGCGGCGCACGAACACGAGATATCCGAACAGCATGCCGATGCCGGCCAGGCCGAACCCTGCCCACCAGCCCACGCTCGCCCCCAGGCCCGCGCAAAGAATGGACGACCAGAACGCGCCGAGATTGATGCCGAAATAATAGAGCGTGAAGCCGCTATCGCGGCGCGGATCGTCCCGCGTGTAGAGCTGGCCGACGATGGACGAAATATTCGCCTTCAAGAAGCCGACGCCCATAATGATGAGCGCGAGCGCCAGATAGAACACATCGACATAGCTGATCGCGCCGATCAGCGGCTGCTCCGCGTTCTCCACACCGAGCGTGTAGGAATCCGCTGGCAGCACGGCCGGTAGCGGCGCATCCGCCGGCAGGCCTTCAATGCGCAGCCCGCCGCCTTCAGCGGCGCCATACGCGTAGCGCGCGCCCTCGACGACGAGCCACGTCTGCCGTTGGTTTTGGCGCCCCTCCGCCGCGAATTCGTAAGTCTGCCCCTGATAGGCCAACGTCTGCGTCGCCGGCTGCTGCTCCACGGCCATCAGCAAATGCCCGCCCACGAGCAAGAGCGCGCCGAACGCAATCGCTTTGCGCGTGCCCAGATAGCGGTCGGCGAGGAAGCCGCCGATCAGCGGCATCAGATAAACCAGCGACGTATAAGCGCCGTACTGCCCTTGCGCGCGTTCGTCGTCGAACAGGAAATGCTGCGTCATGTAGAAGATCAGGATGCCGCGCATCCCGTAATAGGAAAATCGCTCCCACATCTCGGCGAAGAACAGGATGTGCAAGCCGCGCGGATGCTGGCGAAGCTGAACAAGGACGGGAACGATGGTGATCGCGGTGATGACGATCCCAGCCGCGACGACGATATCAAGCATGCTGCTTCCCTTGCACGGCCCGCCTTTGAAGCCGCACAGACAAGCGGCGCGCGCCTACAAGGTCAAGCGTCGAGGGATTTGTGCAATTCCGGCGTCAGCACCCACCAGAAGGTTCGCCCCGGATTGGTGTCGAGCCAGAAGCCCAACCTGCGCAGCGTGCGCACGGAAGCGAGATTTTTGCTGTCGCAACCGGCGATGATGGTTTGCGCGCCGCCATATTTGAACAGCCAGTCGATCACGGCGCCCGCCGCTTCAACCGCATAGCCCTGCCGCCGGCGCCCGCGCCAAACGCCGTAGCCGATCTCGAACTCGCCCGGCGTGTGCTGCAGCGGTTCAAAGCGCACGTCGCCGATAATCGCACCCTCGGCGCGATGCACGGCGACGGCGCGCATGGGCGCATCGCTTGTACCGGCGCGCGCCACCAGCCCGAGACTTGCCGCACACCAATCAGCGGGCGCATCGGCGCCGATCACTTCAGCGAAAGCGGCTTGTCCCGCGCGCGCGGCCGCAGCCAAAGCGGGCGTCACCGGCTCCAAGCGGAGCCGCGGTGTGAACAGCGGACGGTCGAGCGCGGCGGCCATGCGCGGAACATGGCTCAGCCAGCCCCTGGCGCGCAATGACACGTCGCACATCGGGCGAGTTCATTAACCCCGCATCCCTCGTACATTGACGCGAATTGGGCCGTTTAGCCTTGTACAGGCGCTCAGATCAGGCGAGATTTTTGGGGAAATTGCCGGGGCCGAACAATCGGCGCCAGGTTCAATACGCGCAAGCCGCAAAGACGCGCCGCGCGTCGCGTCCCCATTCGCGCTCGTAGCGCTCGATCAAACGCTCGGCCGGCGTAACGCCGGAAGCGGCGATATCGTCCAATTCGGAGAGAAAATGCGTTTCATCGGCGCCGCTCTTATCGTGCAAAGCGCGTGACTTCAGCCCCTGGCGCGAAATCGCGAGCGCCGCTTGCGCGATGTCGCGCGCGGTGACCCCACGAATAGGCGCGCGCAATCCAAGCACGGGCGCTGAGCGGCGCAGGCTTTCACGATCCTCAGCGGTCCAGCTTTTCACCAGCGACCACGCCGCCTCCAGCGCCGCATCACAATAGAGAATGCCAGCCCAGAATGCCGGCAGCGCGCATAAGCGCGACCACGGCCCGGAATCGGCGCCGCGCATTTCAAGATATGTCTTCAGCCGCACTTCCGGGAAAATCGTGGTCAGATGATTTTCCCAATCCTTCAATGTCGGCAATTCGCCCGGCAATGCCGGCAATTTGCCTTTCATGAAATCGCGAAAACTTTGACCCGAAACGTCGATATATTTGCCGTCGCGATATGCGAAATACATCGGCACATCGAGCGCATACTCGGCGTAGCGCTCAAAACCCATGCCGCTTTCGAAAACGAACGGCAGCATGCCGGTGCGGTCCGGATCGGTGTCGGTCCAGACATGCGCGCGATAGGAAAGAAAGCCATTGAGCCGCCCTTCGGCGAAGGGCGAATTGGCGAACAGCGCCGTTGCGATGGGCTGCAATGCCAGCGCCACGCGAAACTTTTTCACCATGTCGGCTTCGGACGCAAAGTCGAGATTGGTCTGCACCGTGCAGGAGCGGAACATCATCTGCCGCCCGAGCCGGCCCACGCGCGCCATATATTCGCGCATGATCTTGTAGCGGCCCTTGGGCATCAGAGGCGTATCTTCGAGCGACCAGATCGGCGAGAAGCCAAGCCCTAAAAAAGAAATGCCCATGGCGCCGGCGACGTCGCGCAATTGCGACAAGTGCGAGCCGGTTTCCGCGCAGGTCTGGTGCACGTGCTCTAGAGGCGCGCCGGATAATTCGAACTGCCCGCCCGGCTCCAGCGTGATCGATGCGCCTTCATGTTCAAGCGCGATGGTGCGGCCGCCCTCGCAGATCCGCGTCCAGGCATATTTGTCGGCGAGGCCGTCAAGCAACGCGCCTATGCCGCGCTCGCCCTCATACGGCACCGGTTCCAGCGAGCCGCTATAGAAGGCGAATTTTTCGTGCTCGGTGCCGATGCGCCATTTGGTGCGGTCCGGCTTGGCGCCTCGCTCCAGATACGCCACGAGATCGGCGACGCCCGTCAACGGCGCGGCTTTATCCTTGGTATTGGCCAACGCTTCCTCCCGGCGCTTCGTCAGCATGTGGAGTCTGGCGGTGATTTTCGCAAGCGTTCAGCTTTCGCGCCAGTCGCCCCATGCAGCCTGGACAATGGCTAACGCCGCGATCACCGCCGTTTCGGCGCGCAGGATACGCGGTCCGAGCGAAACCGGAATGACATAGCTCAATCCGCGCAGCATCCGCCGCTCCTCCGGCGTGAACCCGCCTTCGGGGCCGATGAGCAGCGCAACGCCCCCGGCTGGCCGGAGGCCAGCTTCCAAAATGGGCGCGGCCTTGCCCCGTTCGCCGCCCCAGCTTTGGGTCTCATCGTCCCCCGCCTCGTCCGCATAGATCAGCGGCCGCTGCGCATCCCAACCATCCAGCGCCTTTCCCAACGGGAGCGGTTCACACAATTCCGGCGCATCGAAGCGCTCGGTTTGCTCAGCTGCTTCGCGCGCGATGGCGCGCAAGCGATCGAGCCGCACAGTCTCGGCAATGGTTCGTTGCGTGATGACAGGACGAATGCGGCGCACGCCGAGTTCGGTGGCTTTTTCCACGATCAGATCGGTGGCGTGGCGTTTGACCGGCGCGAACAATAAATCCAGATCGGGCGCAGCGCGCGCTGGGCGCAGCTGGGCTTCAACCGCGATGCGCATGACGCGCTTTGTTTTTTCCGTCACACGCGCGCGCCATTCTCCGTCCACGGCATTGAATACGCGTAATGTATCGCCCGCCCCCAAACGCAACACCGTCCCCACGTGGCGCGCTTGGCCTTCCTCCAGCGCGATTTCGGCGCCGGCGCTGAGCGTATGGTCAATCATGAGGCGGGGTTGAGGCATCAAAAATTGCTGCCAAGCATAAGCCCCGCTTGCAAGCGCACCCGCTAGCAATTGCTGCGCACGCATTCGCGCTTTTGGGGAAACCTGCGCTCAGGCAGCCATCACAAGCAACAATCAGCCGTACCGCCTTCGAAACGTCTTCCCACCTACGGCAACGCGGGTATTGTTTAAGGGGAAAAGACGCCTGAAAGGCGCGAGGGAGGATAAAATGTCAAAACGCAAGCAAACGCTGCGTGGCGCATGGCTCGTCGGCTTGTGCCTCGCTGCGCTGATCGCCGGCGCGCCGCAAGCAATGGCGCAAGCGGACAACGATGAAATCGTCGTCACGGCGCAACGGCGTGCAGAGCGCCTCGTCGATGTGCCGATCTCTGTCACGACCCTGGACGCTCAAGCGCTCGAAACCGCCAACGCCCAGGATCTCACCGACATCGCCGTGGTTACGCCGGCGCTGCGCTTCGACCGCCAATCGCAATTCGTGCAGCCGACCATTCGCAGCATCGGCACCGCGATCACCACGACGGGTGGCGGTTCCAATGTCGGCATCTATGTGGATGGCTTCTACGTTCCCAATCCGGCCGGTTCCGACTTCCAGCTTTTGAACGTGGACAACATCCAGGTTCTCAAAGGCCCGCAAGGCACGCTGTTCGGACGCAACACGACGGGCGGCGCCATTCTGGTGCAAACGCGCGCGCCAAGCACGGACACAAGCGCTGAGTTCCGCGCCTCCTATTCCAGCTATGAGCAAACCCGCGCGCAAGGCTACGCGACAATCGGCCTTGGCGAACGCGTTGCGGTCGATGTGGAGGGCCTGTTCTCCAGCGGCGAAGGCAGGATCTACAATATCGCAGCGGGCCGCGATGACGGCGATTATGACAATTGGGCCCTGCGCCTCGGCCTGAATGTCGACTGGACAGAGAATTTCTCCACGCTCCTGCGCGTCCAGCACAACGATTCCGACGATGCGCGTTCGGTGCTGACCAATTCCTACAACGATCCCGGCACCGGCAATCCGCTGGCGCCCGCGCTGGGCGTCGGCGCGGCGAACTTCGCTACGGCGGGCAGCTTCACCACGGATCCGGATTCGTACAATCCGGGTGCGAACCAGCGTTATTTGAAGTCCGAAGCGGATATCTTCCAACTTACCGCTACGCTCAATCTCGGCTGGGCCGATCTCACTTCATACACCCAATATCGCGACGAAACGATCGACGCCTCGACGGATCTCGATCAGATCGGCATGACCATCTTTCAACTCGGCCTGCCGGTTTTGAACGAGACCTTCAGCCAGGAATTTCTGCTGACCTCCAACAATGACGGTCCGCTGCAATGGACTGCCGGCCTGTTCTATTTCGAGAACACGGACACGTACGAAACATATATCGACAATGGCCTCTCGACGGCCGGCATTAGAGCTCCGCTGGGCGGTTCCAGCGCGCCGTCGCAAACGTACGCCATCTATGCGGACGCGACCTATCAATTCGCGCCGCAATGGTACGCCACGCTTGGCGCGCGGTTCGCCCGCGATGAGGTGACGGACGCGTATTATGTCTGCACCGCCACAGCCGCGCCGTGCGTTGATCGCGGCCTCTCCTTTGGCGCGGGCGAGCGCGTCTATGTGGCCGATTACGAAGACGATCACTTCACCCCGCGCGCCGTGCTCCGCTACGAGCCGACGCCCTCGTCCAGCGTCTATCTCTCCTATACGCAGGGGTATAAGGCCGGCATTCTCGATGTCGGCGGCGCCACGGGCAATCCGG
>JAUIJZ010000014.1 GCA_030430715.1 Alphaproteobacteria bacterium
AGGCGCAAATCGGTTTCGATCTGGCGCCAGTCGATCGCGCGGGCGCCTATTCGTGCGAGCAGGCGGATGCGGCCTTGCGCTTGTGGCGCAAGTTGAAGCCGGAGCTCGCACAGGAACGGCTCATCAATGTCTACGAAACGCTGGAGCGGCCTTTGCCGTCGGTGCTGGCGGCGATGGAGCGCGAGGGCATTAAAGTCGATCCGCAAATGCTGTCGCAGCTTTCGACCGACTTCGCCCAGCGCATGCAGCAATACGAACAGGACGCCTATGGCATGGCGGGGCGCGAGTTCAACATCGGCTCGCCCAAACAAATCGGGGAAGTGCTGTTCGATGAAATGGGCCTGCAGGGCGGCTCAAAAACCAAGACCGGCGCTTGGTCCACCGATGAAAGCATTCTTTCCGGCTTAGCGGAAGAAGGCCACGACTTGCCGCGCAAGGTCTTAGATTGGCGCCAGCTTTCGAAATTGCGCTCCACCTATACCGAGGCCCTTGGCGCGGCGATTAATCCGCGCACCAATCGCGTGCACACGTCATACGCTTTAGCTTCGACGACGACCGGACGCCTTTCGTCAAACGATCCCAACTTGCAAAACATTCCGATCCGGACCGAAGAGGGGCGGCGGATACGTGAAGCGTTCATTCCCGAAAAAGATCATCTCCTGGTTTCGGCGGATTATTCGCAGATCGAATTGCGCTTGCTCGCGCACGTCGCCGACATTCCGCAATTGAAGCAGGCCTTCGCAGATGGCGTCGACATTCATGCGCGCACGGCGTCGGAGATGTTC
This sequence comes from Alphaproteobacteria bacterium, assembly GCA_030430715.1. GTDB lineage: Bacteria > Pseudomonadota > Alphaproteobacteria > Caulobacterales > Aquidulcibacteraceae > Vitreimonas. Next base: position 786 of record JAUIJZ010000014.1, read on the forward strand.
GGCGTGCCGGTTGAAGGCATGCCGAAGGAAATCCGCAACAATGCCAAGGCGATCAATTTCGGCATCATCTACGGGATCTCCGCGTTTGGCCTTGCGCGCAATCTCGGCATCGAACGTTCCGAGGCGGACGCTTACATCAAGAAGTATTTTGAGCGCTTTCCAGGCATTCGCGATTACATGGAAGAAGCCAAAACCTTCGCGCGCGCCAATGGCTATGTAAAAACGATCTTCGGCCGCCGCATCTGGGTGAAGGGCGTGCAATCCAAAAACCACCAAGAGCGCGCGTTTGGCGAACGCCAAGCGATCAACGCGCCGCTGCAAGGCGCCGCCGCCGACATCATCCGCCGCGCTATGGTGCGTATGTCCGGCGCCATTCCGGCGGCTGGGCTGAAATCGCGAATGCTTCTGCAAGTGCACGACGAATTGGTTTTCGAAGCGCCCAAGGCGGAAGCCGATGCGCTTTGCGCGCTTGCGCGCGACGTGATGGAAGCGGCGCCGATGCCGGCGGTGAATTTAAGCGTGCCGTTGACGGTCGAAGCGAAAGCCGGCGCGACTTGGGGCGCGGCGCATTAGTGCTGGCGCCGTTTCGTCCTGTAATCCGCCACGTTCTGAACATCATTCGCGCACCGCGCCGCTCAAATTACCGGGAGCGGGCGCGCATGCGTCGAGAACATGTTGGCGGCGCGTCCGTTGACGGCTAAGACTGCCGGACCAAATCATTACGGCTAAGTCAGGAACCGCGCCGCCCATGCCCACCATCGCTCTTGTCGATGACGACGAAAACATCCTCGCCTCGCTGAAAATCTTCTTCGAGTCCGAGGGCTATACCGTGCGCACCTATACCGATGGCGCCGCGGCTTTGACCGCGTTGGCGGAAACGCCGCCCGACGTCGCCATCCTCGACATCAAGATGCCGCGCATGGACGGTGTCGAAGTGCTGCGCCGGCTGCGGCAAAGCTCAAACCTTCCGGTGATCTTCCTCACCTCGAAGGACGATGAGATGGATGAGGTGGTCGGCTTCAATGTCGGCGCCGACGATTACATCACCAAGCCTTTCTCGCAGCGGCTCCTCAATGAGCGCGTGAAGGCGCTGCTGCGCCGCACACGGGCCGGTGCGCCGGGCGCGGTTGAGGGGGACAAAAAGCCGATCGTGCGCGGTGAACTGACTCTCGATCCCAATCGGCACGCTTGCACCTGGAAGGGAGAACCCGTTCGCCTTACGGTGACTGAGTTCCTTATCCTGCAAGCGCTCGCTCAGCGCCCCGGCTATGTGAAAAGCCGCGATCAATTGATGGACGCGGCCTATGACGATCAGGTCTATGTCGACGACAGAACCATTGACAGCCACATCAAGCGACTCCGCAAAAAGTTCCGCGACATCGACGGGGACTTCGACGCGATCGAAACGCTCTATGGCGTCGGCTACCGATACAACGAGAGCTGACGCGTTCCGAACGGCGCGTTCGCCGATCGGCCGCATCATCTTCATTTGGAATTTCGTCGGCCTCGGCGTGCTGGTGCTTGGCGTGCTCCTGCTCACGGAGATGCGCGCCAACCTCACGCAGGCGCTCTACAGCAACCTGCGTACGCAGGGCGAGCTGATCACCAACCTGCTGATCGAAACCGGCACGGTGCAGGGGGATCCGTTCCCCGGCATCAACGAGCCGGCCGTGCGCGAAGTGCTGCGCCGCTTGTTGCCGCCCGTTGCGCAAGGCGAACGCCCAGGTTCGAGCGGCCCGCGCGTGCGGGTCTATGCCGCCGACGGGCGGATCGTCGCCGATACTGATGTGCTTTACGATCGGCTGGAGGAAACCGCCCTCGCGCCGCCAGGAGCAGAAAGCAGCATTGGCGATCGGATTGAGAGCGCTGCACGGCGCGCGGAATATTTTCGCCTGACGCCGTGGCGGCCGTCGATCACATTGCAGGAAGAACGGGAGCGGGCGTTGCGTGGCGAAATCGCGCGCGGCGAACGCTTGAACGAGTCCGGTGAGCGCGTGGTGTCGCTCACCTTGCCGGTGCGGCGCGTGCAGCAAGTGCTCGGCACGGTGACGCTCGAAAGCGCCGACGTGGAGCGCATTCTTGTCGCGGAGCGGATCAGCATGATCCCCTTCGTATTGGGCGCGACCATCGCCGTTTTTCTCTCATCGCTGCTGCTGGCCTTGTTTATCGCGCGGCCGTTGAGGCGCTTGGCGTGGGCGGCGGACAGTCTGCGGTTGACCGGAGCGACACGGTTGCAATTGCCTGACGTGTCCAAACGCAAGGATGAGATCGGCGCGCTGGCGCATTCGCTCGAAGCGATGACCGGGGCGCTGGCCGATCGCATTGACGCTAATGAGCGCTTCGCCGCCGATGTGAGTCACGAGATCAAAAACCCGCTGGCGTCGATCCGATCAGCTGTCGATGCGGCGCGCACGGTGAACGATCCGGAGCGGCAGACCCAATTGCTAGGCATCGTGGCGCAGGATGTGAAGCGGCTCGACCGGCTCATCACCGATATTGCCCGCGCTAGCCGCATTGAGGCGGAGACGGCGCGCGGCGAAACAGGGATCGTCGATCTCGGCGGTTTGTTGTTTGAGCTGACGCAGGCGTATGCGCCCGCGCCGGACCGGACCGGCGAACCGGAAGTCAGATTCAAAGGCGAGAAGCCGATTGGCGCCCTGGTCTTTGGCCAGCCTGGGCCGCTGGGCCAAGTTTTCCGCAATCTGATCGATAATGCGCGCTCGTTTAGCCCGCCTGGGGCGCCGGTAACGGTGTCGCTGGAGGTGGAGCGTGGCGCCGATGGCCAAGTGGTGCGCGCGATTGTGGAAGATGAGGGGCCGGGCATTCCGTCCGAGAACCTCGATACAATCTTCCAACGCTTTTACACTCAGAGGCCCGCTGGGACGGCTTTTGGCGGTAATTCCGGCCTCGGTCTTTCGATTGCGCGGCAAATCGTTACCGCTCACGAGGGGCGGATCTGGGCCGAAAACCGTCCCGAAGGGCGGGGCGCGCGCCTGATGACCGAGTTGCCGCTTGCGCAGGCGCAGCGGGCCTAATCCGGCAAACCGCGAAAAACTGCCACGGACGTGCGACTTAGGCTTTTCTCGCAACCGCGAAAGGATATGGTGGCCGCCCTTTGACCAAGCCCACCGGCGGGTGGCGGGAGTTTGGGATGATCGGCGTTGTCGTGGTTTCCCACGGCCGGCTAGCGGATGAGTTCGTCGCTGCGGCAGAACACGTTCTTGGCCCTCAGGAGCAGATGCGCGCTGTCGCCATCGGCCCTCATGACGACATGGAAGAACGGCGCGCGGACATCATTGATGCTGTGCGTGCGGTCGAACGTGGCGATGGCGTTGTCATTTTGACCGATATGTTCGGCGGCACGCCGTCGAACCTTGCCATCTCGGTTATCAATCAGGTTCGCACCGAAGTGATTGCCGGCGTGAATTTGCCGATGCTGATCAAGCTTGCCGAAGTGCGTGATAAATTGGCCTTGCCCGAAGCGGCGCTTGCCGCGCAGGATGCGGGCCGGCGCTACATCCGCGTGGCGTCCGTGGAATTGGCCGTCGGCACAACGAACTAAAACCAATAAATATAGGCATGGGGCAGAAGCGTACACTGAAGATCGTCAATGTGCGCGGCCTGCACGCCCGCGCCTCGCGCAAGCTCGCGGAGCTGGCGCTGAGCTTTGATGATGCAATCATCATGGTGCGGCGCGACGATGAAGAAGCAGACGCGCGTTCGCTTATGGATTTGATGATGCTTGGCGCCGGGCTTGGATCAGAGATTGAGGTCGAGGCCAATGGGACCGACGCACAGCGCGCGCTCGATGAGATCGAGGCGCTGATCGCCGCTAAATTCCACGAAGGCGAGTAGCGCGCTTAAGGAGCGGTGCTCGCAGCGCCCATTGGTTTCAGGCCCAAATCCGCAAACAGTTTTGCATCGTGATCGCGATCAGGGTTCGACGTCGTCAACAATTCATCGCCCACGAAAATCGAATTGGCGCCGGCCATGAAGCAGAGCGCCTGCAATTCGCGGCTCATATTTTCGCGGCCAGCCGAGAGGCGCACTAGGCTCTTGGGGCAAACGATACGCGCGACTGCAATGGTGCGCACGAATTCAATGCCATCGATCTGCGCTTCTTCGGCGATCACCTTGTCGCCGAGCGGCGTGCCGGTAATCGGCATGAGGGCATTGATCGGCAAGGAATCTGGATGCGCGGGCAGGTTGGCGAGCGCTTGCAGCAACCCTGCGCGGTCGGTCCGCGTTTCGCCCATGCCGACAATGCCGCCGCAGCAGGTGGACATGCCCGCGTCGCGCACATGCGCCAGCGTGTCGAGCCGATCCTGATAGGTGCGCGTCGTCACGACGCTCTCATAATATTCCGGCGAGGAATCGAGGTTGTGGTTGTAATAATCCAGCCCCGCATCCTTCAGTGCGCGCGCTTGATCCGCGTTGAGCATGCCAAGCGTGGCGCATGTCTCCAGACCTTCGGCTTTGACGGCTGCGATCATGGAAGTGAGCTGCGGCATGTCGCGGTCTTTGATGTCGCGCCAGGCGGCGCCCATGCAGAAACGCTGCGCGCCGCCGGCCTTGGCGCGCCGGGCCGCTTCCAGCACCTCATCGACCGGCATCAGCTTGGACGCTTTGAGACCGGTATCGAAATGCGCGGACTGGCTGCAATAGCCGCAATTCTCCGCGCATCCGCCGGTCTTTACCGAAAGCAATTGCGAAAGCTGGACTTCCTCCGGCGCGAAATATTGCCGGTGGGTCTGGGCGGCCCGAAACACCAATTCGGGGAAGGGCAGTTCGAACAGCGCCTCGATCTCGGCGCGGGTCCAATCGTGGCGGGGGGATAAATCGTAAGCCATTGACCGCGTTATGCGCGATCCGCAGGGCCGTGACCAGATGCGAAACCGGAGCCTAGCCTTGCTCGTTCATGCCCTATGGGCGCTCCGATCACCGTCACTATCCCGCACAAGCTCGGTAAGGCCGAGGCGCGGGCGCGCATTATTACCGGCTTTGACAAGCTGACGGAGCAGATCGGCGGCGCCCATATCGCCAAGTTTCAACAGGCTTGGGCGGGGGACCAGCTCCATTTCAGCGCGCAAGGTTTGGGTCAGACTGTCACCGGACGGGTCGATGTCGGTGAAACCGAGTTGCGCATCGAGGTCGATCTGCCCGCCTTCCTGGCCGGGCTCGCCAACAAGATATCCGGCAAGCTGAAGGAGCAGGGCCGGCTTCTATTGGAGAAGAAATAGCTCATGCTTGAGGCGCCGCTTTGGCTCATCAATGCGTTCGGCGTTGTTGCGGGCCTGTGTTCCATGTCGAGCTTCGTGCCGCAGATCATCAAGATTATCCGTGAGCGCGATGCCGAAGGTGTCTCATTGCACATGTATGCTGTGACGATTGTCGGCTTTGCATGTTGGACAACATACGGCGTTCTCAGCGGATCGTGGCCGGTGGCTGCCTCAAACGCCGTATGCTTAATGTTGGTCATAATGATATTCGCGCTGCGCCTGCGTTTTGGCGGCTAAGCCCTTTGCGCGCGCGAAAAGAGAACGGGCATTGCTATACGCGATCAGCGCTCATCTCGCGCATGCAGCACGAGAAACTTACGCTTAACGCGCGCAAATCCTTTGAAATAGCGGTTCTAATGCCGAACATTAGATTGTTCTGACCTGCACAGGAGGCGTGTCATGACGTTCGACTACGACGCGGCGATGGCTTGGCTCAATATTTGGGGCCCGAGGATTATCCTTGCTATCGTTATTCTCGTCGTCGCGCACTTTGCGGCGAAAGCGGTGAAATGGGCGATCGCAAAGCTCGTGGACCGCGTTCCGTTCTTATCCCGGCGCGATAGTTCCGGTCCGGGGGGAGCGAAGCCTGCCGCCGATATCGGTTTGCGTATTGGCGAAGTCGGCTATTGGCTGGTCTGGCTTCTGGGGCTCATCGCCGCGCTGAACGTGCTGGAAATGGACGATGTGGTCGCGCCGCTCAATGGCATGGTCGCTGGTTTCCTCAATTATCTGCCCAACGTTGTCGGCGCGATACTGATCTTCATCATCGGCTATGCGCTCGCAACGATCGCGCGGCGCATGGTTGAAGCTCTGATCGAGGCGGTCGAGCTTGATCGCCGCCTGGTCGATGTAGGTCTGACGCACACGCCGCGTGGACCAGGTTTGACGCGCCTGCTGGGCCTCCTGGTGTTCACGCTCATCATCATTCCGGTCGCGATTGCCGCGCTCGATGCGCTCGACATCGCGGCCATATCGGCGCCCGCGACGTCGATGCTGAATGACATCCTGCTGACCATCCCGCGCGTCATTGGCGCGGCGCTGATCATTTTCATCGCCTATGTGGTGGGCCGCTGGATCATGACGCTGACCGAAGAGGGGCTGAAATCGATCGGCTTTGACGCGATCATCGGCTCCATCGCTAACGCCGAGCCGGTGCGTGTGGGGCGCGAGAAGACGGATCTGACGCCGGGCGTCGATACGGTTGATCTATCGCACTTCCCGCCGTCGCGCATGATTGGTCTCGCTGTGCTGATTGGCATCGTGCTGTTCGCGAGTGTCGAAGCGGCGCGTCTGCTCGGCTTCGTCGCCGCGGCCGACATGCTGAGCCAGGTGCTGTCGCTGGCGACGCGGGTGCTGTTCGGCGCCATCATCATCGCGCTGGGCATATTGCTGGCCAATATCCTGGCCGCCGCTTCGGTGAAGCAAGGCAAGCCATCGACCGAGATCATCTCAACTTTCGTTCGTTGGGGCGTGATCGCTTTGGCGACGGCCGTTGGCCTTCGCTACATGGGGCTGGCCAACGAGATCATCGTGCTCGCTTTCGGTCTCATCCTGGGCGCGGTCGCGGTTGCTGTGGCGATTGCGTTCGGCATTGGCGGGCGCGACGCCGCGCGCAAAGTGCTGGCGCGCTGGACCGGGGAATAACAACAACAACTCAATAAGACTTGCGTGGCCGCCGGCGAAAGCTGGCGGCCTTTGCTTATGCGCTGATGTCGATGCGGCCGAGCAGATCTTCGTCGGTGAATGCAAAAGGCTGGTGCATGTCGCTAGTGGCGAGATCGACTCCAAGCGCGGAAGACATCGCCAGGAAGCCTGCATCCTGAAAGCCGTGCACAATCAGGCGCACGCCCTGGCCTGAAAGCGATTTCGACCAGAAGCTGACGCGATCGCATAAGCGCGACACGCGCGGCGGCTGTTGCGCGCCGCCAAAGATCGGCAGGCTGAAACCCGCGCCCCAGGCGCCGGCGCCGCTTATGCTGCCAATGGCGGTGTCGTTAAGGTGAAAGTCGAGCCACACAGAGGCGGTGAGGGCGCGCAGCGCGCCGCACCATTCGGACAGAGAGAGCAGCGGCGTGCCGCGCTCGATTTCCGAGATCATCACGAACATCGTGCGACGCAGCGCCGGGTCGGCGCCGGCGAGCCATTGCAGATACGCTTCGCGGCTGCGTCTTTTCTGCATTGTGCTGGCGTGTACGCTGACGCCGACGAGCGAAGCGTCGCCTTGCGCCTTAAGTTTGCTGGCCGCGCTGAGCGCGTGGTCGAGCACGGCGATATCGAGTTCAAGAAAATCTTGTTGGCGCTGGTGGCGGCCATCGAGAATGAAATCGGTGTTGTAACATATGCGGCGCCCGGAGCGTCCGTGTGAGACCGGCGCCGCCAGCCATGCGCCAATGCGTTCCTCGTGCGTCACGATCACGGGCGCGCAGCCGATCTCCGCGTGTGGCGCCTTGGCGATCAGGTTGCGCGCCGGCGCTTCGCTTTCATGCGTGTTGCCAACCAGAAGGTCCGTAAGCCCGTCCGGCGTCAGTGTCCGATTGCCGACTTCCGGGCGCAAAGAGCTCAGCGCTTCATCTCCGAGATAGAAGGCGAGCAATGCGTCACGCATTTCCTGGCAGCGTTTCTGCACCATTCCGGGCGGGGCTTCCGCCAGCACAACAAGAAAGCCGTCGCCGGCAGGCACCACAACGTCATCGTCGCCGCAATAACGGGAGAGAATGTCGAGCGACCCGGCCCTAACCCTGTCACGCATGCGCGGCCAGCGCGGACCGGCGGCCGCGCGGATATCGTCCAGACCAATGACCTTTACCTGCGCTGCTTCGATCGAGCCGCCGTCACGCGAAAGGGTGCGAAGCCGAGAGGAAAGCTGGTCGACGTTGGGCGACGTCTGCATCCCGGTGTTCTCTTTGAGGTTCCAAACGAAAGTATGGGCCCGCAAAGGTTGAGATGAGGATAAATACTCTGGTTATTTGCGTTTACTAGGTCTGAACCGGCCATGGATTTGGGCTGATCGCAGTAACGGGCGCCCGCAACCCAGGTCCGCTTGCGGGCATGTCACATAAAGATATCTTTATATGCGCGTTGCGGGGGCGCGCGCGGCCTGTTAGGGAGGGGCCGATTTTTATCCCTGGACTTTGGAGAGACGCCCCATGGCCGACAGCGCCAAGCATGATTTCGTTGTGAAGGATCTGTCGCTGGCCGAATGGGGGCGCAAGGAAATCGAGATCGCCGAGACGGAGATGCCCGGCCTCATGGCCGTGCGTGAAGAATATGCCGCCAAGCAGCCGCTCAAAGGGGCGCGCATTGCCGGCTCGCTGCACATGACCATCCAGACCGCAGTTTTGATCGAGACCTTGCAAGCGCTTGGCGCAGAGGTGCGCTGGGCCTCATGCAATATCTTCTCGACGCAAGATCATGCCGCCGCCGCGATTGCCGCCAAGGGCACGCCGGTCTTCGCCGTGAAGGGCGAAACGCTCGACGATTATTGGGACTACGCACACCGCATCTTCGATTGGGGCAATGGCCAATACGCCAACATGATCCTCGACGACGGCGGCGACGCGACGTTGCTGTGCGTGCTCGGCCCCAAGGCGGAGCAAGACCAAAGCTTTCTTGAGCACCACTCCAACGAGGAAGAGCAATCGCTGTTCAAGAACATCAAAAAATACTGCAAGGAAAAGCCGGGCTTCTATTCGGCTATCCGCGAAAGCGTGAAGGGCGTTTCCGAGGAAACCACGACGGGCGTGCATCGCCTTTACGAGATGGCCAAGAAGGGCGAGCTGCCGTTCCCCGCCATCAACGTGAATGACAGCGTCACCAAGTCGAAATTCGACAACCTCTATGGTTGCCGCGAGTCCCTGGTCGACGCGATCCGTCGCGGCACGGACGTGATGCTGGCGGGCAAGGTCGCGGTGGTTTGCGGTTATGGCGATGTCGGCAAAGGCTCGGCCGCGTCACTGCGCAATGGCGGCGCGCGCGTCATGGTGACGGAAGTCGATCCGATCTGCGCGCTGCAAGCGGCGATGGAAGGCTATGAGGTCGTCACGATGGAAGACGCCGCCCCGCAAGCGGATATCTTCTGCACGGCCACCGGCAACAAGGACGTCATCACCGTCGATCACATGCGGGCGATGAAGAATAACGCGATTGTCTGCAATATCGGCCACTTCGACGCCGAAATTCAGATTGCCGGCCTCAAGAATTTCAAGTGGGACGAGATCAAGCCGCAAGTGCACCATGTCGAGTTTCCGGGCGGCAAGAAAATCATTGTGCTGTCCGAAGGGCGTCTCGTGAATCTTGGCAACGCCACCGGTCACCCCAGCTTCGTGATGAGCGCGAGCTTCACCAATCAGACGCTGGCGCAGATTGAGCTTTGGAGTAACGGCAAGGCTTATAAGAACGAGGTCTACACGCTGCCCAAGCATCTCGATGAGAAGGTGGCGCGTCTGCATCTCGATAAACTTGGCGTCAAGCTCACCAAGATGAGCAAGGACCAGGCGGAATATATCGGCGTGACGCCGGAAGGTCCGTTTAAGCCGGATCACTACCGCTACTAAAACGCGCAAGCGCGGACGCTCTTGGGAGAGGCGTTCGCGCTTGATTGCGCGTGCGCGCGTGAGCGGGCATGTAGTTTCGCATCTGTTTTTGGAGCTGATGCAGCATGCTGGTTCGGGCCACCCGCAACGCTTCGGCTTTAGCGATGCGGGTTCTCATGCTCGCAGCGCTGTTCGTGGCGGTTGTCCTGCTGCATCTGGCGGTGACGGGCGCGTTGCGGGAATTTGGCTTGCAGGGCGGGGCCGCGCTGTTCGTTTCCGGCGCAGCGGTTCTGGCGCTGGTGCTGCTTCTGCTGACATTTTCCGATTGGGCGCGCGAGCGCTATGCCTCCTATGTCGAGGTGCAGCGGATGCGCGCCGGTTTGCCAAGCGGTCCGTGCTGCATCGTTTGGCGGGCCGCCGAGGCAGAGCCGGACGACGATGATGACGGCATGGATTGGGAGCCAATCGGGCCGCTACGCGCGCGTTACCCGAAATTGGCCCGCCGCCTTGGCGTCGAAGGCATGGCCATCGCCGAGTTCGAGGTCAACGCGGAGGGCCGGGCCAAGAACATCAATTGCGTCGATGCTTGGCCCTCGGACACATTCTACGAAGCCGCGCGCGAAGCCCTCGCGCATGCGCGCTTCGAACTGAAGCCGGATCTGCATCCGCGCTTCGGCCAGAGCTACCGCATGCCGTTTGTATTCCGCATAGCCGGCGCGGCGCGGCTCAAGGAGACGGGGCGCCGGGCCCGAAAGCTGAGGCCGAGGCTGCAAGCGGCCGCGCAGGCTGTGGAAAAGCTAAACCGGAGCGCCTAGAGCGCGGCGTTAACACATTGAAACGCCTTAACTTAACCAGCCGTTCACCAATTTAAGCACTTCTTAACGTCTGCCTTCAGCGTGCGGCGTTCCCATTGGCCGCGCACTGCGGGAGGATGGGCCTTGGGGCTCGGCGATTCGTTTCGCCTTACGGATGGATTAGGGGTCGGCATTGGACGGCGGATTCGCAAGCCTGCTGGTCGCGGGCGGATCGGCGGCGATCGCTATCGCGGCTTTGCTTTGGGCGTTGCGCGTCACTGATGGCGCGCGCGGCGGCGTGGACGCTTGGAAGAAGCGCGCACGAGATCTCGAAGACAAGGTCGCCTGGGCCGACGCCATTTTTGGCGCGCATCCGGGCGTGGTGCTGATCTGGGATGAGCCGCAAGGCCCGGCCGGTCAGGGAGAATGGGGTACGCCGCGCGTTTATGGTTCGCCGCTTGCGCTGGCCAGTTTGCTGCGCTTCTCCGGCGCCGCCAGCACCGGCGAGCCGGCCGTGCGTATTCTGCAAGGGCTTTCTATTTTTCAAGCGCAGGATGCGACCGGCGTGGAGACACGTCTCGGCGCGGCGCTCACGCGTTTGCGCCGTGAAGGCGCGCCGTTTTCGCTGACGATTTCGACACCGGATGGCGTGTTCGTTGAGGTTGACGGGCGCACCGCCGGCGCGCGCGCTGTGGTGTGGATCATGGACGCCAGCGTGCGCGGCGTTGAAGAAGGCGGCGCGCGTGGACGGATTGATGGCGCGCATCAGGTGATCGCCCGCGATCCCGCCGCGTTCCTTGAAATGTGGAACGAGGCCCCGTTCATGGCGTGGCGCGTCAATGGCGCGTGTGAACTCGAATGGGCCAATCCCGATTATCTCACGGCGCTTGAAGCCAAGGCGCTGGATCAGGCGGTCGCGCGCAATCTGCAGCTCGATTCCGAGGCGGTTGATCTCGCGCGTAAAGCGATCGAGAGCGGCGCGCCGCTGGAAGAAACGCGCTCCTGCGTCGTTCGCGGCGAATTGCGCACGCTGCGCATCCGCATGAGCCCGGTGGCTGGCGGCGCTGCGGCTGTCGCGATCGACGTGACCGAAGCAGACGCCGCGCGCGAATTGGTGGCTAAGCAACAACGCGCGCATGACGAAACGCTCAACCATCTGGCCGAAGGCGTGGCTGTATTCGATGCGCAGAAGCGGCTCGTCTTTCACAATCGCGCCTTTGAGCAATTGTGGGGGATCGACCCCGCTTTCCTTCAGGATCGGCCCGCGCATGCCGCTTGGCTCGATCATCTGAAGGAAAAGCGCAAGCTGCCGGCCACGGCCAATTACGCTGAATGGCGCGCCGGCGAGTTGGCGCTTTATCAGGAAGTGGCGGAACTGCCGGAAGACATGTGGGTGCTGCCGGACGGGCGCATGCTGCGCATCGCGCGCCAGCGTCATCCGGGCGGCGGGCTGCTGCTCGTCTTCTCCGACATCACCAACGAAGTGTCGCTTAAGAGCTCGTATGATGCGTTGCTGCAAACGCAGCGCGCCGCGCTCGACAAGCTCCATGAAGCGGTCGTTGTGTTCGGCCTCGACGGGCGCTTGAAGCTGTCCAATGCCGCTTTTGCGACGATGTGGAAGCTCGCGCCTGAGCAACTCGAAGCGGATCTGCCGTTCGACAAGGCGGTCGAGGCGTGTCAGCCGCTTTTCCATGATCGCGCGGTGTGGGCGCAGGTGCGGGCGCGCATCACCGACCCTTCACCGGAAGCGCGCACGGAGTATCGCGGCGAGATGCGCCGTAGCGATGATACAGTGCTGAAATTCCTCACCCGTCCGCTGCCGGACGGCGCAACCTTGGTTGCTTTCCAGGACATCACCGCGGATCGCCGCGTGGAGGACGCGCTGCGTGAACGCGCCGAAGCGTTCGAGGACGCCGATCGCCTCAAGACCCAATTCGTCGAGAACGTCTCCTACCAATTGCGCAATCCGCTCCAGGCCATCCACGGCAATGCGGAAATGCTGCATCATCGCATTTTTGGCCCGCTCAATGACCGCCAGGTTGAGCAGGTGGCTTCGATCATCGAGGCTTCTGGCAATCTCTCCAAATTGATCGACAATATCCTCGACGTGGCGATGGTCGAAGCTGGCAATGTGCAACTCGATCTCGGTCCGATGGATGTGTACGAAACCATCTCCGAGAGCGTGCAGATGGCCGCTTCGAAGGCGCGCGATACCGAAGTGCCGATCCGCATCAAGTGCGATCCGCAGATCGGCGCGATCGACGCCGACCATAAGCGCATCACGCAAGTGATCGTGAACCTGCTCTCTAATGCGCTGCGTCATACTGAGCGCGGCGACACCATTACGGTTTCCGCCGAGCGGCTTGATGGCGTGGTCCGCCTCACTGTACAGGATACGGGCAAGGGCATGCCGTTCGACGCGCAGACGCACGCCTTTGACAGCTTCCAATCGGGAGATCGTCGTGGCGCGGGGCTTGGTCTCGCGCTCGTGCGCTCCTTCGTGGAAATGCATGGCGGTTGGGTTGCGCTGCAAAGCGAGCCGGGCAGTGGCGTCACGGTGACGTGTCACTTGCCTGCAAGTGCGCCGAGCGCGGCGCCGCCGCCGGTGCCACCCGGTGAAAAGCGGAGAGATGCTGCTTAAGCATTTCTGCAGCGGCGCTGATTCGCCTTCGCCACGTTGAGCGCCTAAATTGCTCCGATCCCATGCGGAGCAAGGAGGCGAACAATGGCGACCATCCTCAAATCCGAACAAATCCTGGCGGATTCAGGAAAGTCCTGGGACGATGCCGTCAAGAACGCGATCGGGCGTTTTGCGAAGACAGTGCGCAATGTGCGCTCGGCCAATGTCAACAATCTTTCCTGTGTCGTTCAGGACGGAAAGGTCAAAGAATGGCGCGCGAACATTCAAGTCACATTCGAAGTGGAAGCGTAGCTTAAGCGCACGGAATCCGGCTGCCGCATAAGATCGGTTGAGTTTGTGCGGTATCACGCGACAGCCGGTATTCCGCCAATCAATCGCGTATATTTCGTATTATTCGACCCCTTCGCATGAAGGGGGTGCTGTCGCGCGCTAAACTGCGCGGCCTCATTACCGAGGCGCTTCTATATTTGCGTTTTCAGCGCCGCACTGGCGGCGCTCTTGCAATCGCCGACGTTAGTGGCGCGCGTCGGGCGCGTCCTGACGAAGGGATGTGCCACAATGCGCTTGGTGGCTATGGACGGCATGCGCGGCCTATTCGCGCTTTGGGTCGTTTTGATACATGCTCCGTTTCTGAGCAGCATCTACAACACGCCGTTCGTGATGTATCCGGCGCCGATGCTGACGATTTTCTTCGTCTTCTCCGGCTTTGTCGTTGCGATGATGTACGGAGAAAGCATCCAGGACGGCTCCGGGGTCGCACGCTTCCTGCTCAAGCGGCTGGGGCGGCTTTGGCCGCTGCACCTGGCGATGCTGCTGTTTCTCCTCCTGTTCGAAATGCTTCGCTTGGTCGTTGTGCAGGCGACAGGCATGGAAGTGTCGCACGCCCCGTTTACCGAAGGCACCAATATTCCAGCCTTCTTCGAGAACATATTCTTCGTCCAGTCATGGGGTTGGGACAAACCTATGACCTGGAATTATCCAGCATGGACGATTTCGACCGAGATCGCGGCTTACTTGGTCCTGTGTACAATTTGCCTTCTTGTACGAGCCGCGGGAGCGCGCATTGCGTTGGGCATCGTTTGCGCCGTGATCGCCGGGATCGTTTACTATTATCAGGCGGATCAATGGACGCGTATCGGTGAATTGGCGAGCGTGCCGAGAGCCATCATGGAATTTTTCATGGGCTTCACGGTTTTCTTTATTGCATCTCGTTTGCGTTCATGCTGATGGTGTATGCGTTCGCAAACCAGCGCGGGATCATCTCGCACTTGGTGAAAGCCAAGCCGCTGGTTTGGCTTGGCGATATTTCATACTCCATCTATCTGACGCACGTTCCGATCATCTTTGTGACCTGTGCGGTTGTCGCGGTTGCTGCCCGTCAGGTGGGTGTCGAACTCTGGGTGATGACGGAGACGATCGCTGGCCCGCGTGAAGTCATGGATTTCGGCGGGATGTGGGTGATGAACGGCATGCTGGTTGCGCTCGTGGTCACCGTGATTGCGGTGTCGGCGGTGACACACCGATTTATCGAACAGCCATGCCGCGCCTGGGTTGCTCGCCTTGCCGACAAACATTTCGGCAAACGCGCTGGCGCGCCGATTGCGGCGCAGGGCGCGCAATTATCGCCTTCGCAGCCAAAGGTGTCGTAACTCATGTAGGCCGGCGGCGCTTTTAGCGCAGCCGGTCTACCCACGCCGCCGTGCTGGGGTCGATATCCTTCGGCAAGGCTTCGCCCTTGAGCGCGGGCAAGAGTTGGTTCGCCATTTCCTTGCCGAGTTCGACGCCCCATTGGTCGAACGGGTTGACGCCCGAGAGCACGGATTGCGCGAAGGTGCGGTGTTCGTAGAAGGCGAGCAGCGCGCCGAGCGCTTCCGGCTTCAACGCATCGATCGCCATCAGCGTAGATGCGCGATTGCCGCGGAAGGCGCGGTGCGGCGCGAGGCGTTCGGCGTCTTCAGTGTTCATGCCCTTAGCGATCATTTCCGCGCGCGCTTGAGCGGCGTTCTTGCCGACCATCAAAGCCTGCGCCTGCGCCAGCGCGTTCGCGAACACCAAGGCGCGGTGCGTGCGGGGCCCTTCATGCGCGCCTTCATTGACGATGAACTCAACGGGAATCTGGTCGGCGCCCTGGTGCAGCAATTGAAAGAAGGAATGCTGCGCATTGGTGCCGGCCGCGCCCCATGTCACCGCGCATGCTGAGCGCGTAAGCGGCGCGCCGTCGCGCGTTACGCCTTTGCCGTTGGATTCCATTTCGAGCTGTTGGGCCCAGGCCGGCAGCAGCCGCAGCCGCTCCATGTAGGGGATCAGCGCATACGAGCCATGGCCGAGCGCTTCGCGATTCCACATCTGCACTACGGCGGAAAGCGCCGGCAGGTTTTGCGCGAACGGCGTATCGCGGAAGTGCGCATCCATTTCGGCCGCGCCGGCAAGCAGGACGTCGAACGCCCCGTCTTTAAGGGCGATGACGCAGGAAAGGCTGACGCTGGACCATAACGAATAGCGCCCGCCGACCCAATCCCAGAACGGAAACACGTTTTCTGCTGGCACGCCCCAGGCGACGGCTTTATCCGGCGCGGCCGTGGCGGCGGCGATATGTTTGGGCTTCCAGGCGCGCACATACTCGGCGTTGGCCAGCGTTTCCTGCGTGGTGAAGGTTTTCGAAACGACGATCAGCAGCGTCCTATCGGGATCAAGCCCGGCAATCGCGTCATCGACATCGGCGCCGTCCACATTGGCGGCAAAGCGCAGTTCGATAGGCTTGCTGTGCCGCGACGAACGCAACGCGTCGGCGATAAGGCGCGGCCCGAGGTCGGAGCCGCCGATGCCGAGGTGCACGATCGCGTCGATCTCGGGGCGGATGCGCTGCGCGAACGCATTCATTGCCGCGCGCACATCCAGAACTTCCGCAGGAGCGTCGTTCGCGCGCAGCGCCCAATGTTTGGCGGCGCGGCCTTCCGTATTGTTCACCGTTTCGCCCGCGAACAATTTGCTGCGCCAAGCATCAAAGCCGGCGGTTTCAGCAAGCTTGGCGAATGCCGACAAAACGGCGGCGTCGATGCGCTGTTTGGAGAAGTCCGCGATCATGTGCGGGGCGCTGAACGTGAGCGCCGAGACGCGGTCGGATTGCGCCGTGAATAGATCCAGCAATTGGGTCTGGCGCAGCCGCGCGGCGTGCGTTTCGATCGTCGGCCAAGCTTCACTCATGAGCGACCTCTAACAGGGGTGGCAGCGGGCGCCAATTCCCGTGACGCGCGCGGGTGCGGCGTCTCTTCTATGGACTTCGCGGCGTTGATGCGGGATGCAGCGGGCATCAGAAAGATCAGCGGAGCGGCGAGAAATGAAGCTGGATGGCGTTGGAGCGGTGGTGACGGGCGGCGGCTCGGGTCTGGGTGCGGCGACCGCGGAGATGCTGGCGGCGGCAGGGGCCAAGGTCACGATCTTCGACATGAACGAGGAAACCGGCTCGGCGCATGCGAAAAAGATCGGCGCCCGCTTCGCCAAGGTGAATGTGACCGATACGGCCGCTGTGGCGGAAGCGCTCGATGCGGCGCAAGCGGAAAACGGCGTTGCGCGCGTCCTGGTGAATTGTGCGGGCATTGTTATCGGCGCCAAGACAGTCGGTCGTGAGAACAAGCCGCATCCGCTCGATCAGTTCCGCAAGGTGATCGAGGTCAATCTGATCGGCACCTACAATATGATTTCGCAATTCGGCGCGCGCCTGGGCGCGGCCGAGCCGCAGGGCGAAGAGCGCGGCGTGATCGTCAACACCGCGAGCATCGCCGCTTTCGATGGTCAGATCGGCCAGGCTGCTTATGCGGCGTCGAAGGGCGGCGTCGTCGGCATGACCTTGCCTGTCGCGCGCGACCTCGCCTCACTTGGGATTCGCGTCGTCACCATTGCGCCCGGCGTATTCTGGACGCCGATGATGGAGAGCCTGCCGCAAGAGGTGCAGGACTCGCTCGGTAAGGCGACGCCGTTTCCATCGCGCCTCGGCAAGCCCGAGGAATATGCGCAAATGGTTCAGAGCATCATCGCCAATCCGATGCTGAACGGCGAAGTGATCCGTCTCGATGGCGCCATCCGCATGGGCCCGCGCTAAGCGCGCCGCCCTTATGGGCGGCCGACGCTCACATAGGTGAAGCCCTTCGCGGCCATTTCGGCCGGGCTGTAAATGTTGCGCAGATCGACGACGACGGGCGACTTCAACGATGCCTTCACGCGATCGAGATCGAGTGCGCGGAATTGATCCCACTCCGTGACGATCACGACAGCGTCGGCGTCTTGCAAGCAATCATAAGGTCCGCTTGCGAACGCCACGTCCTTCAGCATGTGCTTGGCTTCGGTCATGCCTTCCGGATCGAATGCACGCACGTGCGCGCCTTCAGCTTGTAGCGTGGGCACGATGTCGAGCGCCGGCGCATCGCGCATGTCGTCCGTATTCGGCTTGAAGGTGAGGCCGAGCACGGCGACTGTCTTGCCCTTCACATTGCCGCCGAGCGCGTCGACGATCTTCTGCGCCATCTTCTGCTTGCGCGCCGAGTTCACGCGCACGGTGGTTTCGATCAGTTCGATCGGCGCGCCGGAATCGCGGGCGGTTTTCATCAGCGCCAGCGTGTCCTTCGGGAAGCACGAGCCGCCATAGCCAGGGCCGGCATTGAGGAATTTACGGCCGATGCGGTTGTCCAGGCCGATGCCCTTGGCGACTTCCTGCACATTGGCGCCGACTTGTTCGCACAGATCGGCGATCTCATTGATGAAGGTGATCTTCATCGCCAGGAAGCCGTTGCCGGCATATTTGATCAACTCCGACGTGCGGCGCGCGGTGAAGATGATCGGAGTCTCGTTGAGGAAGAGCGGACGATAGAGCTCGCGCATCAGATCGCGCGCGCGTTCGCTGTCAGTGCCGACGACGACGCGGTCAGGGCGCTTGAAGTCGTTGATGGCGGCGCCTTCGCGCAGGAATTCTGGGTTGGACACCACATCGAAATCGGCGTCGGGGCGCGTCTTCTTGATGATGGCCTCGACTTCATCGCCGGTGCCGACTGGAACGGTCGATTTGGTGACGACGACCGTATAGCCGTTCATCAGGCCGGCGATCTCTTCGGCGGCGGCATAGACATAGGAGAGGTCGGCGTGACCGTCGCCGCGGCGCGAGGGCGTGCCAACGGCGATGAACACCGCATCGGCTTCACTGATCGCTTTGGCCGGATCGGTGGTGAAAAAGAGCCGGCCCTGCTCGACATTGTCTTTGACCAATTCGTCGAGGCCGGGTTCGAAGATCGGGATCTCGCCTTTCAGCAGCCGTGCGATCTTGCTTTCGTCCTTGTCGACGCAAGTCACGATATGGCCGAAATCGGCGAAGCACGCGCCGGACACAAGGCCCACATAGCCAGTGCCGATCATAGTCACGCGCATATCTTAGATCTCCTGATTGTATTTGCCGACTTCGGAGAAGCGGGCGAGACGCGGCTTAACTTCATTGCGGAAAAGCCCGCGCATATCCTCTTCGCTGGTCATGCTCTCGACGACGACGACGAGCTCCGGCTTGTTTGACGACGCACGCACCAGCACCCAGGCGCCGTCTTCCAACGTCACGCGCGCGCCGTTAACGGTGTTCACATCGCGGATGGAACGGCCTGCAATTTTCTCGCCATTTTTGGCCGCCTGCTGATATTGCGCGACGACCTGATCGACGATGCCGTACTTCTTCTCATCGTCGCAATGCGGACTCATCGTGAGCGAGGTGTAGCTCTTCGGCAGCGCCTTCTTCAGCTCCGAGAGCTTCTTGTCCGGATTGCGGTCGAGCATGGCCAGCACCGCCGAGGCGGCGACGAGGCCGTCATCGTAGCCATGGCCAAGCGGCGGGCGGAAAAAGAAGTGGCCGCTCTTTTCGAACCCAGCCAGCGCGTTCAGTTCGGTGGTGCGCCGCTTGATGTAGGAATGGCCGGTCTTCCAATAATCGACCTTGGCGCCATTGGCTTGCAGCACCGGATCGATGGCGTAGAGCCCGGTGGATTTGACATCGGCGATGAAGGTCGCGTTTTTGTGCTCGGCGGAGAGGTCGCGCGCCAGCATCAGGCCGACCTTGTCGGCGAAGATTTCCTCGCCCTCATCGTCAACCACGCCGCAACGGTCGCCGTCGCCGTCAAAGCCAAGCGCCACGTCGGCGCCGTGCTTTTTCACCGCAGCCGCCATGTCGTGCAGCATTTCGCTGTCTTCGGGATTGGCGTTGTAATTGGGGAAGGTCCAGTCGAGCGCGGTGTGCAGATCGATCACTTCGGCGCCCATGCGCCGCAGCGCTTCGGGGGCGAACGCGCCTGCTGTGCCATTGCCGCACGCCGCCACCACCTTCAGCTTCTTTTTCAGCTGAACGCGCTTGGCGACGTCCTCGATATGGCGGTCGCGCATGCCTTCGATGCGCTTATAGGCGCCGCCGTCTCGGGTCTTGAACTTGCCGCCGAGCACGATCTCCTTGAGGCGGCCCATTTCGTCCGGTCCGAAGGTAAGCGGCCGGTCGGCGCCCATTTTTACGCCGGTCCAGCCATTCTCATTGTGGGAGGCGGTCACCATCGCCACGCACGGAATGTCGAGCGCGAACTGGGCGAAATAGGCGGTCGGCGAGAGCGCCAGCCCGATATCGTTCACTTCAAGCCCGGCCTGCATCAGGCCGAGCATCAGCGCCTGCTTGATCGACAGCGAATAGAAGCGGAAATCGTGTCCAACGACGATGCGCGGGGCGACGCCGAATTCGTGGATTAGCGTGCCGAGCCCAAGGCCGAGCGCTTGCACGCCCAGAAGGTTTAGTTCGGGCGGTTTGTCTTCGCCTTGAATGCCGAACCACCAGCGCGCGTCATATTCGCGAAAGCCGGTTGGCTTAACCAAGGGGATCGTCTCGAACTCCGCACTGTTGGGGCTCAAGCTTGCGCGCGGCGCAGGCAGCATGGGCATAGTTCCGTTAGGGCCTTCGGGATGAGTGCGGTTTGCGGGAAAAGCACGAAAACTTCAATCGTCGGCAACGCCTCTGATGTGTGCTCAGCCGTTGATACGCGCGTTACGGCGCTTTCTGCGCGATTGAGGGACAATTGGTCACGCTGCGTCCTGGTTAACGCTGTGGCGCGGCTCTGCAAACGCTTGACGCCATGTGGCGCCTAGGAGAGTGATCAACCATGACTTTTCTTGCACTTTTGCGTCACGGCCAGAGCCAGTGGAATCTGGAAAACCGCTTCACCGGCTGGGTCGATGTGGATTTGACCGCGGAGGGTGAGGCGCAGGCGCGCTCGTCCGGCGTCAAATTGGCCGAAAGCGCTGTTCCATTCGACAAGCTCTACACCTCGTTGCAGACGCGCGCGATCCGCACCGGCAACATGGCTTTGGCTGCGGCGAAGCTGTCCTGGCTGCCCGTTGAGCGCGATTGGCGCCTGAATGAGCGTCATTATGGGGCGCTGACGGGGCTGAACAAGGCTGAAACCGCCAAGCGTCACGGCGAGGATCAGGTCAAGATCTGGCGCCGCTCCTACGATACGCCGCCGCCGCCGCTGGAAGCGGGCGGTGAGTTCGATCTTTCCGGGGATCGCCGCTACGCGGGCATCGACGTGCCGGCGACGGAATCTCTGAAGCTCACTTTGGAGCGTGTGCTGCCCTATTGGAACGCGGCCATCGCGCCCGATCTCAAGGCCGGCAAAAATCTCATCATCGCCGCGCACGGCAATTCGCTGCGCTCGATCGTGAAGCACCTCTTCCAAGTGCCCGACGATGAGATCGTGCATGTCGAAATGCCGACCGGCAATCCGTTGCTGATCGAACTCGACGCGAACCTGAAGCCGATCGGCGCGCGCTATTTGGATGCGTCGCGTGCGACGGAAATCCCCGCGCTGCCTGCGTGAGCGAGGCCGCTTTCATTCAGCGGGCATTGGCGCTAGCCGCGCCCGGCATTGGCGGCACGGGTGACAATCCGTCTGTGGGATGCGTCCTGGTCAAGGATGGCGTTGTGATCGGTGCGGCCGCGACCGCGCCTGGCGGGCGTCCGCACGCCGAGCAGCAAGCGCTGCAAAATCTCGATGCGCGCGGCGCGACGGCCTATGTGACGCTGGAGCCGTGCGCGCAACGCAGCAGCGGTGAAGCCTCCTGCACGGATTTGCTCATTCAAAGCGGCGTGACGCGCGTTGTCATCGCCGCGCGCGATCCCCATCCCTTCGCCGCCGGGGCCGGCATCGAGCGCCTCCGCGCCGCGGGCGTAGAGGTTGAGGTGGGGCTGATGGAAGCCGAAGCGCGCGCGCAAAACGCGGGTTTCTTCGCGAAATGGGATCGCGCTAGCTGATCAGGCTTTTCAGCGCCATGTCCGGCGTTTCGCCATCCATGTGAATGCGCCCCCAAAGGCCCAGGAACAGCAGCGGCCAGCGGCGCGCAGCCAGCGCTTCATCCTTGAACGCGGTGCGCACAGTCTCTGCATCGCAAGCCGCGCGTACGCTTTCCACTTGCGCCAAGCTCGTGCCGAGTTCATCGGCGCGCGGCGCGATCCAAGCGCCGACCGGCACGGTGAAGCCGCGCTTCTTGGCCCACGGTTCGGCCGCCGGACAGTGCCGCTCCAGCCATTTGCGCAGCAGATATTTGCCGAAGCGCCCGTTCACCTTCAGCGCGTCGGGCAGATGAAACGCGAAGCCGGCGACTTCGGGATCGAGAAAAGGCGTGCGTCCTTCGAGTCCGTGCGCCATCAGGCAACGATCGAGCTTCAGCAACAGATCGTTCGGCAACCAGGTCGCGATATCGGCCCATTGCGCTTGTTGCAGCGATGAAAGCCCCCTCGGCGCCGCGCCCGCCGCGCGCCATGCGGCCAGCGACGCGGCATCATCGGTTTGCGGTTCAGCGGCGCGACCGCCCAGCCAGCGCGGACGCAACGCGCGGCGATAGCGGCCATAGCCGGCAAACAATTCGTCGCCGCCTTCGCCGGTGAGCACTACCGTCAGCGCATCCTTCGCCGCCGCTGCCAGCTTGTACGTCGGCAAGCACGCATAATCCGCGACAGGATCGTCCATAGCCCAGGCGACTTGCGGCGCGATGGCCCAAAAATCCTCTTCCGTGAACAGCGTCTCGCGCCAATCCAAATTCAACGCGCGCGCCACGCGCTCGGCAGCCGCGCGTTCATCGCGCGCTTCGGGCGCATCGAAACCGCACGTATAGGCGATGACGGAGCGCTCATTGAGCCGCGCCATCAGCGTCGCGATCGTTGCGCTGTCGATGCCGCCGGAAAGAAAGAGGCCGTAGGGCACATCCGAGCGCTGGTGCACGCGCACGCTGTCTTCCAACACGCGGTCGAGCGCATCGAGCGCCGCCGTTTCATCTCTTGGCGGGGGCGCCGCTTTTGGAATCGCGCTGCGTTTATTGTGTTGGCGCAGCACGCCGTTCTTGAACTCCATCACCGCGCCAGGCGCGATGCGTGTCACACCCGGCCATGCGGTTTGTGCGCCGAGCGCGTAATTCAGGCTGGCCACCTCGCGCAAGGCATCTGGCGCGGCTTGCGCTGTGCCGAATGCGCGCGGTTCGGAAGCGAAGGCGAGCGCGTCGCCGTCCGCGCGCACATAAAGCGGCTTGATGCCGAAGGGATCGCGCACCAGCCATGTGCGGCCATCGCCGCCAATCAGGCAAAAGGCATACATGCCGCGCAGGCGCGCGAACGCGCGCTCACCCTCTTGCGCATAGATGTGCAGGAGCGGTTCGAAATCGGAGCCGGTTTTCAGCTTGTCTTGTAGGCCAAATTCGCGCGCCAGTTCGAGATAATTATAAATCTCGCCATTGCCGATAATGGTTGAGCCAGCTGCGGAAAGCGGCTGCCAGCCGCTTTCGAGGTCGATGATGGAAAGCCGTGCATGCGCGAGCGAGGCGTTCTTCGCTTGCGCCACGCGCACGCCGTCCGGCCCGCGATGCGTCAGCGTCGCGATGAGTTCTTCCGCGCCGTTCTCGGCGCCAAGCTTGCCTGCAATGCCGCACATTACGCGCCTCCATGACGGGCAAAGAGATCGCGCCATTGGCCGATCACGGCGGCTTCGGAAAAATCACTGGCAACACGCGCGCGTCCGGCGTTGGCGAAGCGGTCGCGCAAGGCTTCATCTTCCAGCAAGGCTGTGCTTTTGGCTGCGAGCGTTTCTGCGTCTTCCACCTGTGTAAGAAAACCATCTTCGCCGTCGTGGATCAGCGATGCCGGTCCTGCCGCCCGCGCCGCGACGACCGGCAAACCATGCGCCCAGGCCTGGATCACGACATTGCCCAGCGGCTCGAAGCGCGAAGGAAACACGCACACATCCGCCGTGCGATAAAGCGAAGGCGCATCGTCACGCCAGCCCAAAAACCGCACGCGCGAAGCGACGCCCAATTGTTCGGCCAGGGCTTTCAGTGTGGCGTCTTCCGGGCCGCTGCCGGCGATCCAAAGATAAGCGCCGGGCATTTGCGCCAGCGCGCGCAGCGAAACATCGTGCGCTTTGCTCTCATGCAGCCGGCCCATGCCGAGCAGCAGCGGCGCATCCGCCGGCGTATCGAACGTAGCGCGATCTAGCGCCGCGCCTTCGCCGGCGCTGGCGAAATTGGGAATGTAATGCGCGCGTTCTTTTGGCCAGCCTTCGCGCACCATCCAATCGACGATGTCCTGCGTGTTGCCGACCAGCGCATCGAAGCCGCGATAATTTTTGAGCTTATAATAGCCGCCGAGCCGGCCAATGCGCGCCCACGATCCCTTCGGCGTGAGGCTCGCCGCGCGGTTCATCCAAGCGAGCACGATCTTCGCCTCATGCTTGCGCGCGAGCGCGGCGATAGCGGCGCCGGTGCTGAAATCGAAAGGTTTGGAGAACGGCTGCACGCTGCTTTTCACGCCGAGCGCTTTCAGGGCCGCTTCGCGCCCGGCATGCGCGCGAATGGCCGCTGCTTGATCCAAGCCGCCGCGCGCGAGCGCGCCCACAAGAGCTGTGAAATAGGTCTCGGCGCCGCCATTGGCGGCGGAGCCGAGCGTGTGCAGCACCCTCATTCGGCGGCGGCGAGCGTGGACTTGGCCAGCCGGTCGAACGCCACCAGATCGCGCACCAGCATTTCAAGCTCGTCGAACGGCACCATGTTGGGGCCGTCGGAGGGCGCATTGTCAGGGTCGGGGTGAGCTTCGAGAAATACCGCCGCAACGCCGATTGCGACAGCCGCGCGCGCCAGCACCGGCACGAACTGGCGTTCGCCGCCGGAGCGGTCGCCCTGACCGCCGGGCTGCTGCACGGAATGGGTGGCGTCGAACACAACCGGCGCGCCGAGGCTCTTCAGGATAGGCAGCGCGCGCATGTCGGAGACAAGCGTGTTGTAGCCGAAGCTCGCCCCGCGCTCGCACGCCATCACCGCGTTGTTGCCAGAGCCGGTGATCTTGGCGAGCACGTTCTTCATGTCCCAGGGCGCGAGGAACTGCCCCTTCTTCACATTGATCGGCTTGCCGGTTTCGGCGGCGGCGATCAGCAGGTCGGTCTGGCGGCAGAGGAAGGCGGGGATTTGCAGCACGTCCACTACCGAGGCGACATCCTCGCAATGATCGGGAAGGTGCACGTCGGTCAGCACCGGCACGCCGAGCTTTGTGCGGATTTCCTCGAAAATCGGCCCAGCCACTGAAAGGCCCGCGCCACGCTTGGTGTGCAGGCTGGAGCGATTGGCCTTGTCATAGCTCGACTTGTAAATGAAGCCGGCGCCTGCGCTGCGGAACACGTCGCGCAGGAATTCCGCCGTTTCCAGGGCGTGGGCGCGGCTTTCCAATTGGCAGGGCCCGCAAATGAAGGTCAGCGGCAGGTTGTTGCCGATCTCCAGAGGCGAGCTTTTGACGCGCGGAATGTGAACGATGGGCGCGGGCATGCTCATGAGTGTCTCGGCGATCCTGTGAGGCTCCTGACATAAGCGCCCGCGAAGCCCGGCTCAACCGCCGACCGAGCACGGATGACATCGTCCGCCAGTCATGCAACAGCGGAGCATGACCCAAATCGACGCCAAGGCCGCCATCGCCGCCGGGCAGGAAACGATACGCTCCGAGGCGCGCGCGCTCGATCAATTGGCCCAGGCCCTGGCTCAGGAGCTGGCCGGGCCGTTCACCGAGGCGGCCAAGTTGCTGGCGCAAAGTTCGGGACGGGTGATCGTCTCGGGAATGGGTAAATCCGGTCACATCGCGCGCAAGATCGCCGCCACGCTCGCCTCCACGGGCACGCCCGCGCAATTCGTCCATCCGGCCGAGGCCAGCCATGGCGATCTTGGCATGATCGTCGAGCGCGATTGCGTGCTGGCGATTTCGCGCTCGGGCGAAACCGCCGAGCTCTCGGATTTGCTGCATCATTGCCGCCGGCTGGGCGTGCCCCTGATCGGCATGACCTTCAAACAGAATTCCTCGCTCGCGCGCGCCTCGACCGCCGCCTTGGTCTTGCCTGAGTGCGGCGAGGCCAGTGATGACGCGCCGGCGCCGACCATCTCTACCACGATGTGTCTGGCGATGGGCGATGCGCTGGCCGTCGCTTTGCTTAAGGCGCGCGGTTTCAATAAAGATCAGTTCGGCGCCATCCACCCAGGCGGCAAGCTTGGCGCGGCGCTGAAACGGGTGCGCGATTTGATGCGTGTGGGAGAGCACGATCCGTTGATCGCGCCGGATCTGCCGGTGCCGAAGGCGTTGGAGGCGATGAGCCGAGATAGTCTTGGCGCCGCCGGCGTGGTGGAGAACGGCAAGCTGATCGGCATTATCACCGACGGCGATTTGCGCCGCCGTCTGACGCCAGACATGTTCATGCGTGACGCGCGCGCTTTGATGACGGTCAATCCCATCACGATTGGCGCCGACGCGCCGATCGCCGACGCCATCGCCATTATGAACGCGAAACGCATTACCATCCTGTTCGCGGTGGAGGATGGGGCGCCGGTCGGGGTGGTGCACATGCACGACTTGCTCGCCGCCGGCGTGCGCTAGCGGGCGCAAACGGCCAACCTGCTTGACAGGCAACCCGCCCAGGGGCCCTATGCGCGCGGCCGAAAGGCCAGCGAACGCCGCGTATTCTGCGCCAGCTTTCGTTCAGTCCAGCCCCGCCTCTCGTCTGTCGCAGGCGCTTGGCTCGCGGCGATAGAAAAGGGAGGACACGATGGCTACAGGCGTCGTGAAGTGGTTTAACATGGCGAAGGGCTTCGGCTTTATCGCGCCCGATGAGGGCGGCGCCGACGTTTTCGTGCATGTCAGCGCGGTGGAACGTTCGGGCCTGACCGGCCTGCGCGAGGGGCAAGCGGTGTCGTTCGACACAGAGGTCGATCCCCGCAAGAACAAGCCGGCGGCGGTGAACATCAAGCCCGTCTGAGGCAGCGCCGACGAAAGTTCTGATCGCCGCGCGGTGCGCCCGTGCGGCGATTTCATTTGGAGTGGACAAAATGACATGCCCGCTATGACAGCCCCGTTTCGTCTCTATGGCGCAGAGCTTTCGCCCTATGCGGCGAAGGTGCGGTCTTATCTGCGGTTCAAGGGGCTCGCCTTCGAATGGCTGGAGCGCAGCAATGCGCGCCAGGAGGAATTTTCGCGCTACGCCAAGCTGCCGCTCGCGCCGATCCTGGTCGATGCGGACGACAACGCGCTGCAGGATTCGACGGCGATGATCGAGGCGCTCGAAGCGCAATCGCCCGAGCCCGGCATCACGCCCGACGATCCGGCCTTGGCCTTCATCGCGGCGCTGCTCGAGGATTACGCCGACGAATGGCTCAACCGCGCCATGTTCCATTATCGCTGGTCGCACGATGCCGACCGCGCCAGCGCCGCGCGGCGCACGATCGACATGCTGTTCGAAGGCGGTGAAGCGCCGGAAGGTCTGGAAGACGCGATCCAGGCCCGCATGGCCGGGCGCCTGCACCATGCCGGCTCATCGGAAGCCACCGCGCCGGTGATCGAAGGCTCGTTCACGCGGGTGCTGAATGTGCTCGAACGCCTGCTGGACAACCGGCCCTATTTGTTCGGCGCGCGCCCAAGCGTGGCCGATTTCGGCCTCGCCGGCCAATTGCGCCAAATGCTCTCCGACCCGACGCCGGGCGCTTTGATCCGCGCGCAAGCGCCAAAGCTGACGGCATGGATCGAGCGCATGGAGAATCCGAGCGCCGAAGGCGCGTTCGCCTCGCTCGACGACGTGCGCGCGCCGCTCGCCGAATTGCTGCGCGAAGAGCTGGCCGGCGCCTATTTCGTGTGGATGGCGGCCAATGCGGACGCTGTCGAAAAGGATGCGCTGCACGTCAATGTGGAGATTGCCGGCGCGCTGTTCTCGCAGCGCCCGCAACGCTACGCGGCCAAAGCGCTTTCGGTATTGCAGGACAAGTGCGCGTCGGTCGAAAGCGAAGCGCTCGCGGCTCTGCTGTCCGAAACCGGATGCGCCGCGTTCCTGCTGAGGCAGGAAACGAACGAGACCGAAAGCGAAGACGAATCTGAAGACGAAGCCGAAGCGGCGGAAGACGCGCAGGCCGGCCAAGTCGACGACAGCGAAGACGATTCCGAGGACTAAACGCGCGGAACCACGCGCACTTCGAGGATGGTCACGCCGAAGGCGATGTCCGGCGGCGCGGCGATCGCCCGCAAGCCGATGGCGCTGATGGAGGTTTGCGGCGGCAACTCGAATTGCAGCCGGCCGGGTTCCTCCGTAAGCGGCTGCGTCGCCCAATAGGGCGGCGCGTCTCCTTGCAGACTGACGGCCAGCGCTTCGGCGCCATTGAACGGCAGCGGTTCGTAGGCGACCTCCACCAGGGTCGGCCTATTCTCGATGCGCGCGGCGGCGCCTGGCGCAAGAAGGATGCGCACGCCGGTATCCGACGGACCGGGCGAAGGCTGATCGGGCGGCACGGCGATGCTCAGGCTTTGGGCGCGGCCCAGGAAATCGCGCGTCACATTCATGCTTTGACGGGGCCCAGGCGCGGGGGTGCCGAGCGCGGCGCCGCTCAACATCAAGCCGCTTTCCGTCGCATCGCCGGAAACGGGCGCTGGCGGGCGCGGCCATCTTTGCGGCTGCACGCCGATGAAGATGATCAGGGCCGCAGCCAGCAGCGCCAGGGGATAGAATAGGATCGGGTGCAGAAACCGAAGCATGGCGCGCAACTTAACCGCGCCGCTTTCGGCGGCAAGCGCTTCAAGCGCGCCGGGCCAATCCAGCGACAGCAGCGGCCGCGATCAGCATGGCGGCATGCCACCAACTTTGCCAAATGCCGAAGCTGACATTGGCGATGATGCCGATCGCCGCCATGGAGCCGCAGGCGGCGGCGGCGCCGGCGCGATAGCGTCCCCAGGTTCGGGCGAGCGCCCAGCCGCCCGCCATAATCGCGGCGGCTGCGAGGATTGCGCCGACGCCGCCAGTTTCGAGCCAGATTTGCAGGCTGCCGCTGTGCGGATGCACAGGGATGGCGCTGACGCGTCTGCCAAAGACGATGATGGTTTCTTCATCGGCGCGCGCAGCGCCGAGGCCCCAGCCGAACAGCGGCCGCTCGAGCACCTGCGCGCTGACATAGCGCCAAATCTCGATGCGGTTGGCCCATGAATAGGGAAGCTCAAGCGCGGCGCGCGTCGTCACCAGCGGCGATAAGAACGGCGCGAGCAGGAGCCACGCGGCGACACCGCCCGAAGTGGCCCAAATAGCTATGCGTGGGGCGAGCCAGCCGCCCGCGAACGCCGCAGCGCCTGCCGCGAACGCGAAAATATTCGCCGATTGTCCGAATTGCAGCGCCAGCATGCCGCCGGCAGCCAGCATCGCCACGCAGAAAAGCCAAGCCCGGCGCGAGGCCAACAGCGCCAGCGCGCCCCACAGCAAACAGAGCAGCACGACAACGCCGCGCCCTGGATTGCCGGCGATTTGCCAATCCTGATTGCCGGGATTGGCGGCATGATTCATCGGCATGCCCGCCGCGGCTTCGATGGAGAGCAAGATCGCGAGCACGGTCAGCGCCGCCAGCACGCCGGCGCGTGTCAGGCGCAGCGCGTCCGCGTCGGCATAAGCGGCGCGCACGAACATCAAGCCGCCCGCGGCCGTGACCGCGAGTTGCAGCGCGGCCGGGCGGCCGTTCTCCGGCCCCCAAAGCATGGTGACGGCCATCCAGACGATGAAGGCGGCGAGCAGAAGCAGATAGAGCGGCGGTTTGCGCAGGGCGGGGAGCGCCAGGCTGGGGCGCCACGAAAGGAAGCCAAAAAACGGGACCAGCGGCGCCAGCGCCAAGGCCCCGCCTGCCGCGGCCGGCGCCAGCAGGGCAAACATGGTCGCGCGCGCGATCTCGGCGGTTCTCATCCGCCGTGCTTAGCAAAGCGTGCGCGCGCCGCCAGGGCCTTTCAGCCCTTACTCCGCTGGCGTGTGGAAACTCTGCTCTTCGCGGGCGGCCCGGTCCGGCAGCATTCTGCGCACCCAGCGTTCAAGCCGGTCGATCAGGACGAACATGGCCGGCACGAAGATCAGGCTGAGCAGTGTGGAGAGCATAAGCCCGCCGATCACGGCCGCGCCCATGCCCTGCCGCAGGGTGCCGTCCACGCCCCAGCCTAGCGCCGCCGGCACCATACCGCCGGACATGGCGAAGGTGGTCATGATGATCGGCCGCGCGCGCTTCATGCCCGCTTCCATCAGCGCCGCATTGCGGCTCATGCCGGCGTGCATGCGCTCGACCGCGAAATCGACCAGCAGGATGGAGTTCTTGGTGACGAGCCCCATCAGCATCAAAAGCCCGATCAAGGCGAACAGTGAGAGCGGCTGATTGGCGACGATCAGCGCCACGAACGCGCCGCCAATGGAAAGCGGCAGCGCCGTCATGATGGTGAGCGGCTGGAAGAAGTCGCGGAACAGCAGCACCAGCACGGCGTAGATCAAGATCACGCCCCAAATCATGGCGGTGCCGAATTGCTCGAACATCTCTTCGGAATCTTCGGTCTGTCCGCTCACGGCGAGACTTGCGCCCGGCTGATCTTGCGCTTCCGGCATCGCAAAGACCGCGCTTTGCGCCTGACTGAGAATAATGCCCGGCACCACATTGGCGGTGACAGACACCGATCGCATCCGGTCGCGCCGTTCGAGCGCCGCTTCGCCTAGCGAAAACTGCACATCGGCGACGCTATCGAGACGCACTGGCGGCCCGTTGTTCGATGGTACCGGCAGCGAGCGAATGGCGTCGAGATCGCTGCGATTATCCTGTCTCAGCGCAACGCGAATGGGGATCTGCCGGTCGACGAGATTGAATTTCGGCAGGTTCTGTTCGGCGTCGCCGCTGGTGGCGATGCGCACGGCCGAGGCAAGGCTGGAAGAGGTGACGCCAAGCCGGGCGAGATCCGCGTCGCGCGGCAAAATCTGAATTTCCGGTCTTCGCAGCGCCGAGCTGATGCGGACATCCGTCAGCATGTCAGACGCACGCATCGCTTCGGCGAGCCGTTCGCCGGCGCTGTTCACGGCGGCCGGTTCGTTGCCGACGAATTGAACCGTGATGTCGTAGCCTTGGCCGCCGCCCTGATCCTGAACGAAGGTTGTTCTGTAATCGGGAAACTCAGCCATCAACGGCCGTATCTGCTGTTGCAGCGCGAAGTCGCTGCTGTCGCGGTCTTCGCGCGACACCAGCGGAACGTACAAATCAGCCGACGTCGCCGTGCCGGCTGTGCCGGTGATGGAGACGAACACGCCATTGACCTCCGGCATTTGCCGGATCCTGTCGCTCATGCGTTGCGTGACGCGATCCGCTTCCAGGACGGGCGTGCCGGGCGGAATGTCCACGCGCATCGTCACCATGTTGGGGTCGTAGCGCGGGATGACGATGAACGGCACCATCATGGCCAGACCAAGCGAGGCGACGAAGACGGCGCCGCCGCCGCCGATGGTCTTCCAGGGATGGCGGATCGCCCATTGCAGCGCATCCTGGTAGGCGAGGGTCAGCACGCCCGGTTCGCGCTCATGGTCGTGGCCATGATTGGAAAGAATGTGCGCCGACATCAGCGGCGTAATGAGACGCGCGACCACGAGTGAAAAGAATGCCGCGCACGCGACAGTCAGGCCGAACTCGCGGAAGAACGTGCCCATATTGCCCGACATGAAACTCACGGGCAGGAAAACGGCGATGATGGTGAAAGTGGTCGCGACGACGGCGAGGCCGATTTCGTCCGCCGCCTCAAGAGAGGCGCGATAGGCCGATTTGCCCTGCCGCATGTGACGCACGATGTTTTCGATTTCGACGATGGCGTCATCGACAAGAACGCCTGTCACCAGCGCTAGCGCGATCAGCGTCACCATGTTGAGGGTGAAGCCGAGGATCTCGATCGCGGCGAATGTCGGCAAAATGGACAGCGGAATGGCGGCGGCGGCGATCAGCGTGGCGCGCCAGTCGCGTAGAATGAGGAACACGACCAGGCAGGCCAGCAGCGCCCCTTCCAGCAGCGCGTGTATGGAGCCCTCGTGCAGGCCCTTGGTGAAATCGACCGACGTGGCGATGTTCGGTAAAGTCACTCCGGGATATTCGTCTTCAAGCTCGTGCAGGCGCTCGACCACGCGCTCATAGACCTGCACTTCCGAACCGTCGCGGGTGCGCATCACCATAAAGCCAATAACCGGCTGGCCATTGTAGCGGGACACGGAATCGAGATCGCTGGAGGCGTCCGTCACCGTGGCGATGTCGCCCAAGCGCGCGACACGGCCTTCGGCGCCGATGATGCGCGTGTCGGCCAATTCTTCGAGCGAGTGGGCGCCGCCCAGCGTGCGGATGGATTGCGCTTGTCCGCCCACGCGCGCTTGGCCGCCGGGCAGGTCGGCGTTCAGGGCGCGCAGCTGGTTGCTCACCTGATCGGCCGAGACGCCGTAGGCGAGCATGCGCGCCGGATCGAGATCGACGCGGATTTCACGGTCCACGCCGCCCAGCCGCGTGACCTGGCTCACGCCCGGAATGGCGAGCAATTCGCGCTGCAATTCGTTGTCGACGAACCAGGAGATGTCGGCGGGCGTCATGCCCTCGCCTTCGGCGGCCCAATAGCCGAGCGGGATGCTGGCGGCGTCGATCCGCGCGATCACGGGTTCGGTGATGTCGGCGGGAAGGTCCGAGCGTATGCGGCCCAATGCATCGCGCGCATCCTCGACGGCGCGGCTGATGTCGGCGTTGCCTTCCAGCTCGACCGTGGTGGTGGAAACGCCGGGCGAGATGTTCGTGGACGTGCGCCGCACGCCTTCAACGGCCGTCAGCGCGGATTCCACGCGTTGCGCGATCTGCGTTTCCAGCTCGACCGGGGAGGCGCCGGGCTGCGCCACCGTCACGGTGAAGACGCCGAAATCGAGATTCGGCATTTGGTTGATCGGCAGGCGGCCGAACGCGGTCACGCCGGCGAAGATCAGCGCCAGCATCAACATGATCGGGCCGATCGGATTCCGGATCGCCGTCGCCGAGATATTCCAGGCCATGTGTTAGCCTTTCCGGCCGCGAAGCTCGTTCGGCTGAGCGGCTTCTTCTTCAGGTGCGGGGCGGGCTTCACCGGCCGGCGCGAGTGGACGCACTTCCTCGCCGTCGCGCAGGAACGCGGCGCCGGAGCCGACAACGCGCAAGCCGGCGTCGAGACCGGAAACCACCTCGATCATTTCGCCGCTGCGCGCGCCGAGGCTGACGTTTCTGCGGTGCACGACGTTGGTGTCGTCGACGACGAACACATAGGCTTGTCCTTCATCGTAGAGGACGGAGCTTTGCATCAACGCGATGGACTCGCGCGCTTCCATATGCGCCTGGCCGCGCAGATACATGCCGGCGCGCACGCGGCTGCCGCTGGGCAGGGCGAACAAGGCTTCGCCGGTGCGCGTCCGGCTGTCGATCGAAGCGGGCGTCCGGCTCAACGTCGCCTGAACGGTTGAACCGTCCACAAGCGTGAAGGTGGCGCGCTGACCGCGCTCAAGCGCGAGCGCCTCCGCTTCGGAGACTTGCGCGGCCACTTCAAGTTCGTTGCCCGCGGCGATGCGATAGAGCACTTGCCCATCGACATTGCGGCCAATTTCGGCGCTGCGGTCGATCACGAGCCCGGAATCCGGCGCGCGCACATAGCCGCCGCCCAAGCGCGTATTCACTTCCTGTAATTGCGCGCGCGTGGCGGCGAGACGCGCATCGGCGGCGAGCGCGGCGGCGCGGCGCTGTTCAATGGCTTCGGTGGAGAGGGCGCCGGAATCGCGGATCGATTCCGCGCGTTCATACTCGCCGCGCGCACGCACGGCGGCCGATTGCGCTTCCGCGACCGACGCTTGCGCGGCGCGGATTTGCGCCTGCGCCAGAGACGTATCGAGCCGCGCCATGGGCTGGCCGCGCCGTACGGTGTCGCCTTCGTCCACCAGCAATTCGAGAATGCGCACGCCTGTGGCGGGCGCCGCGACTTGGATGTCACGCACGGGGCGCGCTTCGCCGTTCAGCGCGATGACGGGGGCAAAGCTATGGATGCCGACGGCCGTCACAGTCACGGCTTGGGTGGAGGCCACATCGGCCATGGTGATCCGTTCGCTGCCGAGACGGCTGAGAACGGCCAAGAGGACAACAAAGGCGACGATGCCGGCGCCGAGCATCATTACGATTTTGCGGCGGCGCGCTGCTTCGTCCGGCGCTTCGGTTGCGCGCGCCCAGGCGCGCCCGCTCGCATTGGCGGCGCGTTTGAACAAGCCTTCGGCGCGCGAAAACAGTTCGGGGGGGAGGGGCTTATTCATGAACGGAGGCTCAAATAGCGTTCGAGAAAGGCGCGGAATTGCGCATCGGCGACATCGCCGCTGGCGTCGCCCAGAAAAGCGCGCCGAAGGCCGATGCCTTCGATCGCGGCCATAATCGTGTGCGCGGCGAGTTCGGGGTCCAGATCCGCGGCGGTCTCGCCGCGCTTCTGCGAGGCGCGCACGGCCGAAGCCGTGACGCGGATGCTGTTGGCGTCTGCGCGGCGCATGGTGGCGGAAATCGTCTCGTCGCGGATGGATTCGGCGATGATGTCGGCCATCAGCGCGCCGTCGCCTTCGGACAGCTTGTGAAAGAAACCGGACGCGCTCTGGCATAGCGCCGCGACAAGCCCGTCCTGCTCGGCCATGCGCAGGAACGCGGCGTCAGCGCCTTCTCGCGCATCTTCGGCGATGGCGCTGATGATTTCGCTCTTGGACGCAAAGTAGTGGTAAATGGCGCCCGCACTGACGCCGGCCTCGGCACAGATCTCCGCCATCGTCGTTTGATGGAAACCACGGCGGCGGAAACAGGCTATGGCCGCGTCCATAATCTGGTGGCGGCGGCGTTCTGCCAGGGCGGGGTTAGCGAGACGGGCCAAGCGGACTCCAATAATCTCGGCCTTGCCGAGCTATGC
The DNA here is from genome assembly GCA_030430715.1 of Alphaproteobacteria bacterium. Lineage (GTDB taxonomy): Bacteria > Pseudomonadota > Alphaproteobacteria > Caulobacterales > Aquidulcibacteraceae > Vitreimonas. The sequence continues at coordinate 35,351 of JAUIJZ010000014.1, forward strand.
TGCTCTGCATATAAAACGAATGTTCATTCTACAAATGTTAAAAGGGCGAAGGGTCAAGCCGCAATTTTGCTGGGGAGGCTCCAAAAATTGCGATAGGCGGCCTGCTTGCCGGCCTTGCCCGTGAGATCTTAAAGCAAGGATATCATGAATTTAGCCGGACCCGCCTTCCGCACCTGCGCCTGCGCCCTGGCGGCGACGCTCGCCTTATCGGCGTGCTCAACCATGCCACGGGAACGGCCGGAGCCGCCGCCGCTCGCCTCGGTTTGGCAGGACGCACCTGCGGGCGCCGCCATGCCGGTGACCGATTGGTGGCATGAATTCAACGATCCGGCCTTGGATGCGCTGGTCGCGGACGCCCTTGTCCGAGGGCCCTCGGTGGAGCTGGCGGTGCTGCGCCTGCGCGAAGCCCGCGCGGTGTCGCAGACCACGGTGACCCGATACCTGCCTGAGCTGACGGCGACCGGACAGGGCCAATATACCCGTCTCGTTGACGGTCAATCGGCCACCCTGACCCAGCGCGAGCAAATGAGCGGCTCCTACGGCGTGCAAGTGGGCTGGGAAGTGCCGTTGTTCGCGCGGCTGGAGGCGGCAGTGCGCGGCGCGCGCGCCAATACGTCCAGCGCGGTCGCCGATGTCCGCGCAGCACAGGTTGCGCTCGCCGCCGACGTGGCGCGCGCCTACGTGGATTTGCGTGCGGCGCAGCAAAGCCGCGTCGCCATCGCCCGCTCAATCGAAACGGCGGATGAATTGGCGCGCATTCTCGCCATTAGCGCCGAAGCGGGGCTGACCGCAGAAGCCGACGCCGCCGATGCACGCAGGCTTGCTGAAAGCACGCGCGCGCGTTTGCCGGGACTGGTGATTGAAACACGCCGCGCGGAAAATGTGCTCGCGGCGCTGCGCGGCGTTGCGCCCGGGACGGAAGATGAAGCGGTGCGCGCTTCGCTGGCGGAGACGGCGCCGGTGCCGCATCCGCAGCTGGCCAGTGCGCCCGCGGCGCCTGCCGATCTTGTGCGCTTGCGCCCTGATGTCGCCCGCGCTGAAGCGCAGGCGCTGCTAGGGGCGTCGAACTTGGCCAATGCCCGCGCGGATTTGCTGCCGCAATTGAATCTCAGCGGTTCGGTGACGACGACCGAAGCCATTATTGGCGATCCGCTCGGCGTGGGCGCGACCATCGCCTCGGCCACGCCTGTCATTTCCATTCCGCTGTTCGATTGGGGCCGGCGCTTCGCCGCCATTCGTCAGCGTGATGCGCAATTCGAGCAATTATTGCTGCAATACCGCCAAACCGTCGTCGAAGCGGTGGGCGAGGCTTCCAACGCATTGGTCGCGCTCGATCAGGGCCGATTGCGTTTGGACTCGGCGCAGATCGCCGAAACCGCGGCCGAGACAACGGCGCGCGGATCGCGCGCGGCGTATGAAGCAGGCATTCAAAGCCTGACGGATCGTCTGCGTTCAGAGCAGCAATTGATCGATGCGAGCCTCACGCGCATCGACGCCGAGGCGCAATTGGCGCGCGCGGCGATCTCGACCTATCGCGCTTTTGGCGGCGGTCCTGCTCTGGAAACCGAGGCGCGCTAAACCAATGTCCTGTGCTATCGCCAAGGCGATGCGCGACAGGTTCTATTGACGGCTTTTCCCCAGGCGAAGCATGTTCGGCGGCGGCGCGCGGAGATTGTCCGCGGCCGCAAAATTGACGCACTAATGAACAACGGTGTTGATTAGCCTGCCGCCGTCGCATTAGACGATAAGGCAAGGTCATAACGGGGTAGGATAAGAATGAAGTGCAATCCCAGCGATACGCCCTCGCCAGAGCAAGTCGATATTCCTGCGCTGCGGGAGCGTTACCGCAAAGAGCGTGAAAAGCGCATGCGCCGTGAGGGCGAGGGACAGTATTTCCGTCCTGCCGGTCAGGTGGTGGAGGATTTCTCCGCCGATCCGCACACGCCGATCAAACCGCGCGACCCGGTCAATGAAGACATCGATTGCATCGTCATCGGCGCCGGCTGGGGCGGCATCATGGCCGGCTATTATCTGACCAAAGCCGGCGTCACCAATTTCCGCCATGTCGATACCGCGGGCGATTTCGGCGGCGTTTGGTACTGGAACCGGTATCCCGGCATTCAGTGCGATAATGAATCGTATTGCTACCTGCCGCTGCTCGAAGAGACCGGCTTCATGCCGTCGAAGAAGTTCGCCGACGGCTGGGAGATTTACGAATACGCGAAGTCGATTCCGAAGAAGTTCGGCTTTGCCGATCAGGCGCTGTTCCACACGCATGTCAAAGGATTGCGCTGGGACGACAACATCAAGCGCTGGCGCGTATCGACCAATCGCGGCGATGATATCCGCGCGCGCCACATCATTATGGCGTGCGGCGTGCTCAACATGCCGAAGCTGCCGGGCATCGAAGGCATCGATACGTTCAAGGGCAAGCTGTTTCATACCGCGCGCTGGGACTACGATTATACCGGCGGCAGCTATCGTGAGCCGAAGCTCGACAAGCTCGCCGATAAGCGCGTGGCGCTCGTCGGCACTGGCGCAACGGCGATCCAGGCCGTGCCGAACCTCGCCAAATACGCCAAGCATCTCTACGTCATCCAGCGCACGCCCTCGTGCGTGGACGCGCGTCCCAATCCGCCGACCGATAAGGAATGGGCGAAGACGCTGCAGCCCGGTTGGCAGAAAGAGCGTCAGGATAATTTCCATCGCGGCGCGATGGAGGCGTTCAAGCCGGGTGAGCCGGATTTGATTTGCGATTTCTGGACCGAGATCAATCGCAACATGGCCGCCAAAATGCAGGCGCAAGGCTGGCCGCAGCTCTCCCTGGAGAAGTTCATGGAGATGCGCGACACCGAGGATTATCTGGTCATGGAGCGTATGCGCAATCGCGTCGATACGTTCGTGAAGGACCCGGCGACGGCCGAGGCGCTCAAGCCGTATTATCGCTTCATGTGCAAGCGCCCGCTGTCGAGCGAGGTGTACTATCCCGCCTTCAATCAACCCAATGTCGAATTGCTGGATGTCTCGGAAACCAAAGGTCTCGAGCGCATCACCGACAAAGGCTTCATCGTCGACGGCAAGGAATATCCTGTCGATTGCATCATCTTCGCCAGCGGCTTTGAAGTGACCAGCGCGCTGGAGCGGCGCTGGGGCATCGATGTCGTCGAAGGGCGGGAAGGCGAGTCCATTTACGACCATTGGCGCGAGGGGCCGAAAACGCTGCACGGCACCACGACGCACGGATTCCCGAACCAGTATTTCATCGGCTACATCCAGGGCGGCCTGAACGCTTCGGTGACCGAGCAATTCGGCCGTCAGGGCGAGCACATCGCCTACATCATCTCCGAAGCGCTGAAGCGGGGCGTGCAAGCGGTCGAAACCAGCCAAGAGGCGCAGGACGCTTACGTGCGCCGCTTCGAGGAATTGCTGCCGGATATGTCGGCGTTTCAGGCCGAATGCCCGCCCAGCTATTTCAACAATGAGGGCGACGCGAAAGCGCCCTGGGCGCTGTTCCGTCAATGGGGCCCGGGCTGGAGTGATTTCCAGAACATGTTGCAGGCGTGGCGCGACAAGGGCGACCTGGAGGGCATGGACCTCAGGAAGTGAAACGCGAACGCCGAAGGGAAGGAGAACGTCATGGATAGTGCGGGCAGCATCAAGAACGTCAGCGTCGAAGAACTGGCTGAAGCCGTCACGTTTCCGGTGGAAGCTTACGTCTCGCCGGAATACGCGCGGGCGGAAGATGAAAAATTGTGGGGCCGGGTGTGGCAGCATGCCCGGCGCGTCGAGGAAATCCCGAATGTCGGCGATTTCATCACCTATAATGTCGGGCGCGAGTCCATCATCATCATCCGCACGGCCAAGGATAAGATCAAAGGCCTCTACAATGTTTGCTCGCACCGTGCGCGTCAGCTGATCGACACGCCGCCGGACCAGCACAGCGCCAGCGGCTTCCGCAGCGGCTTCACCTGCGGCTTCCACGGCTGGCGTTACGATCTGAACGGCAAGTGCACGTTCAAGCTCGACGAGCCCGATTGGAAAGGCGCGCTGGACAGCGAAGAGCGCACGCGTCTCACCGAGGTGAAAGTCGACACCTGGGGCGGCTGGATCTACATCAACATGGATCCGGACAGCGTTTCGCTGAAGGATTATCTCGGCGACGCGGGCCGTATTCTCAGCCCGTTCGAGTTCGAGAAGATGCGCTACAAATGGCGCCAATGGGTGATCTTCGACTGCAATTGGAAAACCGCGATCGAAGCCTTCATGGAGCCGTACCATGTCGAAGGCACGCACACGCAGATGCTCGAGCACGGCCAATACTATGCTTACAGCAAGGCCTATGATCTGCATGGCGTGAGCGGTTTCGACGAGCGCGATCCATCCTTGAAGATGAAGCAGAGCGGCACGATTACGCGCGCCGGCAAAGGCGCCGATCCGCGCGCCTCCACCTACAATCTGCAAAACGAGATCTACACCACGGTCAATAAGGCCAGCACGACCGAGACGCTGGTGAACGCCGCCAAGCGTCTGATCGATGAATTGCCCGAAGGCACGCCGGCCCCGGATGTGATCAAGCATTGGCTTGCTTCGGCGCGTGAAGACGATGCGCGCCGCGGCGTGATCTGGCCGACGCTCACGCCGGATCAGCAAGCGGAAGCAGGGCTCGCCTGGAGCGTATTCCCGAATATGTCGATCCTGCAGGGGATCACGTTCGCGCTTTGCTATCGCGCGCGTCCGTATGGCGACGATCCGAACAAATGCATCTTCGAATCCTACGCGATCGAACGCTTCCCTGAAGGCCAAGAGCCCAAGACCGAATGGGTCTATGCCGAGCCGACGGCCGATAGATGGGGGCTGGTGCTCAGCCAGGATTTCTCGAACATGGCGGCGGTTCAGCGCGGCATGCATTCACGCGGTTTCCGCGGCACGCTGCCCAACCCGCACCAAGAGCGCAAGGTCACGAACTTCCACCGTAACCTCGCCAACTTCATGGGTACGGGCGGTCTGAGCCTGTTGAAGTAAAGCCGTCCGGCGGCATCGCGACGGCTTACGCTGGAGCGATACCGTCCCGGGCAAACCTCATTACCCGTTGCGACGTACCGGAAAGTTGGGCAAATCCCGCCCTGACGAAAAGCGCGGTATAGTCGCGGCGAACGCGGAAAATTCGGAGTAGATCAGTGTCCTATGATGATGCGGCGCCTGCGAAGGCCAACCCCAAAGGCGTGAAAGTTTATCAGCGCATCCTTGAGCTGTTCGAGGCCGAAGGCGTCAAAACCATGTTCGGCATTCCCGATCCGAACTTCGTCCACCTGTTTGTTGAGGCGGAAAAGCGCGGCTGGGATATCGTCACGCCACACCACGAATTGTCCGTCGGCATGATGGCCGAAGGGTATGCGCGCATGACCGGCAAGCCGGGCCTCGCCATCGCTACGCTCGGTCCGGGCATCGCCAATGCGGCCGGCGCGATGATGTGCGCGAAAGTCGAAAATACGCCTGTGATCTTCATTGGCGGTCAGCGCGGGCGCGTGACCGAGCGGCGCGTGCGCCGCGGCCGTATCCAATTCATCCAGCAGGAAGACCTGTTCAAAAATTCGGTGAAGTGGAGCACCAGCATCGAATACGGCGATCAGGTGGATGAAATTTTCCGCCAGGCTTTCCGAGTCTGCCAGTCCGGCACGCCAGGCCCGGTCTATATCGAGTATCCGTCGCATGTCATTCAGGACGATCTCGATGTGCCGCCGGTGCTGCCGCCGGAAAAATATCGTCTGGTCGAGCCAGGCGCCGATGGCGAGATGATCAAGAAGGCGGTCGAGCTGGTCAAAGCCGCCAAGAATCCGATCCTGTTCGTCGGCCATGCCGTGCAGTGCGCGCGCGGCGGCGAGAAGGTGAAGGCGCTGGCCGATCTGATGCAGTGCCCGGTGATTCAAACCTCGGGCGGCACGGCCTTCATCAAGGGGCTGGAAGATCGCACCTTCCCGTATGGCTTCTCGACGGTTGCGAACGAAGCGGTGCGCAATTCCGATCTTTGCATCGCCATCGGCACCGAACTCGGCGAGCCGTGCCATTACGGCAAGTGGCGCCATTGGGCGGAAAAGAACGCCGAGCGTAAATGGATTTATGTCGAGCTCGACCCGACCGCGATCGGCGTGAACCGTCCGATCGATGTGCCGCTCGTCGGCGATCTGCGCACTGTGGTGCCGCAGCTCACCGAAGCGCTCAAGGACAGCCCGCGCAAAGCGTCGCCCGATCTGGCCAAATATATTGAGGCCGACAAGAAGCGGCTCAAGGATCTCGCGGAAAGTGCGCCGAACCTGAACGGTCCGATGCACACCGCGCGTTGGGTTGTGGAAGCGACCAAGGCGTTCCCGGAAAACGGCATCCATGTGCGCGATGGCGGCGGCACGGTGATCTTCACCTGGACCTACCTGCAGTGCAAACCGCATGACGTGATCTGGAATCAGAATTTCGGTCACCTTGGCACGGGCTTGCCGTATGCGATCGGCGCGTCGGTTGCCGATGGCGGCAAGCGCCCGGTGCTGTTCACCACCAGCGACAGCGCGTTCCTGTTCCATATCGGCGAACTGGAGACGGCTGCGCGTCTTAATCTGCCCATCGTCACGGTTGTCGGCGTCGACAATCAATGGGGCCTCGAAGTCGGCGTCTATAAGCGCACGTTCGGGCACGGCAAAACCAATGAGCCGGGCGTGCATTGGAGCAAGGATGTCCGCTTCGACAAGATCGCCGAAGGCTTGGGCTGCAAAGGCATGTATGTCGAAAAGGCCGAAGAGCTTGGCCCCGCGATCAAGGAAGCGTTCGCCAGCGGCAAGCCCACTGTCATCCACGTGCCGATCGATCCGGTCGCCAACCATGGCGGCCTCGAAAACAAGGATACGCCGAACTACGACGAATTCCGCACTTGGTATGCCGAAGGCAGCCAATAAGCGGACGCGGACGTGTTCGGGCTGTTCAAAAAACGGCGCGGGGCGCCAAAGATTGACCAACACGGCGCCAAGCGCGCCGCAGGGACGGAAGAGCGAGCTATGCGCGAATATCTGAAGTTCTATATCGACGGCCAATGGGTCGATCCGATCGAACACACGACGGCGACGACGACAAATCCCGCCACGGAACAACCCTCGGGCAAGATCGCGCTCGGCACGTCCGCTGACGTGGATCGCGCGGTGAAAGCCGCGCGCAAAGCGTTCGAAACCTGGTCGCAGACCTCGCGCGAAGAACGCGTGGCCGTGCTGGAGCGCATCCTGGAAGAGTTCGGCAAACGCGCTGCCGATCTCGGCAAAGCCGTCACCGAAGAAATGGGCGCTCCGGCCTTCTTGGCCAACGGATTCCATATTGGCCTTGGACAAGGGCATCTCAGCACCGCGATCGAAGTGCTGAAGACGTACGAGTTCGAGGAAGAAAAGGGCCTCACGCGCTTCGTGAAAGAGCCGATCGGCGTTGTCGGCATGATCACGCCGTGGAATTGGCCGATCAATCAGGTGACGGTGAAAGTGTTTCCCGCCATCGCGTGCGGCTGCACCGTCGTGCTGAAGCCCTCGCAGGAATCGCATTTCTCGGCGCAGATCCTCGCCGAGATTTTCGACGCCGCCAAAGTGCCGCCCGGCGTGTTCAACATGGTGCAGGGCAAGGGCTCGGTGGTGGGCGATGCGATCGCGCGCCATCCGGGCGTCGACATGGTGTCGATCACCGGTTCGGAAACGGCGGGCGTGCAGGTCGCCAAGGCCGCAGCCGATACGGTGAAGCGCGTGACGCAGGAACTCGGCGGCAAGGGCGCGAACATCATTCTCGACGATGAGGATTTCGCTGTGAACGTCGGCAAAGGCGTCGGCGGCGTGATGATGAATTCCGGTCAGACCTGCAGCGCCAGCACGCGCATGCTGGTGCCAAAATCACGCATGAACGATGCGATCGCCGCCGCTAAGGACGCCGTGGCGCAAGTCAAAGTCGGCGATCCGACCGGCGCGGATGTCACGATGGGGCCCGTGGTGTCGAAGGCGCAATTCGTCTCGATCCAGGATTACATCCAGAAGGGCATCGATGCGGGCGCAACGCTCGCCGCCGGCGGTCCGGGACGGCCCGACGGCATCGAGAAGGGCTATTATGTAAAGCCGACCGTGTTCGCCAATGTCACCAACGATATGGTGATCGCGCGCGAGGAAATCTTCGGTCCGGTGCTGTGCATCATTGGCTATGACGATCTCGACGACGCCGTGCGCATCGCCAACGATTCCGATTTCGGGCTTGGCGGCAATGTCGCGGGCAAGGATTTGGAGAAGGTCCGCGCTGTTGCGCGCCGGATGCGCGCGGGCGCGATCTTCATCAATGACGGCTTCGACTTCAACATGGCCTTTGGTGGATACAAAAAGTCCGGCAATGGACGTGAATGGGGCGAGCACGGCTTCCAGGAATATGTTGAAGTGAAGTCGCTGGTCGGCTGGACGCCGCCGCCGGCAGCCGAATAGGAGTCAGCAACGGGAGGCGACATGCACGCGCCTGACAACAGGCTGCAAGTGCTGCTCGACCGCGATGATATTCGCGATTGCATTGCCCGCTTGGCGCGCGGCGAGGATAGGCGCGATCCGGATATCATCAAGGCTTGCTTCTGGCCCGACGCCTCCTGCGATTTCGGCATATTCGCCGGCGCTTTCGATGAATATCTGGCCTGGGTCACGCCGGGCTCGCCGGCGATCCCGGTGACGCAGCATGTGCTGGGGCAGAGCGTGATCGCTTTGAATGGCGACGCTGCTTCGGCGGAAACGCACGTCACGGCGTATCATCGCATCAATATGGGCGCCGAAGAGCGCGATATTGTTTTGGGCGGTCGTTATCTCGACACGCTGCAAAGGCGCGACGGCGCCTGGCGCATCGCGCAGCGCACCATGCTTTACGATTGGAGCCAGAATTTCGGCAAATCCGTCGATTGGTCGCAAGGCCTGATGGGCGCCCCGTTCAGCGCCGAACATTTCACCGGCCGCGCCAACGGCGATTTCAGCGAACGCTTTTTCGGTAAGGGCTGAAGCGGAGGCGGGGCATGGGTTCGCTGACAGGGAAGGTCGCGATCGTCACCGGCGCCAGCCGCGGCATTGGCAAGGGCATGGCGCTCGCGCTCGGGCAGGAAGGCGCGAGGGTGTATGTCACCGGCCGCACGCTGACGCCCGGCGCGCATGATTTGCCGGGTACGATTGGTGAAACAGCGGCGCAAGTCGATAAGCGCGGCGGCAAGGGCGTTGCCGTCAAGGTCGATCACAGCAAAGATGTTGAAGTCGCGGCGCTGTTCGACCAGGTGCGGCGCGAGTGCGGACGGCTCGACATCCTCGTCAATAATGCCTTTTCGCTGCCGGACGATCTGACCGACAAGAATCCGTTCTGGACTAAGCCGCTTTCCAATTGGGAGATGGTCGATGTCGGCGTGCGTTCTAACTTCACGGCGGCATGGCACGCGGCCAAGATCATGGCGCCGCAAAAATCGGGATTGATCGTCGCCATCTCCGGCTATGTCGGCGTGTCGTACACCTATGGCGTCGTGTTCGGCACCTGCAAATCGGCGGTGGACCGCATGGCGCGCGACATGGCGATCGAACTTGAGCCCTACAATGTCGCATCGGTTTCGCTGTGGCAGGGGCTGACGCTGACCGAGCGGGCCGAGCGTAATCTTGCCAGCATACCGGGGCTCAAAGGCGCATCGGCGACACGGCCGGAGGATGCGTGCACGCCCGAATTTCCGGGCCGCGTCATCGCGGCGATGGCCAACGATCCGGAGATCATGAAGCGCTCGGGCGGCACCTTCATCACCGCCGAACTTGCGCAGGAATATGGCGTGACCGATGTGGACGGAAAAACCGTTCCCTCCCTGCGTCATCGCCGCGGCGCGCCGATCTGGCGCCCGATCGCGGAGGTTTCCGGTCATGGAGCCTGAAAAGCTGGCGCGCTTGGAGGCGCTTCTGGAACGGCAGGAGATCGCCGATTGCCTGACGCGGTTCAGCCGCGGCATGGATCGCTTTGATCGCGCGTTGTTTCTTTCGGCGTTTCACGAGGACGCCGTGATCGCCGCGGGGTCTTTCGTCGGCAGCGCGGCGGATTGCTACGATTGGGCGATGCCCATGCACGAGGCGGGGCAGGTGGCCACGCAGCACAATCTGCTCAATCTGACCTGCGAGATTGACGGCGCAACAGCGCATACGGAAACCTATTATCTGTTCGCCGGGCGCAATCGCGACGAAAGCAATTGGCTCGCCGGCGGCCGCTATCTCGACAGGCTGGAAAAGCGCGATGGCGCGTGGCGCATCGCATTCAGAACCAATGTGATCGAATGGTCCGGACTGGCGCCGACCATGCCGATCCCGTTCGCGGACATCCCAGACATCACCGGCAATGGCGCGGCCGCGCGCAGCAAAGACGATCCATCCTATCGCCGTCCGTTACAGAACCGGCGGAAAAAGCAGACCCCGCCAGCTTAAGCGGCTTCGCTGCTGAGCTGATTGGAGAGTGCTTGCGCCGATTGCAGCATCGCCTTTTGCAGCGAGGGCAGGCCCGCCCTTTTCATGCTGCTGGTAATGCCCATCGCCACCAAGGCGTGGCTTAGCTTGTCGCGGGTTTTCCAAACCGGCGCTGCTAGGACTGTGATGCCGGAAATGTAATTGCCCTCATCGACGGCGAAGCCTTGCGTGCGTGTTTCGGCGATCTGCTTTTTCCATTGCTCGAAGCTTGGCGGATCGTCCCAGCGCAGCGTCTTGAAGCGCGCCTCCAATTCGTCCTGGGCGTGGCCGCCGAACGCGGCGATGCAGCGCCCGGTCGCGCTGATCAGCGCCGGAAACCGGCTGCCGACCTGAGCGCTCAATTGCAGATTTTGGCCCACCTGTGAGGCCGCCACGACGACAATATGATCCAGGCCGACGATGTGCACGCCGAGCATGGTGACATCGAAGCGCTGACTGATGCGGTCGAGCACGGGCTGAGCCAGATCGTTGAAGCGGTCGCGCCGTAGCCAGTGGCGCGCGAGCGTTAGCACGCCTGCTTCCAGGGAATAGCGCTTGGTTTCAGGATCGAACGCGACGAATTCCTCCGCCACCAGCGCGCGCAGCACGTAGAGACAGGTGCTCGGCACCAATCCCAATTCACGCGCGATCGGCTGTAAGCCCATCGGCGCGTCGCTCTTGCCTAAAAGGCGCAGCACCGCTGCCGCGCGCGAGATCGCCGGCGCTTTGCTGGTTTCCATCGCCTTGGCGAGGTCCCGGTCGGGGCGGGCGGTTCGTTTTGCGGGCGCTGCCATAATGTCCCTGGGCTGAGTATTCAATATATAGAACACCATTCTATATTTGCAACAGTCGATATTTGTGGCATTGACGCCCCGACGGAATGCGCGCGTTCTTCCTGGATCGTCGCGACATAACAAAAAGCGTTGGGAGCGATGGCTAAGCTGACCGAATATTCGAGTTACGCGGACGCGCAGGCGCACGCGAACTCCGAGGCGCTGTGGGAGCTGTTCGACGGCGACCGCGAGCATCTGAACATCGCGCACGAGTGCATCGTGCGCCACGCCGGCTCGGGCCGCACGGCCGTGCGCATCGCCCATGCCGATGGCTCAGACGAAATCTTGAGCTTCGACCAGATTGCCGCCGGCGCCGCGCGCTTTGCGCACTGGTTGAAGGAGAAGGGCATTCAGCCCGGCGACCGCATCGCCTTCATGCTTGAGCCGTCGCTGCC
>JAUIJZ010000122.1 GCA_030430715.1 Alphaproteobacteria bacterium
CCCCTTCGCGCCCGTAGCTCAGCTGGATAGAGCACCAGACTACGAATCTGGGGGTCAGGAGTTCGAATCTCTTCGGGCGCGCCATATTTTCAGTGACTTAGACACGGTCATCGGGCAACCGCCCCGTGTGTCTTGCCAGGCTCCCAAGCCCCGGGCGCAAGCCCTCCGCCAAAACGCCTCCCGAAGCACGCGCCGAATGCGTCGCTACGGCCATGCCGGCGGTGTTTGCATGCATTCAATTGAAACAGCCGATAGCCGCCCCAAACTGTTTGCGCCCCTGACAGATGCGCAGCACGGCATCAAGACAGCCAGCCTGCATTATGCAAGTAGGGCAGCGCGTTGTTGCACAATTGGATAATGGCGGCCTTGCTCAATTGGCGCTTGCACGCGCAGACCGATGCTTCCCGCTTCCCTCCGAAATCGCACCTGAGATCGCCGCCTCCGCTCTCCTGACGTACGCGACCAGCCTGCATGCGCTACGTGACCGCGGCGATCTCAAAAGCGGCGAAACGCTGCTCATTCTCGGCGCCGCCGGGGGCGTCGGAATCGCAGCGATTCAGTTGGGTAAGATGATGGGCGCAACCGTTGTCGCGGCCGTTTCCTCCGAGGAAAAAGGCGCGACAGCTAAAGCAGCCGGCGCGGACAAAGTCGTCATCTACCCACGAGACAACGTGGATGGACGCTCGCTCGCCGCTGATTTCAAGAACGCCTGCACCAACGGCGCAGATGTCATCTATGACGCCGTAGGCGGCCCTTATGCCGAGCCTGCGCTACGCACTCTGAACAGATATGGCCGCTATCTTGTTGTCGGCTTCGCCGGCGGCATTCCCAAACTCAGCCTTAATCTCGTTCTCCTGAAAATTATTCAGGTGATCGGCGTATTCTGGGGCGCAGCAGCAGAGCACGATCCGGCGATGGCTCGAAAAACCACCGAGGAATTGTTTGCGCACATTGCAGCGGGACGAGTAACGCCGCCGCCGCCTCGACTTTATGCGTTGAACGAAGCCCCCGCGGCGATCTCCGCGCTACGCAATCGCACAGCAGTCGGGAAGCTGGTTGTAACACCGCAACAATGAGCGGTGCATAGAGTGCTAGAACACTTCCCACATCTATATTCCGCGAATTATTCTCAGCTAGCTCGACCGGCGCGACAAACTTTTGCAAACAGCATCATATTCTGTTGCCGTAGGGACAAAGTGTAAGGGCTAAAGCCCCAGCTGCACTATGGGAGGATCAGTATGCGTATAAGCCACGCACTGCGCTACACGGGAGCGGCCATCGCTTTTTGCGCCGTTGGCGTGTTTGCCATCACTCAACTCGCAACCGAGGCTGAGGGGCAGAATAACGTTATTCAAAATGGCGAAGCTGGCTTCGTCATGTATCAGTTCGGCAATGCCGGCGTAGTCGGCGAACAAGTTTGTCCGGACGGACGGTCGCTCGGCTATCGCCAGCAATTTGAACAATCCGAGGAAGGCCAACGCCGCGAAGGCGAGTCAGATGCAGATTTCGCTGCGCGCCTGCAAGCTGGCGGCATGGCCCTCGGAATGCGCGGCGATGTGAACACCTGCGCCGATCCCACGGTCGCAGGCCCCGATCCGCATTATCACACCATGAGCGACACAAGCGCCGGCGGATACGGTATCGATCTCGATGGCCAAAACAGTACTCGAAACAGCCGCGCACCGGCCGGCATGTGCGCCCAAGATGATTTTCGCGGCGCAGATGGCCGTCGCGGCGTCGACAACCAATATGCGCGCCTGACCGCGTGCACCGGCCAACCGACAGTCTACCCGGAAAATCATACCGGTTGGCTGCCGCCGGAGCCGCAAGCGGCCGGACAGGAAAACTCCATGCTCGAAGGCAGCTGGGGCGTCCTGATCGCGCTGCGCGGAGTCGACAATCTGGAAAACGATCCGGAAGTAGAAGTCGGCATCTACGCCAACAATGACCCGATCCAACTCAACCCCACGCGCGACAGAGCCGTGCCCAACGCCACCTATGCGCCGGATCAAGATCCGCGCTATCGCAGCGTGACGCGCGGCCGCATCGTCAATGGCGTGCTGACGACGGAACCGGTTGATGTCGTGTTTCAATTCGGCGGCGGCGGACAAGCTCGGGACCGTGTGATCAATCGCGCCGTGATCGAAGCGCGCTTCCTGTCAAACGGCGAAATCGAAGGCGTTCTGGGCGGCTGGTGGCCGGTCGAACAGCTCTATCAGTTCCAGTACGCCTTCGGCGGTTCTCCCTTCGCGTTCGCCGTAGGCAGCGCCATCGGGCGCACCTGCCACGGCGCCTATCACGCCATGTATGAAATGGCGGATGGCGACTACGATCCGGAAACGGGCCGCTGCACATCGCTCTCCACTCAATACGTGTTTCGCGGCGTGCCGGCGTTCATCGCCGACGTCGAGACACGCAGCCTCAATGACGATCTCACCGAATAAGGTTGCGACACGGAACTGGTAAAAGGCGGCCTGCCGTGCGTGATGCGCGGCAGGCCGTTTTATTATGACGATTGAATACGCGCAGCGGCTATCTAGCCGCCATTTACCTGGCCCATAGCGTAACTGGCCCGAGCAAGCCCGAAGGACGCAGCGGCGCGTTGGCCGTGAATGTTCCGATCGATGCAAACGCTATGCGCTCCGCATCCGGCTGCTGATCGCCAATCAATCTGTTGACCCAAAGATTGGCGACACGAATCTCCAGACGATTGCGGCCAGCGCGCACAAAACGGCTGATGTCTAGACGATATGGCGCGCGCCATACCGTCCCCGCCATGCGTCCATTGACACGGATCTCGGCTACATCTCCAACATTCCCCAGGTCAAGCCACACAGCTTCTTCGCCGCGGCCAAGCGTGAACGTGTTTGTGTATGTCGACACGCCCGAGAAATACTTCACGCCAGAATCGCTGTGCTCGGACAGCGAAGCAAGCGCTTGCAATTGCACCGATCGAGGCGCACCGCGTCCGCGCTCAAAACTCACATTCCAGGCGCCGTTGATGTCACCGATGTGGCGCGGCGCGGGCAGCTCAACATTGAGCGCACCCGGCCCCGCCTGACGAAACACGATGAACACGGATTCATGCGCGGCAAGATCAAGCGGCACGATACAATGCGCGCCATCTTGTCGATACGAAATCGGATCGATCGCGCCCGTTTCCGCCCGCCAGATTTGCGCAGCTTTGCCGGCAACGCGGAAGCGCGCCTCCACCTGCCGGGGCTCCGCCGTGCGATTGCTCACGAAATAGAGATGACCGTCGCTCACTTCGCGATGGACGAAGGCGAGGTCAGCGTTGTCCGGTGCGTTATGCGCGAAGTCTGCGGCGACACCGATGCGTGCAAGCGCAGCCTCAACATCGCGCCCAGCAATAACACGCCCAAGGCCAACCTGCGTCACCGGTTCGCCGCTCCACATCTCGCCGGCCAATTGCGCGAACATCGCCGGATCATCGTTCATGCTGGGCGCGCTTTGCGGCGCCTCCCCGACGATGACTGCGCCACTTCGAGTCAATTCGTGTAGCTTGCGCAGCACTGGCAACGTCATATGCGCCGCCTTCTCGTTGAGATAGAGCAATTTGTAACGGGCGCCGCCAGGACTCACCAATTCGCCGTTCTCAACCGAGAGCATCGAAAGGATCGCCGTCGCGTTGACGAAATCATACGCGTTGTTCTGCGGCACATCGGTGAAATAGCCGCCGGTCGCCTGTGCGCCAACCGGGCCTTCTTGGCCATAGAAATAAGCAACGTCAGCAACATTGCGGCCTTGCTGCAGGAGGAAGGAGTTTCGTGAAATGTAGCTCACCCAGGCGCCGGCCATTTCCGCCCAGGTCTCATGCCGCGTGAAGAACTGACCAAACACGTTCAGCGACATCCCCGGCCCCTGATCCAGCGGCTGATGCGGTGAAGTGTGGATCACGGGGCGATTTACGCCGGTGAGAAAAATACTGTCGATCATCGGCTGTAGATCCGCAGGGCCTTGCGACCAAGGCTGACCTCTCGACGTTAGGGACTCGCAAGCCACCACGCTCTTGCCCTGCAAGTGTGCGATCGAAGCCGCACCACGGCCATCGGCTCTAAAGGTCGGACGCGGGCCTTCAGCGCCATAGGTCCAGAACGCAGACATCGGAATGTCCGCATGGCTGCGCAGGTCGAGGTCATCGCCTAGCGAAACACGCGTCGCTTCATCCGCCTCGCCATAGACGATCAGCCCGGCCTCATGCGCGACGCGCGCGATCGTACCGTAATGTTCACTGGCATGAAGCTGCGAAAGGGTGTGCCGTAAGTCGAACAAAAACGCGTCACTGCGCGCGCGCGAGCCGACGATGACGCCCACAAGCGTCGCCAACCACGGTCGCATGTCATAGCCGCGCAGAGTTTGAAATTGCTCGAACAGACGCGGCGTCCAATTTGAGCGCTCAGCCTCCGTGCTGTCATGCAGCAGCGCGCGCACGCCCCGGCGGCCCAACAAAGAAGGCCCGGTCGCATCGCGATACATATCCAGATACGTGCGGATATAGGTCTCGACCGCCTCCGCATCATATTTGTCCACCTCGAGGCCGCGCCCTTCATCAGTGGCGGGGTGGTTCTTCCGGCCCGTGAGCGAACAACCGATGCGTACAACTTTCCATTCGCCAGCCGGCGGCGTCCAATCGAGACGATCATCGGAGAAATGCGCCGTGACATCCAGTATCTGGTCGTGTTGCAGACCTTCGATGTCTGGCCCGACGCCTTCGTCCAGCGCGAAGAAATCATCCGGAATAACGTAAGCCGCCTTCGCCTCGAAATCGTTGACGCGCGCTTCCGCGGAGAGTTCGAATTGAACCAGGCGCGGCGGATGCCCGGCGCCAGGACGCTGTGGAAACACCGCCCTCATATCCACACCCGGCGCCATGCCGGCCATCACGCCGCCAAAGCCGCCGCCGCCCTGCGGTGCGACGAACACGATGCGGAAATGGCGCGCGCGAACCGGTTCGAAACTGAGCGTTGATGGGACCGTGCGCAACTCGGTTTCCGCGACAGCCCGCCACGAGCGCCCATCATTGCTGGCTTCCAAACGCGCGCGTGTCGACGTTAGCAATGCCTCGACGAACACGACTGCCGAACGCACTGTCTGCGGCGCGGCATAATCGTAGCGCACATGCGCGGCCTGCTCACCGTCGGCCTGCGGGTAAGGCACGCCACTTTCGATATCCGCATCGAGCACCGCCGCGTCGATTGCTTCGCCATTTACGGACGCCGCGCGCGGCGGCGGCAAGGACGAATGCGAAAGCGGATAGGCCAAAACCGCAATGTCCTCATAAAATTCTTCGAGTGTCGGCTGTATCGAGACGAGCAGCTCATGATTGATCCGCCGTTGGCTTTGAAAAGGCCCGGAGGTCGTCGGCGGCGCGGGCAGCACATCGTTGAAACGCGTCCCGCCGGACACGACCACCTCACTCCACACGATTTTCTTCATCGCATCTTTCGGTTCGACCCAAGGGCCACCGGTTTGCGACCAGCCCGGCGAAGTCGAAATGGCGAGTTCAAGATCAAGGGCGTCGGCGCGCCGCGCCGCGTAGCCGAAGGCTTCTTTCCACTCCGGCGTCATGTAGGCGAGGCGATGTTCAACGATTTGCGGCGTTGTGAGCGAAACATCGAAGGCTTGCGCGCCGCCAATGCCCACACGTTTCATCCACGCCAAATCTTTGGCGATGCCCTCGCGTGTGATGTTGCCGTTCATCCAGTGCCACCAAACGCGCGGCTTGGCGGAATCGGGCGGTGACGCAAACGCCGTAGCCAAGGCATCTTGTGCGCCAGACTGCGCGAAAGACGGCGTTGCGACACTCGCCGTCGCAACGCTTGCCGTGCCCGCCAAGAACATCCTGCGTGATGTACGCATTTATCGTCTCCCCCTATGACGAACAGCCCTTAGACTCATCTCAGCAGAGAGAGGGCTGCCATAATTCGCGCGGGCGTTGTCCGCCGCGCTCAGAAAAATGTCAAAGCAGCATGAAACTTGCGCCCAACTTTGCCATACGCCCATCAAGGCAAAATTTCCTCGGCTGTTTTTGCAAAGGTTCGGATGCAATAGACGCACGGGCGACAATCGGTCAGGATCACCCCAATAAATGAAGGCGGCAGGTTAAAGCCGGACCATGGGAGGAGCACATGCTGGGCAAATGGGTGCGTGGCGCGACGTTCGCGTTCGCCGGTGGACTCGCGCTGGCGATGGCCAGTTGTGCGACATCGCCAGAGCGGACCGCCACGCCATCGGTTGAGGCCGTCCCCGGACAAGCCCTTCTGACGATGGGGCTCTACGATCTGGCCACTCTTGGCTATCGCCAAGATGAATTCTTCATCTCCGGCACCGCGAACTCTTACCAGCGCGCTGGCGACGGCAGCGTGCAAACCGCGACGGCTTCGCCTTACGCCACACGCATCGTCGTCACACGCCCCATCGACGCCAGTCATTTCAATGGCTCAGTGATTGTCGAGTGGTTGAATGTATCCGGCGGACAAGACGCCCCCGCCGATTGGCTGATCGCGCACCGTGAATTTGCACGCAGCGGCTTCGCGCATGTCAGCGTGTCGGCGCAGCGCGTCGGTGTTGAAGGCGGACAAAGCCTCATCGGCGCGGGCGCCTCATTGAAGCAAGCGAATCCGGAGCGCTATGGCCGCCTCACGCACCCAGGCGACGCATTCTCTTTCGATATTTTTTCACAAGCAGGGCGCGCCGTCCGCGAAGAATCCGCCATCGTGCTGAGCGGTTTGCGTCCGCAGCGGCTCATTGCGGCGGGAGAATCGCAATCGGCGATGTTCCTGACTACTTACGTCAACGCCGTCGATCCAAGCGCCCGCGTCTATGACGGCTTTCTCATTCATTCCCGCTTCGGCGGCGGCGCCGCACTCGACGGTTCGCCGACGCGTGGGCCGGGCTCGGCGCCGCCAACTCCGGCGCCGTTCCGACCAGACCTCCGCGTGCCGGTTATGGGAGTGATGACCGAAACGGACATCGTCGACGGCAATCTGCTTGGCTACAGCCGCGCACGCGTGCCGGACAACGAGCGTTTGCGGGTTTGGGAACTCGCCGGATCGGCGCACGCCGATAATTATCTGTTCGGCGTCGGCATGCAGGACAATGGCACGCTGAGCGCCGCGCAATTGGCCCAAGGTTTCGCGCCCTCTCGACAAAGCGCCGCGGGAGAACTCGACCGCCCCGCGAACCCAGGCCAAGTGCACCATTATGTCGTGCAGGCGGCGTTCGCGCAGATCGACCGCTGGCTCCGCACCGGCCAGGCGCCGCCGCAGGCGCCGCCGCTTGTGCTCGCCGACCCACCCACCAGTTTCGTGCTGGATGAGAACGCCATCACCCGCGGCGGCGTGCGCACGCCCTGGGCCGATGTGCCGACCGTTCGCTTGTCCGGGATCGGCAATTCTGGCGGCTTGGTAGGCTTCCTTGCTGGCGTGGGCGAGCCTTACGACGCCGCCACGCTCGCGCGGCTTTATCCGGGGGGACAGGCGGATTATCTGCGCCGTTTCGAGGCCTCGCTCGATGAGGCCATTCAAAGCGGGTTCATCCTGGCCGCCGATCGCCAGGAAATCCTTGAGGTTGCAGCCGCCCTCTACCCTGATACCCCCTAAGTGCGAACGCCCCGGCGATGGTTCCATCGCCGGGGTTCCCTCGCGGTTTTCGACGGGAATTCTATCCCATACATAGGAGAAACTTGCGTGCGCCTGCGGCGCGCGCCAGCTATTCTACGGATACAGAATGGAGCGCGCCCCTGGCGGCTGCGCTCGATACCGGCACTACGGAGATAGGCAATGGCCGACGATCAAAAATCTGAAATGGCGAGCTCGGCGCGCAAATATTGGAGCGAAGAGGG
>JAUIJZ010000123.1 GCA_030430715.1 Alphaproteobacteria bacterium
ATCATGCCGGCGGCAACGCCGCCATCGCCGAAGCCACGGGCGCCTTCGTCACCGGCCCGGCCGAGGTTGAGCGTATCGGCAAGGCGCCCGACCGCATCGTTACTGAGGGCGATACCGTGCGGCTCGGCGACTTCACCGCGCGCGTGCTCGATGTCGGCGGACACACGCTCGGCCACATCGCTTACATGTTCGACAGCGAAAAGGTCGGCTTCGTCGGCGACGCGCTGTTCGCGCTCGGCTGCGGCCGCATGTTCGAGGGCACGCCGCAACAGATGTGGGCCAGCCTGCAAAAAATCGCCGCCCTTCCCGCCGATGCGACGCTCTATTGCGCGCACGAATACACTCAGGCGAACGCGCGCTTCGCCATCAGCGTCGATCCCAACAATCCCGAACTGCAAGCGCGTGTCGCCGAGATCGACACGCTGCGCGCCGCCGGCAAGCCAACCGTGCCGATGAAGCTCGCGATTGAGCAAGCCACCAATCCCTTCCTGCGCGCGCCCGATCTGAAAGCCGCGATCAACATGCCTAAGGCTGAAGATTGGGAAGCGTTCGCCGAAATTCGCGCGCGCAAGGACAATTTCAAGGGATGAGTCCGGAGGCGCTGATCGCCGCCTTGGGTTTGCAGCCGCATCCCGAGGGCGGCTGGTATGCGGAAACATTCCGCGATGCGCCCAACGCAAACGGACGCGCGCAATCGACGGCGATCTATTTTCTCTTGCGCGAAGGCGAGCGCTCGCATTGGCATCGCGTGGATGCGACGGAAATGTGGTTTTGGCATGCGGGCGATCCGCTGACGCTCCGCATCTCGGAAGATGGACGCGCGCAAACCGCGCTCAATCTGGGCCCCGATCTTGGCGCCGGCGCGCGGCCGCAAGCCATCGTGCCGGCGCAGGCTTGGCAGGCCGCTGAAACACAAGGCGCATGGACGCTGGTGTCCTGTGTGGTCGCGCCGGGCTTTGAATTTTCCGGCTTCGAACTCGCCCCGCCGGAGTGGACGCCGAGCTAGGCGCATCCTGGCAACGGGCGGCCAATTTTTTGGTCGCGTTTGTCCCCCAGACAAACTTTTGCAAGCACGTCATCGTTTAAGGGCGGCAGGTGACGCCCTGGCAGGAAACGCCTCCGCGTCACAAGGAGGAATTTATGCGCGTCAGCCACACTTTGCGCTACGCCGGAGCGGCCATAGCGCTTGCCGCCGTCGGCATGCTCATCAACACACAATTCGCATCCGAAGCCGAGGGCCAAACCAACCTCATTCAGGATGGCAAGATCGGCTTCGTGCTGCACCAATTCGGCGGCGCCGGCACGGCGGGCGAACAGGTCTGCCCGGACGGGCGCTCGGTCGGCTATCGCCAGCAGTTTGAGCAATCGCCGGAAGGCCAACGCCGGGAAGGCGAAACCGACGATGAATATGGCGCGCGTCTGCAACGCGGCGGCATGGCGATGGCCACACGCGACGGCATCAATTCCTGCCAAAATCCGGAGGCCGCCGGCCCCGATCCGCTCTACCGCACCATGGATGACACACGCGCCATGGCCTACGGCATCGATCTCGACGACGCCAACACCACGGCCAATGGCCGCCCGCCGCCAGGCGCTTGCGCGCAAAACGACTTCCGCCGTCCCGATGGCGTGCGCGGCATCGACAACCAGTACGCGCGTTTGACCAATTGCACCGGTCAGCCTTCGCAATATCCCGCTGATTGGAGCGGCTGGCTGCCGCCGAACCAGCAAGGCCAGGGCCAAGAAAACACCATGCTGGAAGGCAGCTGGGGCGTGCTGATCGAACTCACGGACGTCGATAATCTTGAGAACGATCCGGATGTCGGCGTCGCCATCTACGCGAACAACGATCCCATCCAACTTAATGCGGCGCGCGACGCGGCGATCCGTGACGTCACCTATGCACCCAAGCAGGAGCCGCGTTATCGCGGCATCACGCGCGGACGCATCGTCAATGGCGTGCTGAGATCAGATCCGGTTGATATCGCATTTCCGTTCACCGCCGCCGGCGGTCTGCGCGATCGCATCATCAACCGCGCCGTGGTTGAGGCGCGTTTCACCACGAACGGCGAAATTGAAGGTTATCTGGGCGGCTGGTGGCCGATCGAAGATCTCTACAGCTTCCAGTACGCGTTCGGCGGTTCGCCGCTCGCGGTCGCCGTCGCCACCACGATGGGCCGCACCTGCAACGGCCCCTATCACGCCGCTTATGCGCTGGCCGATGGCGATTACGATCCCGAAACGGGGCGTTGCACGTCAATCTCGACGCAATACGCCATTCGCGGCACGCCGGCTTTCATCGTCGACGTCGCTACGAGCAGCGCGAATGATGATCTCGAAAATGGCCCCGGCGCACAGCGTCGCCCTTAGCGGCGCACTCGCCGGAACGGGCCAATAAGAAAGAACGAGGGTGGTGCGCAGTCGGCTCACCACCCTCTTTTTTTGTGCATGAAATAGCGACCGGCTTAGACATTCGCGCTTCGGCCGCGCGCATTCGCTTATTGCTGCGGGCCTTGCACCGCGCCGGTGACGACATTGCGCACCGCGACCGAGGAAGGCCGGCCGGCATAACCCATCTCCGGCGCCACCTGCACCAGCAGCGTATCGCCGTTCAAAATCGCCGCCGGACTGGCGCCGACGCGAATGATCACCTGACGCACATTGGTCAGCGGCGCCGCTGTCAGCCCTTCGGCCACACGCTCCGCCGCATCGACCACCACGCCAGCTGTCGCGGACGACATCCGCGCCGGCACGGTGAAGGTCACGACACGGCCCACGCTGCGGCGCGAGCGCAATTCAGCCTGCAACTGGCGGAAGCGCTCCTGCATTTCGGCAAAGGCAAGCGCCTCCGGCGTCAGCGGCGCGACTTGCGCGATTTCCGAAGCCGGCGCGCCCGTGCGAAGATTGCGCGTATAGACCGTGAGCCCCCCTTGCGGCGTCAGCCGCAGCATCAGGCTGCCGTCCTCGGTCCGATAAATTTCACCGCCGCCCGCGGCCATGACCGGGCGCAGCACATGCACTTCCGGATCGCCCTCGAACCGCACCAGCGCGACCCGTCCACCGCTGCGATCGAACACGAAGCGCACGGCGCCGTCCGGCGTTGAATACCGGGTCGCCCCCGCCGAAACTGAAAAAAGCGGGACCGGAGCAGGCGGCGACACAGCCTCGCGCTGCTGGGCCTGGGCCAAGCCGGGCGCCGCCAAGCTTAGCGCTGCGGCGAGAGCAGCGGCGCTCCGCGCCGATAAATTCGGGTTAGGGTGGCTCATCTCAACCGCTAGAAGAGCGCTCGGACCTAGGCGCTTTTTTGGCGCTGTTGCAGCGCAGAGCGGGAGTGTTGCGGCAAAGACGCGATTTTATGGCGAGCCGCCGCCCAGCAATGCCAGTGCGCAAGGCCCCGGAACTGAGGTCAATGCATTGATTTAAAACGTAATTTCTCGAATCCGCGCGCGTTTAGTCGCGCTTGCGCTGCTTCGCTTTCGCCAGCGTGCTTTGGTCCACCTTGGGCAGCTGCGAGAGCTGGCGGCGCTGCGCACGCGGCTTGGCTTCAAGCGATTCGGCCGCTGCGCGGCTCTGAGCGGCTTCCTGAGCCGGCGCCCGGCGAACTGAAGCGGCGGCTGCGGGAGCGGCGGCATTGGCGCTGCGGGTCGAAATGACAGGCAGCGGCGCGGCGCGCGGCGCATCAGCCGGAATTGGCGGCGGAATACGCAGAGTCACCGATTGGCCGGCATTAGCCGGCGGCGCCGAGAGATCCCCGGCGACCCCGGCCAGAAAAGACAGCGCTGTAAGCGCGACGGCGGCAATGATGATGCGCATGGAATGGTCAGTTATGGACTGAGTCGCGCCGTGAGGAGCACGAACGATTCGTAATCCACATCTCATCAATGCAGCCGCTCGGTATCGAGGTTGAGCTCATCGACCGGGATGCGCTCGGCATTGCGGCGCAGCCGCCGCAGGCCCTCGTAGAAATGTTGCGCATCGCCAACAACCACCAGATCGGCCTGGTCCGGCTGGAAATGACGGGCGGCGGCGGCGCGGGCCTGATCCGGGGTCACGGCGGTCACGTCCGCGACATAGGAATTGAGCCGCTCGGGCGGCAGCCCGTAAAGCGCCAGCGCCGAGATTTGCCCGGCCAAGCCAGAGGTCGTCTCCACGCTGCGGCCGAACGAACCGATCAGCACCGCCTTGCGCGCATTCATCTCCGCTTCCGGAGCAGGCTCGCTGCCGATACGCACGATCTCGGCGCGCATCAGCTCATAGACTTGCGTGGCCGCGTCGTTGCGCGTCTGCGCGGCGGCGATGATCGGCCCCGGCGCGCGGCGCGCCTCCATGCGCGAGCTTGCGCCATAAGAGAGCCCGCGCCGGATGCGGATTTCCGCATTGAGCCGCGCCGAATAGCCTCCGCCCAGCACGTTGTTGGCGACCAGCAGCGGGAAATAATCGTCATCGCGGCGCGCCACGCCGCGCAAACCCATGGCCACAGCAGCCTGCCCGGTTTGCGGCAGATCGATCACGATGGTGCGCGCGGGCGCCGCGTGTGCGTTCGCATCGGGCTGCGCCGGCAGCGCCGCCGCGGGCCGCGCCCAATCCGCGAAATAGCGCTCGGCGAGTGCGAAGCCGCTTTCGGGCGACACATCACCGGTGACGACGAGCACCGCATTGTCGGGCCGCCAATAGGTTTCATGATAGCCTGCCGCATCATCGCGCGTGATCGCTTGCAAGCTAGTGGGCGAGACAACCGCGCCATACGGCGCATCACCATAGATCGCACGCGTCATCGCCATGGAAGCGATCGCGCCGGGCTCGCGCAGCGACACCATCAGCCCATCGAGCGCTTGCTGGCGCGCACGCTCAAGCTCCTCGTCCGCGAAGGCCGGATTGCGCGCGACATCGGCGAACACGTTGAAGGCTTCGTCCACGCGGTCGGAACGCGTTTGCAGCGACACCGCCGAGGAATCCACGCCGGCGCCCGAGCCCAAGCTTGCGCCGAGCGATTCAATCTCGCGCGCGATTTCGCTGGCGCTGCGCATCGTCGTGCCGCGCTGCATCACATCGGCGGCAAGGCTTGCTAGCCCGGCGCGTCCATCTGGATCGGAAGCCCCGCCAGAGGCGATGCGCAGATCGGCGCTGATCAGCGGCAATGCGCGGTTCGGCGCAACGATGACACGCAAACCGTTGGCCAGCGTGCGTTCCGCCGTTGCAGGTATGGCGACGCTCACCGGCGCGCCTGGCGCCGGCGGCTGCACGCGCTCGCTTTCGGGCGCGAGTTCGTAAGTCGGGATTTCCGATTGCGGGATCGACAATGCGCGCGCCTGGATCGTCGGCGCGGTTTCGATCGTATCGCCAGCGCCGGGCGCTGGGCGCATGGCTTCTGGCAAATAGCGCACGACGACGCGCCGGTCGTCGTCAAGGATGCGGCGCGCGACGCGCTGCACATCCGCGGCGGTCACCGCCTGGATCGCCGCAAGCTGCGCATCCGCCGCTGCCGCATCGCCATAACGGATCACGGCGTCGGCCAATTCAAACGCGCGCCCGTAGGCGGTTTCGCGGCCTTGGATCGTCGCGGTGACGATCTCGTTCTTGGCTTCGTCGAGTTCTTCGGCGCTGACACGCGTATCGCGCATCCGCGCGACTTGCGCCAACAAACTGCTTAGCCCCTCCTCCGGAGACTCGCCCTCGGAGAGGATGGCGAACAGCGAATAGGCGCCGGGATCCTGGGTCGCTTCGAGATTGGTGAAGACCTGCGTCGCCACCTGCTGCTCATAGACCAGCGATTGATAGAGCCGCGAAGAATCGCCATTGGCCATGATCGCGTCCAGCACCATGAGCGCGGGAATATCCGCATCGGTCGCGCGCGGCTGCGGATACGACGCCATCACCGCCGGCAGCGGCACGTTGGGCTGATACACACTATATTCGCGCGGGCCGGCGCGTTCCGGCTCAACCGCATCGACACGCGGGATCGGACGCTCCGGGCTTTCAATCGGCGCGAAATACGTATCGACCCAGGAATTGAGTTCGGCCGCATCGAAATTGCCGGCGACCACGAGGATCGCATTGTCGGGCCGATAATAGGTGGCGTGAAAGGCGCGCACATCGTCGAGTGTCGCCGCGTCGAGATCTTCAATCGAACCGATGCCGGGGCGTCCATAGGGATGCACGGCGAAATTGGCCTGCGCGATATAGATGTAGAATAGCGGCCCGTAAGGCGAAGCCAGCACGCGCTGGCGCAGTTCTTCCTTCACCACATCGCGTTCGGAGGCGAAGCTTTCCTGATCGACGACGAGCGAGCCCATGCGCTCGGCTTCGGCCCACAGCACGCGCTGCAAATGGTTGGCGGGCACGACCTCGAAATAATTGGTGAAATCGTCATAGGTGGAGGCATTGACGAAGCCGCCGACATCTTCTGTCAGACGATCGAAAAATTGATCCGGCATGTTGCGCGTCGATTTGAACATCAGATGTTCGAACAGATGCGCGAAACCGGAGCGGCCGACCGGATCGTCGACCGAGCCCACATCGTACCAGACCTGCACCGATACATTCGCCGTGTTCGCGTTCGGCATGGCATAGACGCGCAGGCCGTTCGGCAGCGTGCGCATCGTGTAATCGAGTTCGGGAACCTCTAGCGCCCCGCGCCCGCCCGGCGCCGAGGACGTCGCGCAGGCGGCAAGCGCGAACATGGCGGCAAGGAACATGACAATGCGCTGCATGGGGGCTCCCTTGGAAGGCGCTTGTTCTAGCAGCGCGCCTAAAGCTGAAGTCAAGCGAGGAAGCCGCCCAGCCTCATTTTTACGGACTAGGCGGCCTGCAAATGGCGCAGGAGCGCGTCCACGATCTTTTGTCCGCCAGCAGCCGAAGGCTCAATTGGCGAATGTTCTGAGAAATCGCCGTGCTCGGTGCAAATGGCTTCAAGTCTCAGCACCGGAATTCCACGTCGCCCCGCCTCCTCGGCTATCACGTCATTGAAGGCTGCGATGGCGGCCGGTGCGAACGCGCGAAACTGAAGCTCCTTGAACGGGATGGCGGTGTAAACCGTGCAGACCATGATGCGCATCGGCAGCGCACACAATCTCTCGATCAAAGCCCCATACTGACAGGCGAAATCAGCTTTTGCGGCATCGAGAATGTCAGGTAAATCACTTAGCTCCCGCACTTGCCCCATCAAATGCGAATGACCGATCATGTCGTTGCCGCCGACGCTTAACACTAGATCGGTTGTTTGCGCTGGTACCTCTCCAAGCTGAGCTGATACGTCACGAATACAATCACCATCGACGGCGATTTTGTACGCAGACCAACCCGTGGGCATGGACCGGCGCAATTGCTCTATAACGCCGGGCTCGCCGCTCCGTACGTAGCCGTCATTGTCGAAAATCGAGTCGCCCGCCAAGACGACATGTTTGCGCGGCACGGACATGATACGCTCGTAGCTGGACAAACGCGCCTGCGCAAATCTGCCCGCCCCTCAGCCGATTTGCAGCGCGGGGTGGAGGCTGGCTTATCCCGCACGCCGCGCCGCTTAAGTTCAGCAGAATCAAGCGCAGCGCACACTGTCTATAAAATCTATCCGCCCCCTCTCAGCCCGCGCCTATCATCCCCTTGTCGCACACGGGAGATTTCGAAGACGTCCGATAACTTTGGGATGTGCGGCAAACGGTTGGTGTGGTGAGTGCGGCGGTGAAAGCCGAAGCATTCTGAAAATCTGCTCGGTGGG
>JAUIJZ010000124.1 GCA_030430715.1 Alphaproteobacteria bacterium
GAGTGACCCTTCACTCCTGGTACGACTACGTGCCCTTCGTCGGGCACGTGAACTCGCCGATCGAAGATGCCGACGAGGTATGGCGCCCGGTCTATCGCCCCGACGGCGGGCTGGACGGCGCGCTTCCCGAGGTGTGGATGTTCGGCGGCTCGACGATGTACGGGCACTTCACGCGCGACGACGACCTCACCTGCGAGCCGGAGGCGCCTTGCTCATTGCCGTCGCACCTGTCGGAGGTGCTGCGCGAGCGGGGTCGGCCGGCCTTGGTACGGAACTACGGCCAGTTCAACTACGCGATCACGCAGGAGCGTATTCTCTTCACCGAGCTGCTGCGGGAACGACGCGCGCCGGCGATCGCCGTGTTCTACGACGGCGTGAACGACTCCGAGAACCTCTCGGGAGTCGTGGGGTTCCCCAACGAATACCGCATGATGCGGCTCAACGTGGAGCGGCTCGACACGCGCGCGCTGTTTCCCAACGACATGCAGCACGCGAAGGTGCGAACGGTCTTCGCGCTGAACTGGCTGCTCAACGGACGCTTCGAGAACCTCGACGAGGCCGGCGCCAACCCCTGGGGGGCCGCGACGCGAGACGATCCCGACTACATCGAGCGCCAGGCCGACATGTACGCCCACAACATTCGGGTGCTCGAGCTGCTGTGCGAGGATTTCGGCGTATCGTGCTTTTACGTGTGGCAGCCGTGGGCGATGGCGAAGACGACGGAGAGTCCCGAAGAGCGTGAGTCGTTCGGTGAAGGGCAGCGAGGGCCCGACTACGCGCTGCGCGACGCGGTCCTGGCTCACCCGCGAATCGCGGGTCTCGACAACTTCTTCGATCTGACGGACGTCTTCGCGGGGGTCGAAGAGACCATCTACTTCGACCCCATCCACATCGACGAGGCGACTCGCGGGCATCGTATCGTCGCCGAATCACTCGCCGACATCATCACCCGTGCGGACGGCCCGGGGGCAACGCCCTGAGGACGCGCTCTCGGCTGCACTACCTCAGTCGCGCCCGAGGATAGCGAGCAGTGTCTCGGCGTGGGAGTCGACGAGGCCCAGCGCTTGCGACGCCTCGACCACGAGGAGTGCGCGCTGGCCACTTCGGCGGACGCGCTGCGCTCATATATTGCGAATGCGACTCATTTACATTTCGGGGGACAATTTGATGAACTGGACGACCAAAACCGCCCTGCTCGGAGGCGCCGTTTTCACGCTGGCAGGTTGGGGCGGCGCGGCCGCGCACGCTCAACAATTCGCGCTCGTTCAATCGGACGAAGTGACTGTCACGGCGACGCGCAATGAAGAACGGGTCGACAATGTGCCGGCCACGGTCAGCGTCATCACGGACGAAGAGATCGAGGAAAACCTCGCTGGCGACATCAAGGATCTGGTGCGGTTCGAACCCGGCGTCTCGGTACGCCGCCAGCCCGCGCGTTTCAGCGCCGCCGGAAGCTCAACCGGCCGCGACGGCAGCAGCGGCTTCAACATTCGCGGACTGGATGGCAACCGCGTGCTGATCCAGGTCGATGGCGTGCGCCTGCCGGATGCGTATTCGTTTGGCCCGGCGCTATCGTTCGGACGCGGCGATTTCGTGGATCTCGACCTTATGCGCTCGGTCGAAATTCTGCGCGGCCCCTCCTCGGCGCTCTATGGCAGCGACGGGCTTGCCGGCGCGGTGAGCTTCACATTGCGCGAACCGGGCGATCTGCTCGATAGCGGCGATGTATTTGGCGGCCGCGCCCGTGTCACCTACAGCTCCGCCGATGAAAGCTGGGCCGAGAGCCTGATCGGCTCCGCCCGCGCCGGCGATTGGTCCGCGATGCTCGCCTATACGCGCCGCGACGGCCACGAAATGGACAATCAGGGCGACGATAACTCCCTGAACGCCGCGCGCACGGCGCCAAACCCGATCGACTCCGAAAGCAATAGCGCGCTCGGCCGCATTGTGTTCGAACCGTCGTCCTCCAACAGGTTCCGCCTCACCGCCGAATACGACGATAGCGACCTGACCGGCGACGTGATCTCCTCGCGTTCGATCCCGCCTTACACCACATTCGGCCAGACCGAATCGATCCTTGCGCACGACACGAGCGAACGTAGCCGCGTAACGCTCGACCATCGCTATGACAGCCCCGGCGGCGCCATCGACAGCATCTTCTGGGCGATCTACCACCAGGACAGCGAAGGCACGCAATTCACCGCCGAAGACCGCGCCATCTCCGCCGACCGCACGCGCTTCAACACGTTTGAAACGAGCGTGTGGGGTGCGACAGCGCAATTCGACAGCTCATTCGCGCTGGGCGCCAGCCAACACGTCCTCACCTATGGCGGGGATTATTCGGAGACGCGCCAAGAAGGCGTACGCGACGGCACGATCCCCCCTACCGGCGAGACCTACCCGACGCGCGCCTTCCCGAACACCGATTACACACTCGCGGGCGTCTATGTACAGGACGCCATTTCGTTCCTTGACGGCGCCGTGACGTTCTATCCAGCGCTGCGTTACGACCAATACGAATTGTCTCCCGAAGCCGATGCGCTCTACCCGGCAGCCGTTGCGGGGCAGGACGATTCCCACCTTTCTCCGAAATTCGGCATTGTCGCTTGGCCAACGGAAACCCTAGGCGCGTTCTTCAATTACGCTGAAGGCTTCAAAGCGCCCGCGCCCAGCCAAGTGAACAACTTTTTTGAAAACCTCATCTTCGGCTACACATCATTGCCGAACCCCGATCTCGGCCCAGAAACCAGCCAAGCGCTTGAAGCGGGCATCCGCATGCGTGACGCCGCCTTTGCCGGCGGCGTTTGGAACTCAAGCGTCACAGCCTTCCATAGCGATTACGAGGACTTTATTTCGCAGGAAGTTGTCGGCGGCACGGGCGCGCCCGGTAATCCGCTTCAGTATCAATACGTCAATCTCAGCAGCGTTTCGATCTCCGGCGTTGAAGCGCGCGCGCATGCTTCTTGGAGCAATGGCTTCGGCTTCAACATCGCCGCCGCTGCTATTGAAGGCGACCAGCGGACCGCTGGCGTCGTTGCGCCGCTGAACAGCGTCGACCCTTGGAGCGTCGTCGCGGGGATCAGCTACGATGCGCCTTCAGGCCGTTTCGGCGGCCAAGCCATCGTCACGCACTCTTCTGGCAAGGATGACGGCGACGTCGATCAATCCGCGTGCACGGTGAACTGCTTCACGCCTTCGGACTTCACCATTCTCGACCTCACCGCCTATTGGAACATCACCGATCAAGCGACACTGCGGGTCGGCGTGTTCAACGTCACCGACGAGCATTATTGGTGGTGGTCCGACGTGCGCGGTCTCAACGACAGCGCCATCGATCTCGACGCCTACACACAGCCGGGACGTAATGTCTCCGCCTCGATCAGCTATCGCTTCTGATATAGGATTAAGTGCGATGCGCATCCTTCCATCCAGACGCGCCGCCATCGGCGCCAGTGCGGCGACGCTCGCGCTGGCGCTGAGCGCACGCGGCGGCGCAACAGCGCAGCCAGCCTTAGCGGGCGGCTTCGAACGCGACCGCCAATCCGTGCTCGCCATGAGCGGCACGTTTCATGTGCGTTTCGAGACACGCGAAACCGTGCCGTTCGTGGCCGATTACGAACCGCTTGAACCGAGCATCAGCGCCGGCAACGAAGTGGTGCGCGTGGTCGAGGATACCGGGTCGACCATCCGCCTGCAGCACATTCTCGTCGTATCGCACGGCGGCGCCGATATTGTCGTGCGCCATTGGCGCCAGGATTGGGTGTACGAGCCGCGCCATGTGCTGGCCTATACGGGCGACGATCGCTGGCGCCTGCAGCCCATCGCTTCCGCCGAACGGCGCGGAAAATGGGCGCAGATTGTGTACAATACCGACGACAGCCCGCGCTATGGCGCGCTCGGCGCCTGGGAGCACGATTATGGCGTCTCGCGCTGGACGAGCGTGCGGGGGCTCCGGCCCGTCGCGCGGCGGGACGCAGTGGCGGATAGGCCCTACTCGCATTATTCCTGCGTCAACCGCCACGCCATCACGCCTAATGGCTGGGTGCACGAACAGGACAATGCCAAAATCGGTGCGCGAAACGGCGCGTTGGTCACGTTCGTCCACGAGACCGTCCTGAATTCCTACAATCGCGGCGACGATTTTCCGATCTCGGCCGCCGACGATTATCTCGCGGCGACCCAGCCTTATTGGGACGCCGTGCGTGGTCTTTGGGACGAGCGCATCGCCGAATTTAGCGGCCTCTGGCTACAGGAAGCGGATCAGACGGGCGCGGCCTCCGGCCCGCCGCTGATGCAATTGGCCGAGCAAGTGCAGTCTGGCGACCTCGCGCTCGATGCAGCGATTAGGCGCGCGAGGGAGATTGTTGCGGACACTACGCGTCAGCCCTAACGAGGGCGGTCTCTCACGTGTGACGCGCGCGACGGCGTGGCGTCTTAGTTTTCGCCCCGCAGCTGGGCGCTCAGGCGCGCTTGGCCGCCTTCAGCATCCAACCAAATGCCGAAGAAAGCGCGGCGAAAACCGCTCCACCTTATATCACAACGCTCCTCGCCATTCAGATAGAAGCGCGCCGTGTCCGGTCCCGTGCTCACGCCTGTGAAGCGATCACCGCGCGCGACATCGGAAAAGCAGGCTGTAAGTCTCTCGCGCAAAGGAGCGAGCGCCTGATCATCACCGGCGCCGCGATCGCTCATGCCCCGAAGTGTGCGGTTCAGCAGAACCTCCCGGCGGGCGGCTCGCTGATAAGTGAGAGAAAGGGCAAATTGCTCACTCCAAGCAAACTCGCCGCTCTGTGTGTAAAGGGCGGCATCAAACAGAGCAAAACCCAGAAGACTAAAGCGTGCTTCGCCAACAAGAGAGGCCGCGCCCACCTCACGTGGCGCCGCCGCCGCCGGCGCGATCAAAAGCACAATCGCTGCAAGAGTGACGAGCATGCATTTCATGCTGCCCTCGCCAGCGCGGGTGCGTTGGCGCAAGGGGGATCTAGAGGTGGTATTTGCGTGGAACATGGGCCTGCGCTCCCAAACTCGCTCGCGCACGATTGTAGATGACATGCATTACGGCTGAACGGTGCACGCGGATCAATGTGCGGAGCTGGCCCGCTGCTCGGCGGCTATTGCCTCTATATCGGCGTCCTGCTGATGGGCTAGCAGCGCCCATGTTTGATCATTGGAAGAGCTGCTACAGAGAGCGACAAAATGCTACGCTTTGAGACGAGATGGCGCGGTACTCACTCATGAAGCTGGGCGTCGCGGGCGCATGAGATGCGCGGGCTCTCGCCGCTCTGCGGGCGAACCGCGCAAGATCAAACCCCGCAAAAGCGCGTCTCGGTGTTGCGCAGATCGATCCCCGACGCGGCTTCCCAAAAACCGGCGCCAAGCGCTTTGCCGGATTGGCGCGGCAAAAGCCGCATCATGATCGCTTGCCCTTGGCGACTGCCTCGATCACGGCGGTGAAGTAGCGGCCGGAATACCCGGCGTCGATTGTCTCCTGGAAATAGCGGCGCGCCAGGTCGAATGCGCGCGCAGGCGCATCTTTCTCGTCAGCCAGCTCCAGCAAATAGGAAAGATCTTTTATCTTATATTCAGGCGGAAACGAATTTTCGGGAAATTCGCGCGGCAGCATCGATTTCACAGCGTGATTGCGCAGACCGTAGCTGTCGCCCGAGCCCTTCGACACAGCTTCGATCATCACCGCTGGATCAAAGCCCGCACGCTCCGCCAGCACCATAGCTTCGGCGATGGCGATGATATTGACGTCTAGCAGCGCGTTGTTGACGAGTTTGACAAACTGACCGCTCCCCACCGGACCGCAATGGGTGACGTCCGTCCCCATATAGCGCAACATGGGTTCGACGCGGGCAAACACATCCCCAGTCGCCCCCACCATGATGCTGAGCTCGCCTTTCTGGGCCGCCTCTCTGGTTCGCGCCACCGGAGCGTCTGCAAACAAAACGCCGACTGTGGCCAGCTTTTCTCCGACCTCACGGGCGGTCGCGACCGAAGTCGTGCTGAGATCCACGACAACGCCCGGCTTTCGCGCCCGCGCGAAAACGCCGTCAGATCCTAGGCAAACAGCCTCAACCTGCTTGCCGCCAGGCAGTGAAAGGAAGACCGCATCGGCCTCCTCCCACACCTCCGCGACGCTCCCGGCCGCATGAGCGCGCGTGTCGGCAAGGGCGGCGCGCGCGTCGGCCGAAAGATCGAACGCGATGACGTTGCCGGCATGCTTCATCGCAATGTTGCGGCACATCGGGGCGCCCATGACGCCGAGCCCGATAAATCCAATCGTCGTCATGGACGGCTCGCGAGCGGATCGTTCGGTTCATCTGGGAAATAGGAGACGCCGAGCCACTTCTCCCAAAGACGCCCCATCGATGCGTAATCCAATGCGCCCAATCCCTCCGCGACCGCCAATTCATAGGCGGCATGCGTCGCGGGAATGGCGAAGAGCGGCACGCCGAGCGCGCGCGCCTGATCGAGGATCAGCGCGGAGTCTTTTCGCGCATTGACCGTCGACATGCCGCCAGAAAAGTCGCCATTGCGCAGCCGCTCCGAGAAGCGGTGCTTCAACGGACGCAGCAGCCCGGACTCGCGCTCCATCAGCCGGGCAAACACATCCATCGGAATATTCTGCGCCGCGGCCAGCGCCCCCGCCTCCAACAGCAGCACATAAGCCGTGTGCGAGACGGCGTTGGCGACCAGCTTCGCGCGCATGCCGTCGCCGCGTCCATTGAGAAAGAATATCTCTTCGGAAATGGCGCGGAGCATGCAGCCTGCCAAACCTGTCGCCGCCTCGGGCGGCCCGACGAGAAAAACACCACGGCCGGCTGCGAGCTTATGCACGCCGCCAATCACCGCCGCGTCGATCACCTGAGCCCCAGTCGAACTTAGCGCTTCATGCAGCGCCTCAACATCTTCGGCCCTCACCGTGCTTGTTTCAACAACGACCGCTCCCGGCGCCAATGAGTCACGAATTTCATGCGCCACAGACAAAGACGCCGCGGGCGTCGGCAACGAAAGAATGACGATGTCCGCCTGCGCGGCCAGCTCCGCCGCGCTCTCAGCAAAGGCGCAAAGTGAATCAAGGCCGTCATAGCTGGCTGGATCGCGGTCATAAGCGAGCAGAGAGTGTTGCGCCGAGAGCGCCTGCAATAGCGCCCGTCCCGCATTGCCAACACCGATCACGCCGATCCGCGGCTGTGGAGTTTCGTCTGTCATATCCTTATCGTCCTGCCGCGTCTGAAGGCGCAATCAGCCTTCCTTTGCCTTATCCACGCGCCTCTCACAGGCATATCGCACAAGCGCGATGAACCGATACAAGCCGTGCACAAACCGCCCGTAGGGCATAGTGATAAACAGCGCGAATACGACGCCAAGATGCAAGGCCAGCAATATGGCCATGGCTGACGTTTCTCGCAGCGCCAACAAAGCAAGACCTGAGAGCGAGGTCAGCAGCAACATCAGCGTAAAGGCTGCATCCATCCCCCTCTGACTTTCATCGCCAAGCTCGGATCTGCGTCCCCAGCGCGCGCGCAGAAGCCCAACTGGGCCGACCACTAAACCCAAGCCCCCAAGCACGCCGAGCACCACCGGCGGCTCATGCCACGCATAGGGCGCTTCGCGCCCCAGCACGTAATGATACAGCGTGGCGACCAATGTCGCCGCGAAA
>JAUIJZ010000125.1 GCA_030430715.1 Alphaproteobacteria bacterium
ATGAGTTCCCGCGCGGGTGCGAAATTCCCAGAGACCGGCGTCGGGCTTGAGGTAGACCTCGTAGGCGCGTTCCCCCACGCTCTCAAGCGCGGCGAAATCAGCGAGATTGCCGGCGCGAATGAGACGCGAGTCATAGAATGCTTGCGCGGATGCGAGGACGATTTGGCCATACACGTCGTGCTGGTGGTGTTCGTGCGCCTGATTGCCGACCCGGATCGGGCCCATGCCGTGATAGCCCGGCAGGGAGTCTATGCTGCTTTTGGGGCTGGCCGGCCAAGCCGCTACGGCGATTGACAATTCACGGCTCTACCACGCGCTCCAACGCGCTAACGATACACTGGAGCAGCGCGTTGCCGAAGAAATGGCCGAGCGGGGCAGGGTCGAGGAAGCGCTTCGGCAAGCGCAGAAAATGGAAGCGATCGGCCAGCTGACAGGCGGCATCGCGCATGATTTCAACAATCTCTTGGCGGCGGTTGGCGGCAGCTTCTCGTTGATCGAGCGGCGCATCGCCGATGGCAAGCCGGGCGTCGACCGTTATATCAGCGCCGGCCAGGATGCGGTGCGCCGCGCCGCTTCGCTCACACAGCGTCTCTTGGCGTTTTCGCGTCGCGCAACGCTGGATCCAAAGCCGACCGATGTGAACAAGCTCATTGTCGGCATGGAAGAATTGGTCCGCCGTTCAGTTGGGCCTGACGTCGAAGTCGAGGTTGTCGGCCAAGCCGGTCTATGGCTCACCAAGGTCGATGCTTCGCAGCTTGAAAGCGCGCTGCTCAATCTGTGCATCAATGGACGCGACGCCATGGCGCCCGGTGGCGGACGTCTGACCGTTGAGACGGCGAATAAATGGCTTGATGATCGCGCCGCTCGTGAACGCGATCTTATGCCAGGACAATATGTATCGCTGTGTGTGACGGATAGCGGCGTCGGCATGGACGAAGAGACGATCGCGCGCGCGTTCGATCCGTTCTTCACCACCAAGCCAATCGGTCAAGGTACGGGGCTTGGCCTGTCTATGGTGTATGGCTTTACCCGCCAATCGGGAGGGCAAGTCAGAATTTATTCTGAAGTCGGAAAAGGCACCACTGTTTGTCTTTATCTGCCCCGCCATGCCGGCCAAGCAGAGGAGGCCGAGCCGTCCGCATCCGAACACCGTATTGAGCCTGGATCCGGAGAGACGGTGCTCGTGATCGATGACGAGGCCACTTTGCGCATGCTGATGGTGGATGTGCTCGAAGAAGCGGGCTATCGCGTGCTGCACGCGGGCACGGGCCCTGAAGGTCTCAAATTGCTGCAATCGGACGTCAAGGTCGACCTCCTCGTCACGGATGTCGGGCTTCCGGGCGGCATGAATGGACGCCAAGTTGCAGACGCCGCTCGCGTGACTCGTCAGGGCCTGAAAGTGCTGTTCATCACCGGCTATGCTGAGAACGCGGCGGTGGGCAACGGCCACCTCGAACCAGGCATGATCGTGGTCACGAAACCGTTCGTCATCACCGATTTTGCAGCCAAAGTACGCGAATTAATCGACAGTTGAGGGCGACATCGTTGGGTTGCGGCCCAACGCTGGAAAACGCGCGGAAACGGTGAAACGATAACGCCACCGCGCATTTACCGATGGTGCGAGCAAAGCTAGCCCTCAATATGACGGTCGTCGGCTGCATGCGTGTTCGTAGACGTAGCGAAGCGTACAAAAATAATGTTGACGGTATGCTTGACGGTATTGCCTCTCTTATCGCTAGCTGGCGGAGCGAAGGCGAAAGGCGGCGACCGTTTGATCGATGTTTGAGTGGGAGTGACGGGCCGTACACGGCCCGTGGAAAGTCCATTAAAATCAGGAACAAAGCCGACGTCCCGAATAATGCGCCGTCAATGATCAACGAGCTTGGAGCGCGCGCCGCTCCTGAGCAAATTGCTGTGGAAGTGCGATTTTGGAGCCCGTACGAGGGCTAGATATCGCGAAGAACGTATTCCAAGCGCACGGTGTGGATGCCGATGGTGCGGTGGTGTTCCGCAAACGTCTCACCCGGCCCAAGGTGATGGAGTTCTTTTCCGCTCTGCCGTCATGCTTGATCGGTATCGAGGCATGCGCCACAGCGCACTACTGGGCTCGTAGCCTGCGTGAGCTCGGTCACGCCGTGAAGCTCATGCCACCGGCGTACGTGAAGCCATACGTGAAGAGCCAAAAGAACGATGCGGCAGATGCAGAGGCAATCTGCAAGGCGGTGACCCGCCCGACGATGCGTTTCGCCGAGGTAAAGTCGGTCGAGCAGCAGAGTGTCCTATCGATGCATCGTCTTCGTGCGCAGCTGATCAGGCACCGTACACGATTAGCCAACACGATCCGCGCTCATATGGCGGAGTTCGGTGTCATAGCGCCTGTCGGTCGACTGGGCCTTGAGCGGTTGATCCATATCATCTGCGATGAAGCGGATGAACGCATCACACCCATGGTTCGCAGAGCCCTCGGCCATCTTGTGAATCAGCACGACCAGCAAGTGATGCAGATCCTTGATCTCGATCGGCAGATCGTCATCTGGCATCGTAGCAATGAAGTGAGCCGCAGATTGGCGACAATCCCAGGCATCGGGCCATTGGCCGCAAGTGCGCTCGCGGCGACGATCGGCGACGCCAAGGTCTTCCGCTCCGGTCGGGCGCTGTCGGCCTGGCTCGGCCTGGTCCCGCGGCAGAACTCGAGTGGAGGGAAGGAGCGGCTCGGCGGAATTTCGAAACGCGGAGATGGCTATCTTCGAAGCCTGCTGGTCGCGGGGTCATTGGCCGTCATCAAATATGCCCAGCGTCACGGAACGAAACGGCCGTGGCTGGTGAAGCTGCTCGATCGGAGAACCTCGAAGATCGCAGCTGTCGCGATGGCCAACAAGATCGCACGCATGGTCTGGGCGTTGATGACCAGGGGTGAAAGTTATCGCGAGCCGCTGTTGCGGGCTGCGTAAAAGAACGCGCGTCCCATCGCGGTGCGCAGCGAGGTTGGAAAGGGCAATTCGAGATCATGTAAAACCGGTCGAGCCGGGGACCAGGCGAACCCATTCATCCCAGAGCGTCTTTTGAACGTGTGTTTTTGATCGGGATCTGATCCGCGGAGAGCATGAAGGCCAGCGGCGTTCGCGCCGCGCAAACAGGCCGGACACATGGCAGCACCGACCGCCAAGCATGATCAGAGATTTTCCTTGCCAGCGAAGCGCCGTCCACACATGGGATGTCGCGACCACTAGGTGATCAGAGCCGGCGCGCCTCAGCGCGGCCGCATCCCCAACGCGGTCTCGATCAGCGAGCGTCCCGCTTCCGGCGAAGACTGCGCCGTCCCCGGTCATTGGGAACGGTCCGCAAACTTGTACGTTTTGTCCTTTGGTTTCAGATTCGTGCAAACGAAGGGACTGAACTCAGAATTCCTTAGCCAGGTTGGCTGCGGCATGCCGCGAAGCGTCATACAATGAAGCGGACGCCGCGTTGGGGCGGGCTTGGGCCGGATAGTCGATATGCGGGCCGTGCTTATAGGCCGGTCAAGAATGACATTCGTTCTGCGCGGGACACGCCGGCAGACCGATTTGTAATTAGTTGATTTCACGGGGGGCGAACGGACGGGGAATTGTCCGCCGAAGCGTTGATTCAAATTGTATTTCAGTTTGGACGCAAGATTCAATCTTTGTCGCGCCCACCATCCAGCCGCACATCGAAGGCGACGGCGCTATTGCGCGTTGCTTTCTCGCGCAGCTTCCTCCAACGCCGTGGCGGCATTCTGTATGCGCAGCAGCATGGCGTGGAGCGCCGCAACTTCGTCCGCGCTCAGCGCGGCAAGCAAGCGCTTTTCGTAGGCGCGCGCTTCAGGTGCGATGGCGTCGTAGTGCGTGCGGCCCTTGCGCGTCAGCGACAACAATCGCGCGCGGCCATCGCTTTCATCCTCGGTGCGACGGACTAGAGCGCGTTGCACCAGACGTTCGGCCGCGCGGCTGACCGCGACTTTGTCCATAAACGTGCGCTGTACGAGATTTTGCTGGGTCGACTCGCCCACCTCGCGCAGCACGGCGATCAGACGCCATTCTGGAACGGAAAGATTGAAACGGCGCTGATAGGCCGATGCAATCACCTTCGAAACCGCGTTGGACGCGGCGGACAAGCGATACGGAAGAAACGCGTCAAGCCGCAGCATTGCGCTCACGCGGGCGCGACCTTCTGGCTGATGGCGCCGAAAATCGAATGGCCCGTGGCGTCGAGCATTTCGATCTCGACGCTGTCGCCGTGCTTCAGAAATGGTGTGCTGGGCGCGCCGTCCTTGATGGTTTCGATCGTGCGTATTTCGGCGATGCAGGAATAGCCGACGCCGCCCGCCGCGACGGGCCGCCCAGGTGAACCATCGGGGTCGCGGTTGGACACAGTGCCGGAGCCTATGATCGTGCCAGCGCACAGCGGACGCGATTTTGCGGCATGCGCGATCAGCTGGCCAAAATCGAAGGTCATTTCCTGGCCTGCGTTCGGCTTGCCGAATTCCGCGCCATTGATCCGCGTCAAAAGTGGAAGGCCGAGCTTGGCGCCGTCCCAAGCTTCGCCCAGCACGTCGGGCGTCACCGCAACAGGAGAGAAGGCCGAGGACGGCTTTGACTGGAAAAAGCCAAACCCTTTGGCGAGTTCGGCGGGAATGAGGTTCCGCAGAGAAACGTCGTTGACGAGCATCACCAGCTTTATATGCGCGCGCGCGTCCACGGCGCTGACGCCCATCGGCGTATCGTCGACAATGACAGCGATCTCCGCTTCGCAATCGCAGCCCCAGGCTTCGTCGGCGAGGGGGATTTCGTCGCGCGGGCCAAGAAATGAATCAGAGCCGCCCTGATACATCAGCGGATCGGTCCAGAAGCTCGCCGGCATTTCCGCTTTGCGCGCCATGCGCACGAGCTCGACGTGATTCACATAGGCGGAACCGTCAGCCCATTGATAGGCGCGCGGAAGCGGGCTCGCGCACTCGCGTTCTCGAAATCGCTCTTTCGGCACGCTGTCGTGTTGTAGGGCCTCGGCGAGCGACGCCAGCTTTGGCGCGGCGTGAACCCAATCGTCGAGCGCGGCCTGCAAAGTCGGAGCGATGCTGTATGCATCGGCGCACCAGGCGAGATCGTTTGAAACGACCACAAGGCGACCGTCTCGCCCATGTTTTAAGGAGGCAAGTTTCATGATTTGCTCGAACCCTTAGATGCCGTATGCGCGGCGCGCGCTTTCTCATGCAGCCAAGCCGCGTGCTGCGGCGCCTTTTTCGTGCGGCTCCATTCCTCAAGCATCAATGGCGCGACGCGGTGAAGCTCGGCAAGCTCTTCTTCCGTGCCGGTATTGACGGCGCATTCGATCCGGTGCCCGTTGGGGTCGAAGAAATAGATGCTCTTGAAAATGCCGTGGTCGGTTGGGCCGACTATCTCAATTTCGCGCGCTTCCGCACGGGCTTTGACCGCCAAAAGCGCGTCCATATCGTCGACCTCAAAGGCGATGTGCTGCACCCATTGCGGCGTATTTTGATCGCGGCCCATGTCCTTCTGTTGAGGGAGCTCGAAGAAGGCGAGCACGTTGCCGGCGCCGGCGTCGAGAAAGACGTGCATGTAGGGATCGTACTCGCCGGTCGACGGGACATGGTCTTCCGCGAATGCCAGCTGAAAATCCATGTCCAGCAAATCGCGATAGAATTCGACCGTCTCTTTGGCGTCTTTGCAGCGATAAGCGACGTGGTGGATTCGCTTCAAAATGCTCATCATTCCATCTCGGGAATAGGCGCGCGCCGCAGCATGGCTGACATGCGAAAACCGCCTGGAACAAATAGTTACATTGGAAACTATATGGTGTCAACGACTTTGAGCCGGAGTGTGCGCTTCGCGGGCTATGACGCGTCAGTAGGGATCGTTTCTCGCGCCATCCAGCGATCGATCGCACGCCGCGCATGAACGCCCGCGGCATCGGCCTTCACGCTGCGTTCGCCAGACGAACCACGCCGCGGTGAACGGTTGGCGAAATTCTGGATTGCTTCGAGCACAGCCTGATCTTCGGCAAAGCCGATCTTGATGACCTTGGCGAAGATGTCCATCGCGTCATCGTCCCGCGCGTGGTCGCGCCCGAGCATATAGAAATAGTGCATGCGTGTGCGATCAATTGGCGTGGTAGCGTGGCAAAAGCGAATGCGTCCCATCGGCTCGCTGTCCGGTTTGGCGGGGTCGCGAAAATCGACAGAGGAAATTTGCAGCGCCGGCGAAACGAAGGACCCATAGGTCTCCCGGTTCCAAATGACGCCCGGCTCCATGCCGAGGGCGAGCGCATAGCCGGCGGGCAGCGGCTTTTCGGTGAAGCGTTGGCAATAGGTGACTGTCTCGTCCTCGGTCGTCACTTGTGGCGGGGACGTCAAATCGGTGATGCCAAACGATTTGGCGTGCACGAAACCGAGGTGCGATAGATCAAGCACATTTTCCTTCAGGAGCATGTAGTTGGCGGCGACCTCGATGTGCCCGCTGCGGACTCCGAAACTAGGATCGGCTGGCCAGCCGATATCGTAAGGTGGGGGAACGTCGTCGATGCGCTGCTGGTCGCCGAGATAAATCCAAACGAACGGGCCACACTCGCGCACCGGATAGGTTTCGACCGATATGGGCGGCGGGCCGGCCATGGTGGGCACATGCGTACAGCGTCCGCTCGCGCCGAAGCGAAAACCGTGGTAGCCGCACTCGATTTCGTCATCGCGCAGGACGCCGAGCGATAACGGCGCCTGGCGATGCGGGCAGCGATCCTCCATGGCGACCACGTCGCCCGCGCCAGTTCTGTACAAAAGCACGGGAGTATCGAGCAGCCAGCGCGACAGCAGGGATCGGCCGACCTCTTCGCGATAGGCGGCGACCCACCAGCAATTATAAGGATAATTGCGCGCAACCGCTTTGTCGGCGGTGAAGGGAATGGAATCCATTGAGCGTTCGTCCCGTTTAGCGCGATCAACGCTTTTTTACGAAACGAAACACTGCGTATCGAAAATGTCAAGCGAGATTTAGTGCTTTCCCGGCGTCCAGCCGCTGGCGTTGAGCGTGCTGCGCGCTGTTTCGATGGGGATGTCTTCCAAGGCCGTGGCCATGGAATCGTTCCAGCGGTTGAGGAGCCCGAAAATCGCAACGATGGCGGCGACATCGATGATCTGCTCTTCAGATAGATAGCGCCGCATCGCCGTAAAGTGTTGTTCCTCGACGGCGTTCGGCTGTTGGCCGCTGGCGAACGCGAACGCGAGCACCGCGCGCTCTCTTTCGTCAAACAGCTCTGACGTGTCGTAGCGCCAGAGATTTTCTATCTTTTCGGCGTCAACGCCGTGTATGCGCGCCGCATGTGAGCTGTGTGCCTGGCAGTATCGGCATCCCGCGCCGTAACTGGTCATGTAAGAAATCAGCGGACGCAATGGGCGCTCGATGCTGCACTCGTCGCTCCAAAGATAACGCAGCAACGGCATCACCGCATTCGCCAGGGCGGGCTTCTTCGCCATGGTCAGAAAGCTGTTGGGCACAAAGCCGAGCATTTGCTCGGTGCGCTGCGCCGCGGTTTCAAATTCCGGCGGGACGTTGCTGAGTGGCTGCGGCTTGCTCGACATTGCGGAGACCTCTGAGCTTCGGGATCGGCGCTGGTGTGCGGTTAATAACGGGGCG